>CAYMTG010000014.1:2509-20973 GCA_964393305.1 uncultured Ruminococcus sp.
TCCGTACCCTCCGAACTATCCGAGGTATCGGAACTGTCCGAACTATCCGAAATATCAGAAACGTCACTTGTTGAGTCGGTAACATAAGTTTCCGATTCGCTGTCATCCTTCTTGGGACCGTATACGTTAATTACATTGACCGCCAACGCCAGAACAAAAAACAAAATAACAGCCGCAATGGTGGCTTTGTTAAGGCGCGCTTCCTTGGTTCTTCCGGCGTTCTTCTGGAAGAAGCTGTCAGAAGACGTACCCGAGATACTTTGTGACATCTGCGTCTTTGTATCCTTCATCAAAACAACAACTACTATAAATACACACGCGAGTATAAGAACGATCGCACTTACAATCTCAAAAATATTCATTATGTGAGGTCCTCCAATTATTTAAAATACCATACTTTTCAAGTATACCACATTTACATAGAAATTTCAAGGGCTTTTTGAGAAAAATTTTACAAAAACCGTGGTTTTTTTGCATAAATACAATTATATACAGAATATCGCAAAATATCGTTGACTTTTTTATGAAATTGTGCTATAATGATAACTGAATAGGTATGGCATAAACTTTAGATTTGTTAAGAAAGACTGTGGTATGATAAGAGCGGTTATTTTCGATATGGACGGATTGATTCTGGATACCGAGAAGCTGTTGGTGCGGTTCTGGGTACAAGCGGCTAATGAGATGGGTTTTCCGATGACACGAGAAAATGCCCTGCACCTGCGTTCTCTGCACAGAAGCTACGCTATACCTTATTTAAATAAACAGTTCGGTGAAGATTTCGATTACCTCAAGGTGCGCGGCAGGCGTATGGAGCTGATGCGGGAGTACCTCAAGCATAATCCCCTTGAGCTGAAACCGGGCGTTGTCAAGCTTCTCGATTATCTGAACGATCGCAGAATTCCCGCTGCCGTGTGTACAGCAACCGATTACGAGCGCGCAAGAGACTATCTTACACAAGTGGGTATTTTCGGCAGATTTGATAAGATAATATGTGCCGCCATGGTGAAAAAGGGGAAGCCAAGTCCCGATATTTACTTGTATGCGGCGGAGCAATTGGATTTGAGAACGGGAGAATGTATGGCTCTCGAGGATTCGCCGAATGGGGTAAGGTCAGCGGCAAGCGCGGGGTGCGTGACTGTGATGGTGCCGGATTTGACGCAGCCGGATGCGGAGCTTTTGGACGTGGTTTACGAAAAGGCGGACAGCCTCGCGGATGTTATCGGCATACTGGAAAACAGAATTAAAGAACATTCTCATTAAATATACGAAGTATTCTATTATGACTGGGGGCGGTATCATGGCAGTTGATAATGGTATAAAGCTTGACGGCAGAGTTGAACTTTCCATCGAGGAAAGCGGACATACTGCAAGAGTTATTCTCCATGCGCCGCAAAATGGCGGTGCGCAGATTACTGTTGATATGGTTACAGACGCGATCAAGCGAGCCGGTATTGATACAGGTATCGATTATGACGCCATTAAGAGAATTGTAGACCATAAGGTCTATGAGGTTCCCACGTGTATTGCACGATATGTCGAGCCGAAAAAGGGACAGAACGGATATATCAACTTCCGCTTTGACAAGGAACATAAGCTTAAGCCTCGTCAGAATGAGTTCGGAATTGCGGATTACCACGAGCTTAACGCTATAGTTCCTATCCAGAAGAATGATGTGATAGCGGATATTGTGATGCCTACCGAGGGTATTCCGGGAAAGGATATTTTCGGAAAAGAAATCCCTGCGGAGGCGGGCGCTCAGCCGAAGGTCTCGCTTGGTAAGAATACGCTGGTTACATTGGACGGGCTGAAAATTATTGCCGCGTGCGATGGGCATATTATATTCGGAAACGGCTGCTTTCAGGTTGAGGAATGTGTTACGATCAAAACGGATCTGGATGTTTCCGTAGGCAATATAAACTTTCTGGGCGACGTACATATCAAGGGTAATATTATGGAGGGATTTAGGGTAAATGCGGGCAAGAACGTCAGAATTGACGGAAGCGTGTTCGGCGGCGAGGTTATTGCCGGCAAGGACGTGACTGTTGTCGGCGGCGTCATAAACTCCAAGATCACCTGCGATGGAAATGCCGATATAGGCTTTTGCGAGAATGCGGAGATTTTTTCAAAAGGAAACGTAAGTTCCAAGCAATTCGCGTTCTGTGACGTTTTCTGCTACGGCGCACTGACCGCGAAAGGACCTAAAGGAGTTATCTGCGGAGGCAAGGTCACCTCAATGCACGACATCAACGCGGGTGTAATTGGTTCGGTGAAGTATACTCCCACCGAAGTGTATGTCGGAGACGGCTCGGTGCTCTTTCTGAGAAAACGCGAGGCGGAGGCAAATCTGAACGAGTCAATAAGAATATTTGATATGGCGGTCAAAAACCTCGCTTTTCTCAAGCAGAGAAAACAGGCGCAGGGCGGGGTCCTGACAGACGCGCAGCAAAAGCAGTTCCGCATTGAGACGCAGAATAAGCTCTTCCACTCGATGAGAAGGACGCAGATCCAAGAGAAGCTGACTCAACTTGAGGAAGATATCAAGAACAAGGATAATCTCAGCGCGATCTGTACCGGCACGATATACCCTGGTTCTAAATTCGTAATAAATTTTCTGACGCTGGAAATTTCCGAGGTGGCAACAAGGTCGCGTGTTACGATAATTAACGATGCTTTGGAGGTGGTTCCGCTTTGAGAAAAAACCGATTTAATGGCGCTCTCTTGCAAGAAACGGGAGGAAAAGCCGGAAAACCATACCGAAAGGGAAAAGCCCCGGTCAATGCTTTCTGAAATGCCGTATGATACTGACTTTTAACTATAGAATCGTTTTTGTTGAATTATTGGGGAGAAAAAATGAAAAATAATATTCTGATTATAGTCGTTGTTACTTTGGTTGCTGTCGGTGTTATTGCAGCGGTGATCCTGGCGGGATTAGCAAAGGAGACGGGGGGAACCTCAAATTCGGATGATATTCCGAATTGGGGCGGCAGCTCCGGATACATATCGGACTATCACGACTCTGCCGGCGGGGAGAGTTCTCCGGAAAGCAGTTCGGCTTTTTCTACGGATGTATCGGATAATAGCGGCGATCCCGCCCCCTCATCAACCGACATATCCACCGGCTCTGTTGCGTCAAACCCAAACGGAGAGTTTTCCGCCGCGGAGAGCATTGTGGCTACGGCAAGCTCGCTTATCGGCGTGCCGTTCGTGATGGGCGGAAGCAATTCCGACGGATTTGATAATCCCGGCTTCATCTACTATGTACTGCGTGAAAACGGCTTCCAGAATTGCTCGCGCAGCGTTAAAGAGCAATCGAATATGGGTGGAAGGATTGAGTTTTCCGAGCTGAAGTCAGGAGATTTGGTGTTCTTCTACGATGAAACCGACACCGATGTGGGATTTGGCGGAATTTACATCGGCGACGGCAAGATGATTGCTTGCCTTACCCCATCAGATCGTGAAGCGGGCGTTATGTCTGCGGATATTACGACGCCGTATTACCGAAAAAAGTTCTACTGCGGCGTCAGCCTGTCTTAAATTTTTTAGAAAAGGATCAAACATATGAAAACGGTGCTGGTTGACAACAGCTTGTGCGTGTATACTCTGCGGGATGACGCAAACCCCGATTATATCTATAAGTATATCCAAGCGCTCAGAGAAGCGGGTGTCAGATATATCGAGCTGGATTTCCGTGCGCTTATGAAGCTTCGCAAATTGCCGAGCGGGGTCGGTTATATCTTCCGGCTGGTGGATCCGATGTTTATGAAGCTGTGCGAGGTGTTTGATTTCGACTATATTCACATCACGCTAAGCGATATAAAGAAAAAAATCAAGACGGATATTCCCGCGATGCTGGGCTTTTCGGCAGGCGAAAACCTCGATGGAAGGGTTTTTCGGTATGCAAGACAGCTTTTTGACGGGGAGATCACGGCGGTGAGAATTCGCGGCAGTTTTCCGTTTATGGCGCACGAGGCGGCGGAACGTTATATAATCGGTTTAAAGAACGAGGTTCCCGTGCCGATTGATATTTGCCCTATGAACGGCAGGCGAACCGCGCTGGATACCGCAATAAAATTCACGGCGGCAAACGTGGACAGCCTGACGCTTTCGTTGGGACAATCGGAGAAATTCTGCGCAATTGAAGACTACTTGTTTACACTGCTTATGGTGTTCAATAAGCGCTTCGGAGACCTGTCGGCAATGGTAAGAGCGTCGGTATACCAGCGTTATATTTTTCGGAACAGCGTGGATCTGGTAGAGCAGATGTTGAGGATATATGAGCAGGACAGCCATACCCTGTGCAATGTTGATACCGGAGAAGAAGTACGTATGAGAATGGGCATAAGGCGGTCGAATTTTATCCAAAGGACTTATACATCGGCTCTTGAAAAAATGGCGAGCGACGAGGATATTCCCGAAGATATTTTCCGCTGTATTGAGGACGCTTTAAACCAATTTTGCGTCTTACTGTGCAGCGAAGAAGTTTTAGAGAACAAAAAACAGGCGTTTTTGAATTAGAGGATGGTATGATAAAGCTTATTGCAAGCGATATGGACGGCACGCTGCTTGACGATAAAAAGCGGCTGCCTGAGGATTTTTTCACGACGTTGGACGCGCTTTTTGAGCGCGGGATAAACTTCGCGGTTTCGAGCGGGCGCACATACAGCGCGCTTGAGCATTTGTTCCCCGAGGAATATGTAAGACGTATGTCGTTTATCTGCGATAACGGCGCGTGTGTGGTGCATAAGGGCGAGATAGTAAGCTGTGATTTACTGGATCGGAAGGTCTATGAGGAGCTTGTTAGGTTTTGCGAGTGTAAAGGAGGATTTCTCCCGGTAGTTTGCGGTAAGAATGGCGTTTACCACCTTGATCTGGGCGAAGAATTCTACAATGAGGTGGGACTTTTCTACAAGTACCACACTACGGTCAAGAGCTTTCTGGATATTGAAGACGACATCTACAAGCTGGCTGTCTGTGATACGCAGGGGACCGTGACACATGGAAAACCCCTGCTCGACGCGGCGTTCGGGGATAAGCTGAACGTTCAGGCTTCCGGCGTGGAGTGGATGGACGTGATGGCGGGCGGCGTGAGCAAGGGCAGGGCGCTGAAAAAGCTCCGGCAAAGCCTTGGAATCACCCGCGAGGAAACGATGGCGTTCGGGGATTATTTCAACGACCTTGATATGCTGCAAGCCGCCGATTGGAGCTTCTGTATGGAGAACGGTCACGAGGAAATAAAGAAGCAGTGCCGTTTTATAGCGCCAAGCAACAACGACGGCGGCGTTATCAAAAGCATTAAACAATATGTTTTGATTTGAAAGGGAATTTATGGATATCGCATTAATTGTGATTTTGATAGCAATGTCGGCGTTTTTTTCCTCTTCGGAGACTGCGCTGACAGGCGCCAACCGAATTCGCCTGAAGAATATGGCTGATAACGGAAGCGCGGCGGCGGCGCGTACTCTCCGTATTCTCCAGAAATACGACAAGGCGGTCACGACTATCCTTATCGGAAATAATATAGTAAATATCGCCTGTTCGTCGCTGGCTACCTTACTTTCGATACGCCTGATAAGCGAGACATTCGGCGAGGCGGCGGGCAATCAGTACGGTCCGCTTGTCTCCACGATCGCGACAACCATTGTTGTGCTTATCTTCGGAGAGGTAATGCCAAAAAGCATTGCAAAGGATCACGCAGAGGGTGTGAGCATGGGGGTATCCGCGATTATTTCCTTCCTTATGATTATCTTTACGCCGTTCTCCGCGTTCTTTATCGGTCTGAAAAATCTGGCGGCTAAGCTGTTTCGCAAAAAGGAATCGGTGAGCGTTACCGAGGAAGAGCTTATGGCGATTATCGACGAAATCGAGGACGAGGGCGTTCTTGAGCAGCAGGAAAGCAACCTTGTCCGCTCGGCACTGCAGTTCGATGAAATAACGGTAGACGAGATCATTACTCCCAGAGTGCGCGTGGCGGCAGTCGAGGTCTCCGAGAACGCGGACAGGATCTTTGATATGTTTATGCGCGAGCAGTATTCCAGAATGCCTGTGTATGAGAAGACGCTGGATAATATCGTGGGCATTATCAACCAGAAGGACTTCTTCAAGGCGTATGACGAGCGCGGCGATGAGCTTACCGTGCGCGAACTGATTCAGGAGACCATCTATTTTCCGTGTATGCTGAAAATCTCGGAGGTTTTGCGTACTATGCAGAAGAAAAAATGCCATATGGCGGTGGTTCTCGACCAGCACGGCGGCACGCTCGGTATAGTCACGATGGAGGATCTGCTGGAGGAGCTTGTGGGAGAGATCTGGGACGAGAGCGACGAGGTGAAAAGCCCTGTTACCGTTCTTTCCGACAAAACGTTTTCGGTATATGGCGAGGTTTCGCTGAATTCATTCAGGAGATTTCTGTCGGAACGTGACATTGATATTGAAATCGAGAGCGAGGCGCACACCGTTGCCGGTTGGACGCTGGAGCTTTTTGGAAGCATTCCCCATGAGAATGATTCGGCGGAAACCGACGATTTTAAGGTGACAGTCGTTGAAAGCAGCGATTTGCGCGTAAACAAGGTGAAGATCGAGCTTAAGGAAAAGCCTCGGAAGGAGGATTGATGAGAAGCTTTTATGTCGTTCTGATCGCTATCTCGGGACTGTATCTGTTCGCGCAGCTGCTGGCGTGGGTGTTCTATAATAAGGTGTTTTTTCCCGATGCGGGAGAACTGTTTGCGGATAAGAAGGACAAAAACCTCTGGCAGACAGTGTTTCCGAAGGATATGCTGCGGCTGGTGATCGTGCTGCTTGCGGGAGCGCTTGTCGGACTTCTGCTGGATGCTGCGGGGGTAGTCGGGTGGCTGACAATGCCAATTGGCGCGATCGCGGGTATTCTGGTGAATTTTCTGGTGAATACTGTTTTTTCGCCTGTCTATTTTAAACTCCATAAGAGCGGGGAGCCTACCGAGGCCGAGCTGGAAGGCATGAGCGGCAAAGTGGTGGAGGACGTTGACCCGGATTATTACGGCGTCATCGAGGTCTGGCACGGTAAGAAGAGCTACCTTATACGTGTGGTGTCCGCAAATGATCGATATATCCGCAAAGGCGAGCGCGTGGTGGTGCTTTACTCGGAGAATGGCTGCGCTTTTGTGGAGAGCGAGGAGCATCTTTGCGACGTGCTTTTTGAGGACGATACGGATTACAGCGGCTTGTTTGAAGAGGACGAAGAAGTCGGGGGTGATGGGAAGCGGGATCCGGACAAGCAGGCGCTTGATGACATTCCGGGAAAAAGTCGAAAAAAATTCTAAAAACCCCTTGACAAGCCTTGAATAATGTGATATAATGAATATACCTCGTAATGGGGTATATTTTTTTGTGTGATTTTGCACAGTATAACCTCGTTAGCAGTCGCAATTCCGCGCCGAGGGAGGCAATAATGCTCGTGAAAACTCAAACGAGCAGGAAAATAGGAGGTGCCGAAGCATGAGAGTTAAAATTACATTGGCGTGTTCTGAATGCAAGCAGAGAAACTACAACACCATGAAGAACAAGAAAAACGATCCCGACAGACTTGAAATGAACAAGTACTGCAGATTCTGCAAGAAAAAGACTCTTCACAAGGAAACCAAGTAATAGGGAGGATTTGAGATGGCAAAGGAACTTGATACTCAAAAAGACTCCCTTAACGAGTCCGGCAAAAAGTCCGACGCGTCTGCAAAGGCTAAGGACAAGAAGGACAAGAAAGACGGCAAGGATAAGGGCGCAAAGTCAAAAAAGAGAGGACCTATCAAGTATTTGAAGGACGCTCGCGCCGAATTTAAAAAGGTCGTATGGCCTACGCCTAAGGAGACGACGCATAATACCATTGTCGTGCTTCTGATGTGCGGATTTGCCGCGCTGTTTGTTTTTGGAATGGACTCGCTGTTCGGTTTGCTTAACGGATTGCTGTTCAAGTAAGTTACGGAGGGAAATATGGCTGACTCAGAAGCAAAGTGGTATATCCTGCACACCTATGCCGGATACGAGAATAAGGTGAAGGCAGATATTGAAAAGCTTGTGCAGAACAGAAATCTTAATCATTTGATTGAATGTGCCGAGGTTCCCACAGTGGCCAAAACGGTCGAGAAGGAAGACGGCAAGATGGTTGAGGTCGAGGAAAAGCTGTATCCCGGCTATGTGTTCGTTAAGATGGTCGAAACGAACGAGAGCTGGTACATCTGCCGTAATACAAGAGGCGTTACCGGGTTTGTAGGACCGGAGGGTAAGCCCACTCCGCTCAGCGAGAGGGAAGTAAGAGATCTTGAACAGGGGAGAAAAGAAGTGACTGTCAGCCTCGAGGTCGGCGACAAGGTCGTCATCAAGCAGGGCGTGCTTGAAGGCTTTGAAGGCGAGGTTGCTGAGATCGACACAGAAAGACAGACGGTTGTGGTGAATGTCAGCAATATGTTTGGCGAAATTACACCGACTACGATTGAGATTTCTGCGGTCAAAAAAATTTAACATTGAAGTTTTTAATGGAGGTTGTTTACCATGGCACAGAAGGTTGTAGGTTTTATTAAACTGCAAATTCCCGCCGGCAAAGCTACGCCGGCTCCGCCTGTAGGACCGGCGCTCGGTCAGCATGGCGTAAATATTATGGCGTTCACGAAGGAATTCAACGAGCGTACCAAAGACAAGGCGGGTTTGATTATTCCCGTAGTTATTACGGTTTACGCGGACAGAAGCTTCACGTTTATCACAAAGACCCCTCCTGCGGCGGTTCTTATCAAGAAGGCGTGCAAGATAGAAAGCGGTTCGGGCGTTCCGAACAAGACCAAGGTTGCAAAGATCACCCGTGATCAGCTCAAGGAGATCGCTGAGACCAAGATGGCGGATCTTAACGCGGCGAACATCGATACGGCTATCTCTATGATAGCGGGTACCTGCCGTTCTATGGGCGTTGAGGTTGTTGACTGATTTTATTGAGTGGGAGGATTATTCCGCTAGATAGACTGACGTTTATCAGACCACAAATAGGAGGAAATTTTTAATGAAACACGGTAAGAAATATAATGAGAGCGCAAAGCTCGTTGATTCCGCCAAGGTTTACGAGTCCAACGAAGCGCTCGATCTGGTTTGCAAGACAGCAAAGGCTAAGTTTGACGAGACTGTCGAGCTTCACATAAGACTGGGCGTTGACTCACGTCACGCTGATCAGCAGGTTCGCGGTGCGGTCGTACTTCCCAACGGAACGGGCAAGACCGTAAGAACCCTTGTATTCTGCAAACCCGAGAAGGAAGCGGACGCAAAGGCGGCAGGCGCTGATTACATCGCAGACAACGATACTATCGCAAAGATTCAGGGCGGCTGGCTGGATTTCGAGGCTGTCATCGCGACCCCCGATATGATGGGCGTTGTGGGACGTCTCGGTAAGGTTCTCGGTCCGAGAGGACTTATGCCTACCCCTAAGGCGGGTACCGTTACCCCCGACGTAGGCAAGGCTGTCCAGGAGGCTAAGGCAGGTAAGATAGAATATCGTCTTGATAAGGCGAACATTATTCACTGCCCGATAGGTAAGGCGTCATTCGGAGTTCAGAAGCTCGAGGAGAATTTTAATGCGCTTATGGACGCTGTGGCTAAGGCTAAGCCGGCTGCCGCAAAGGGTCAGTATATCAAGAGCTGCACCGTTTCGTCCACTATGGGTCCCGGCGTAAAGGTAAATACTGTACGCTTTGGCGTTTAATAACCCTGAGGGAGTCCGGATGGACTCCCTTTTATTTTGAAAAAAGCGGGAATGCGATATATGACTTTGCAAAAAAATTTGATTTTTTTTCAAAAACCCCTTGATTTTGCCGAAAAAGTGTGGTATAATTGTAAAAGTAGTAATTGGCAGACCGGGGTGAAGCTCCGGTCTTGTTTGTTATTTTAAAGTCAATGACAAAATTTTTGCAGTTGGCTATTTGCCGATACGCACGGGGCGAGCTATGCTTACGGAAGTGCGAGGCGGTTAAAATCTAATCGGGGGAATGAGGTGACGCGATGGCGTTGGTAAAGGGACTAAGCTCCATTGAGGCTAAGGCGGAGAAGGCTGTGCGCGGCTTTGTGGAGGAGCACGGGTTTTCTCTGTGGGACGTAGTGTTCGTCAAGGAGGGCGCTTGCTGGTATCTGAGAATTCTGATCGATAAGCCGGAGGGAGTTTCGATAGACGATTGCGCTTCTATCGACAGCGAGATCAATGCTATTATCGATGAGCAGGATTTTATCGACAAGGTGGATTTCCTGGAGATCGGCTCGGCGGGACTGGAGCGCTCGGTGCGCAGGGTAGAGCAGCTGGAGGCTTCGATCGGAAAGAAAATTCTGATGAAAACCTACAAGCTTTGCGAGGGATTGCCCGAAAAGCATACTAAGTGTGTACTGGATGGATTTGACGGCGAGAGGTTAAGCGTAAGCGGCGATTTTGGAAGGGCGGACGTACTCTTGTCGGAAGTTTCTTCGATAAATTATGACGATTTTGATGATTTTGAATCTATTTTGGAGGGATAACTAAAAAATGGCTAAAAGAAAAACAAAGGGAGAAGACTACGGTTCGATTTATGAGAACCTTGCCGCACTTGCCGCAGAAAAAGGCATTGACAGCGAGATCCTTGCGGAGAAGATTAAGTATGCGATCGAAAAGAGCTTGAAATCCAACCTTCATTTCGATGATGAAGAGGAAGATTTTGTTCAGGTCGATATTGATCTTGAGAAGCAGCGCTTTGACGTAAGCGTTCTTAAGGAAGTAATTGAGGTGGTTGACACACTTTATGAGCCTGAGAAGGAAATCGTCCTTGAGGAAGCGCTCAAGATCAATCCCAGCGCGCAGGTAGGCGACAGAGTTCGCGTGCCGATCGATACTAAGATGTTCAAGAGAATTGCGGCAAAGAACGCAAAGGATCTTATCAGACAGGGTTTTTCAAATGCGGAGAGACAGCATTTAAGCGAGATCTGGGGCGAGTACGAAAATCAGGCTGTTTCAGCCAGAGTTACCAAGATCGAGCCTGTGACAAATCATGTTACCTTGGAAATCGGCGGTAATGAGGTTATGCTGATGAAGGACGACCAGATCCCCGGAGAGACGTTTGAAGTCGGACAGGTGGTTAAGGTGTATATTTCGGGTGTTTCCAAGGAGTACAAGGAAGGCGACAAGAACCAGTACCTTAAGGTTTCGAGAACAGATAAGTGGCTGGTTAAGCGTTTGTTCGAGCTGGAGTGTCCCGAGATCGCCGACGGCACCGTTGAGATCAAGTCGGTAAGCCGAGCGCCCGGAAGCAGAAGCAAGATCGCTGTTATCAGCAACGACCCGAATGTAGACGCAGTCGGTACCTGCATCGGTCCGGAGCTTTCCCGTATCAAGGCTGTTACCAAGGAGATCAAGGGCGAGAAGGTAGATGTTGTTCTTTACAACGAGAACATAGAGGAGTTTATCAAGCAGGCACTCAAACCCGCTGAGGTGATCGAGGTTATCATCTCAAACCCTAATCCCGACAAAAAGTCATGCAAGGTGATCGTACCCGACAACCAGCTCTCATTGGCCATCGGAAACAGGGGACAGAACGCATGGCTTGCCGCAAAGCTTACCGGATTTAAAATCGATATCAAGGCTGAGAGCCACGTCGTCCCCGAGGATTACGAAACTGTGCCGCTTGAGGTTAAACCCGAGGAGCCGGAAGCCGAATCGGCGGAAACTACAACGACGACTACAGAATAAGGAGCGAACTTATGGCGGTTGAAAAGCATATTCCGCTTCGGAAATGCGTGGGCTGCGGCGAGTTTATCGGAAAAAAAGGCGCAGTCAGAATTGTTCGCGATAAGGACGGAAACATATCTCTTGACCCTACAGGTAAAAAACCGGGGCGCGGCGCTTATCTTTGCCGGGATGAGAAGTGCCTTGAACTTGCGGTAAAGGGCAGGAAGCTTGAACGCTCGTTTAAGTGCCGAGTTCCCGCAGAAATATATGATACTATCAAAAGGGAGCTTGCTGCCGATGAGTAAGGTGTTATCCACAATTTGTTTGTGCAGGCGCGCAAGCAAGCTGGTGATTGGCTTTGATGCTGTTGTTGATGAGATAAAGTCTCAAAACTACGGAGGAGTGGTTCTGACCGCTGATGTTTCGGCTAAAACGGAGAAGGAGATTCGTTTTTTTGCGGAGCAGAACGGCAAAGAGGTTTTGAAAGCCGATTTCTCGATGGAGGATGCGCATGGCGCGGTCGGCAAGCGGGCGGGAGTGTTTCTCGTTACCGACGAGGGACTGTACGGCTCAATGAAAAAACATATTTAGGGAACGTCTAAAAACCGGTTTTCTCTCAAACAGGTTTTTTAGAGGTGACCTTTAACGATTTTAGTGTGGAGGATATTTACATTGCCAAGTAAACAGAACAAATATAAGGTTCAAGATGTTGCCAGAGATATTGGCGTGGATAAGGCGGAACTTCTTGAGCTGCTTGATAAGGCATTCCCCCTTGAGAATGCCAGAAAGTCCACTGCGGTGATCTCAGCCGATGAGGTTGGTTATGTCCTTGAGGTGTATTCCAAGAAGCATGAGGTGGAAAATGTCACGGCTGCTTTTGCCTCGACAAGAGGTATGAAGACCGAAAAGCCTGTAGAGGTTGAGAAGAAAGCACCGCCCAAGAAGAAGCCTGCCGCGAAGAAGGCGGAGACTACCGAAACGGAAAAATCCGGAAAATCCGAAAAGAAGTCGGTTAAGACTATTAAGTCGGAAATCAAGCCGGAGGATAAGCCTGTTGAAAAGACCGAATCCAAGCCTAAGGTCAAGCCGGAGCCTAAGACAGAGGTCAAGCCGGAGCAAAAGCGTGAGGCTAAGTCGGAACCCAAGACAAGCGTTAAGCCGGAACCTAAGACGGAGACTAAGCCGGAGTCTAAGACAGAGGTGAAGCCTGCGGCAAAGTCCGAGCCAAAGCATGAAGTAAAGACCGAGATTAAACCCGAGGTTAAGAATAACCGGAAGCCGGAGTCTTCCAAGAGGCAGGACGGCGAAAAGCACGATAATAATCGGCAGAACAGCGGTCGCGATAATCGAGACAATCGTGATAACCGCGACAGAAACGGCATCAACAGGGATAATAACCGAGATAACAGGGATAATCGTGATAATCGCTTTAACCGAGATAATCGGGATAACAGGGATAATAAAGACAATCGCGCTCAGCAGCAGAAGCCGACGGCGGCGAAGATCGTTGCCAAGCCGATGATCGATTCCAGCAAGATCAAGGTTAATACGCCTCCCGTTCAGCAAAAGCAGAAGGGTGAGGCTGTACGGCGCGGCGAGCAGGTTCGTAAGACCGTTGATACCCGCGGCAGCTATGTTGAGCTGGATAAATATAACGAGCGTTACGAGTCTATTGCTCCCGCAAGCAAGATGAATAACGATAATTTCCGCAGCAAGCAGAAGATCCAGCAGAAGTCCCAGCAAAAGGGTAAACAGTTCTCAGGCAAGCGTGAGAGCGAGGCTCAGAAGCTCAAGCGTCTCGAGCTTGAGCGTGCGAGAAAGCAGCAGCTTAAGGTACAGATCCCCGATGAGATCGTTGTCGGAGAGCTTGCGACCAGACTTAAGGTGACCGCGTCCGAGGTTATTAAGAAGCTGTTTGGATTGGGCGTTATGGCAAACATCAACGAGACGATCGATTTCGATACCGCGTCTCTTGTTGCGGAGGAGTTGGGCGCAAAGGTCGAGAAGGAAATCGTGGTTACGATCGAGGAGCGCCTGTTCGAGGATACTCCCGATGATCCCGCAAGTCTGCTGCCGCGTTCGCCTGTTGTCGTTGTAATGGGTCACGTAGATCACGGTAAGACCTCTATTCTCGACTATATCAGACATTCCAGCGTTGCTTCCGGCGAGGCGGGCGGTATTACCCAGCATATTGGCGCATACCGCGTAAAGCTTAACGACAGGGAGATCACGTTCCTCGACACTCCCGGACACGAGGCATTCACCGCGATGAGAGCGCGCGGCGCGATGATTACCGATATCGCGATCCTCGTAGTAGCGGCGGACGACGGCATAATGCCGCAGACGATTGAAGCAATCAACCATGCAAAGGCGGCGGGTGTTCAGATCATCGTCGCTATGAACAAGATGGATAAGGAAGGCGCAAATCCCGACAGGATCAAGGAGGAGCTTACCAAGTACGACCTCGTCTGTGAGGATTGGGGAGGCGACGTGATCTGTGTTCCCGTTTCGGCTAAGACCGGTATGGGTATGGATACACTGCTTGAGATGGTCTGCATTACCGCCGATGTTATGGAGCTTAAGGCTAACCCCAACAGACTGGCGCAGGGCGCTGTTATTGAGGCGCGTCTTGATAAGAACAGAGGCCCTATCGCTACGCTTCTCGTACAAAACGGTACGCTCCACACAGGCGATGTGCTTATTGCCGGAACTGCCGTCGGAAGAGTGCGTGTAATGCGCGACGACAAGGGCAGAACAGTCACCGAGGCGGGACCCTCCGTGCCTGTAGAGATCATGGGACTTTCCGAGGCTCCCTCTGCGGGCGACACGTTTGCGGCAGTCGAGGATGAAAAGCTCGCTCGTGAGCTGGTTGAAAAGCGCAAGCACGAGGCTAAGGAGGAGCAGTTCAAGTCGTATCAGAAGGTTACACTCGACAACCTGTTCTCCTCTATTGAGCAGGGTGAGATCAAGGAGCTTCCGATAGTCGTTAAGGCGGACGTTCAGGGTTCTGTTGAAGCGGTTAAGCAGTCGCTCGAGAAGATCAGCAGCGACGAAGTGCGTGTTCGCGTTATCCACGGCGGCGTCGGCGCGGTAAGTGAGAGCGACGTAATGCTTGCAATGGCGAGCGGCGCGATCATCGTCGGATTTAACGTTCGTCCGCACCCGTCCGCTGAAGAAAGCGCAAAGAGAGACGGCGTAGAGATACGTCTTTACCGCGTTATCTACGACGCGATAGAGGATATTACGGCGGCTATGAAGGGAATGCTTGCGCCCAAGTTCCGCGAGGTTCCGCTCGGACGTATCGAGGTTCGTCAGGTTTACAAGATCACCGGCGTAGGTGTTGTTGCGGGATCGTACGTTCTCGAAGGAAAAGTTGCCCGTAACGGTCAGGTAAGAATTGTCCGCGATGGTATTGTTGTCGGGGATGACAAGATCGCCGGACTTCAGCGCTTCAAGGACGCTGTTAAGGAGGTTGCCGCCGGCTATGAGTGCGGTATCAGCCTTGAAAAGTTCACCGACATCAAGGAAGGCGACATCTTTGAAGCATATATGATGGAAGAGTACAGAGAATAAGGTATTGGCTGGATTTGGAGCAATTATGGCAAATTTTAACATTAAACGGCTCAATGAAGATATCAGACGAGAGCTCTCGGCGGCAGTGTCGGGAGTGAAAGACCCGCGAGTTGCGGACGGCTTCGTAACCATCACGCATTGCGAGCTGACAAACGATATGTCCTACTGCAAGGTAGGCGTTGCCTGCATGGGCGGCGAAAACCGTACCGCTAAGGCAGTCGATGGAATGAACGCGGCAAAGGGTTATTTTAAGAAGCGCATAGCATCCGCGATTCGTATGCGCAAAATCCCCGAGCTGATATTCAGTGCGGATAATTCGCTGGAGTACAGCGCACATATTGAGGAGATTTTGGCAAACATTCCAAAGCCCGTGAACTCCGAAGAGGAGGTCACCCCATCCGATAAGGAGGATTCCGATGAAGATTGACGTGGAGCAGACCGCGGCGTTTCTCAAGGAACACGATAACTATCTGATAATGATGCACGCCTCTCCGGACGGCGATACTTTGGGCTGCGGCACCGCGCTTTGCGGAGCGCTTCAGCGGCTCGGAAAGCACGCTAAGGCGGTGTGTCCCGAGAAATACCCCGCACGCTTCGATTACTTGTTTGACGCGGTAAATCCCGAGAACTTTGAGCCGGAAACTATCGTTTGCGTTGATGTGGCGGATACCAAGCTGCTCGGCGATATGAAGGAGATCGGTGATAAGGCGGCATTATGCATAGACCACCACGTTTCCAACACGGATTACGCGGAGCGGACTCTCCTTGAGCCTGACTACGCGGCGGCTTGCGAGCTGGTGTACGAGGTGATAAACGCCCTCGGCGTACCGTTTGACAAGCAGCTTGCCAACAGCATTTACACGGGAACCGCGACCGACTCCGGCTGCTTCAAGTTCTCAAATACTACACCTCAGACCCACATTATTGCCGCGGAAATGATCAGGTTTGGCGCGGATTTTGCGAATATCAACTATGTAATGTTCGATATGAAGACCCCGGGTCGAATTAAGCTCGAGCAGGAGGTACTGAAGGATATAAAGTACTTCGCGGAGCATCACGTGGCTATGGTTACGGTGACCTTGGCGCTGCTTGACAGCATTACGGATATCGACAATGACGATATCGGCGCTCTCTCGAATATCCCAAGACAGATCGCGGGTGTTGATATAGGCGTTAATGTCAAGGAGAAGAAGCCGGGAGTATTCAAGGTTTCAATGCGTTCAAGCGAGCGGATCGATGTTTCGTTGATTTGTCAGAAGTTCGGCGGCGGCGGACACAAGAGAGCGGCAGGGTGCAGCTTCTGCGACAGCACTCTCGAGCAGGTTCAGATGATTATCGCGAAGGCTTGCGAGGATGCGTGCAGAGAAGCGGGAATAGTATGAACGGCATAATCGTAGTAAACAAGCCGCAGAAATTTACGTCCTTTGACGTAGTGGCGATTGCACGAGGCAGGATGAAAACGAAAAAAGTAGGGCACAGCGGCACGCTGGATCCGATGGCGACAGGAGTTCTCCCCGTTTTTGTGGGGGGAGCGACTAAGGCAATATCGCTTGTGCCGGACAGCGACAAGAGCTACCGAGCGGGATTTCGTCTGGGACTTACGTCAGACACGCTGGACATCTGGGGCGAATGCTCTGAGCAACGGGACGCGAAGATCACGCATGGCGAGCTGGAGCGCGTATTGGAGCGCTTTCGCGGTGAGATCGAGCAGGTACCCCCGATGTACTCCGCGCTCAAGGTAGACGGTCAGAAGCTGTGCGATCTGGCGAGAAAGGGGATAGAAGTGGAGCGCAAGCCGCGCAAAGTCACGATCTCCCGATTGGAGCTGCTTGAGTTTGACGGACTAAACGGAGTGATAGACGTGGATTGTTCCTCGGGAACGTACATTCGTTCGCTCTGCGACGACATAGGGCGTGCGCTCGGCACAGGCGCGGTGATGACCGCGCTGTGCAGGACGAGAGCCTGCGGCTTTGACATCTCACAGGCTGTAACGGTGGAGGAACTGCGCGGCGATGGAGAGATCCCGCTTATCCCCGTGGAGAGCGTGTTTGCGCCATACCGTATGGTGACGCTGGACGGCGTTCAGCGTCGTATGTACTTGAACGGCGTGAGGCTGGACGCTGCGCGGATAGCCGGCAAACCCGCCGATTATAAGACGGACGAGCTGCTTCGCGTGTACGCGAACGGCGAGCTTCTCGGAATCGCGAAAATCAACCCCGAAGCTGAGCTGATCTCCGTCAAGCGTTTTTCATCCGACTCGGATAACTAGAATTTAAATTGGTGAAGTAATTTGATTGATATAACATACGGCTTCCCGCCTAAAGAAAAAACCTCCGTAGCGCTCGGATATTTCGACGGGCTGCATCTGGGACATATTGAGGTAATCGGAGAAGCCATGGCGTTTGCCAGACTACACAAGCCGGGTACGGCTTCGGCGGTATTTACATTCAACTGCGATACTACGCTGCCGAAGTTTCAGCGGCAGGAAGACATTATTTCGTTTGAGAATAAGTGTGAGCTGCTGGAGAGAATGGGCGTGGATTTTATATTTGCGCCGGATTTTGCCGAGGTATGCGGTCTTACTGCGGAGGATTTTGTTAAGGAGATTCTTGTGAAACGCCTTAACGCGGATTTCGCGAGCTGCGGCGGAAATTTTCGTTTTGGAAGAAACGGCTCGGGTACTCCCGAGCTGCTGACCTCGCTTGCGGAAAGATACGGAATGAGCGGGGTTCGCATTGTCGAGGACGTTTGCCTTGACGGCGAGATGATAAGCTCCACGAGAATTCGAGAGCTGATTCGCAAGGGTGATATCGAAGAGGCAAACAAGCTGCTGGGCTACGATATGTGGTTCAGGCTGACTGTCGTTCACGGTAACGAGCTGGGGAGAACTATCTCTTTCCCGACCATTAATCAGATTATCCCGAAAACTAACATAATCCCGCGCTTTGGCGTTTACGAAAGCAGAGTAGAGATAAGCGGGACGAAATACGCGGGGATCACGAATATCGGCGTTCGTCCGACTGTCTCAGACACCGGCGAAACGGTTATGGAGACGCATATTTTAGACTTTGACGGAGATCTGTACGGGCAGAATATCTCTATTTCCCTTTGCAGATTTATCCGCCCGGAGCAGAAATTCAACAACATAGATGAACTGAGATCCCGAATTTCAGAGGATATTAAAAATGTAACAAAA
>CAYMTG010000015.1:0-20828 GCA_964393305.1 uncultured Ruminococcus sp.
GGAATATGGGAATTATGGATATTTCACCCAATCAATCGAAAAGTGTGAATTGAGCAGACTGGTTGTAGCCCTTGAAAACGCCCAAAGCCTTCATCTTCTCGATAATAGCACCGTTTACGCCGCTCTCGTCCTGAATCTCATCGATACAGGTACAGTTCTCGTTGTTGATAGCCTCCTTCAGCTTGATTGCCGCAGAGTCGCCGCAGCCCGGGACCACGTTAAACGGCAGTCTTATCTTCCCATCCTCCACAAGATAATCAGTCGCGGACGATGCTTTAGCATCAACAGGAAGAAGATCTATTCCGCGAAGCATCATCTCGTAAATCAAAAGCAGCGCATCGTATGTACCCTCATCTTTGGCAGAGGGTTTCTGTATGCTCCGAATAGCGTCAAGACGGGTCTTTATAGCGGCTCTTCCCATAAGCACCGTTTCAAGCTCTATGTTCTTGGTATGCTTTATGAGCGTCGCCGCATAGAACTCGGCAGGCTTATGGATCTTGAACCACGCAAGCTTGACCGCTGCGGTAACATACGCTGCTGCATGCGCTTTCGGGAACATATACTTGATCTTCTTACAGCTCTCGACATACCAGTCGGGAACGTTGTTGTCCTTAAACGCTTTGTAAATTTCATCGTCAAACTTCTTTTTCGCGTTTCCCTTACGTGTAATCTCCATAATCTTAAACGCGAGAGACGGCTCCACGCCCTTGTGCATTAGGTATACCATGATATTATCACGAGTCCCGATGACCTCGGAAATCGTGCATATTTTTTGCTCTATAAGATCCTTTGCGTTACCGAGCCATACGTCCGTTCCATGGGAAAGCCCCGAGATCTGGAGCAGATCGGCAAAGGTCTTGGGTTGTGCGTCAATAAGCATTCCCATCGCGAAGCTCGTGCCAAACTCCGGAATTCCAAGGGTACCGCACGGCACGCCAATGTCCTGCTCGGAAATATCAAGCGGCGCAAGCGAGGTAAATAGCTGATATACCAACGGGTCGCTCGTGGTAACGTCCGCGATTTTAATTCCCGTCATATCCTCAAGGTGTTTGTAGAGCGTAGGCACATCATGTCCGAGCTCGTCGAGCTTCAGGATGGTATCATGAAGCGCGTGAAAGTCGAAGTGCGTGGTTATGATGTCTTCCTCGGTTTTATCAGCGGGATGCTGAACGGGCGTAAAGTCATATACCTCATGGTCATTAGGTACAACAACCATACCGCCCGGGTGCTGAGAGGTTGTGCGTTTAACACCCGTGCAGCCGATAGCCAGACGCTCGATCTCGGCTTCGCTGTATACCAGTCCTCGTTCTTCGCAGTATTTTTTAACGAAGCCGTAAGCGGTTTTTTCCTGAACAGCGGAGATGGTTCCTGCTTTGAACACGTGGTCTTTACCAAATAACTCTTCTGTGTAGCGGTGAACCTTGCTCTGCACTTCACCCGAGAAGTTCAAGTCAATATCGGGCGCTTTGTCGCCCTTAAACCCAAGAAATGTTTCAAACGGGATATCGTGTCCGTCACGAATCATATCAATACCACAATTAGGGCAGTTTTTGGGGGGCAAATCAAAACCCGAGCCTACCGAACCATCGGTTATGAACTCATTAAAGCGGCACTTCGGGCAGCGATAGTGCGGAGGCAGCGGGTTTACCTCTGAAATACCCGACATTATTGCGACAAACGACGAGCCGACCGAACCACGCGAGCCTACCAGATATCCGTTATCCTCAGAGAATTTGACCAGCTTCTGAGCGATCATATAAAGCACCGAGAAGCCGTACTTAATAATTGCGTCAAGTTCTTTATTTAGACGATCTTCAACCAGCTTAGGCAGTTCATCACCATACCATGCGTGTGCTCTCTCCCAGCATAACTTCTGAAGCTCCTCCTCCGCTCCGGGGAGGGAAGGTGTGAACGTTCCCTCGGGTATAGGTCGAACACTACCATCAATCATATCCGCAATGGCATTGGTGTTCTTTACAACGACCTCATACGCCTTTTCTTTGCCCAGATACGCGAATTCTTCAAGCATCTCATCGGTTGTGCGAAAGAACAGCGGTGCCTGATTATCTGCGTCCTTGTAGCCTTGTCCCGCCTGGAGAATTTTTCTGAATACGCCGTCCTCCTCGTCCTTAAAATGGACGTCACAGGTTGCAACGCACAGCTTGCCAAGCTTATCAGCAAGAGCTACAATACGCCTGTTTAAGTTGCGCAGCCCCTCCTCATCCTTGACAATGCCTTCACGGATAAGAAACCTGTTATTCCCGATTGGCTGAATTTCAAGGTAGTCGTATCTGCTTGCGATCTTTTCAATTTCCTCCTCAGGCTGATTTGCGAGAACTGCGCGGAACAGTTCCCCCGCCTCGCAAGCCGAACCCACGATAAGACCCTCGCGGTGCTTCTCCAGTTCGGAAAGCGGTACTCGGGGTTTCTTGTAGAAGTAGTTCAGGTTGGAGTAGGAAACCAACTTATATAAATTCTTTAATCCCGCCGCGTTCTGCACCAGAAGGATCATATGGTAAGTAGGAAGCTTTTTTATATCAATATTGCCAAGCAATGAATTTAAGTCGCCCAGTTTCTCAAGTTTACCGTATCTTCCCGCATCGGAAAAAAGCTTCATAAGAATTTCCGAAAGCATTTTGGCATCATCGATCGCACGATGGTGATTGAAGTCGCCGAGCTTGTACTCCTTCGCAACCGTGTCAAGCTTATGATTTTTCAAATTCGGCAAAGCCGCTCTGCAAAGCTTTAATGTATCAACATCGGCATAATGGTACTCCATATTGTTGCGCTCACAAACGCCTCTTATAAACGAAGTATCAAAAGCGGAATTATGAGCTACCAGCACTCCGCTGCCCGCAAAATCAAAAAACTTTTTTACAGCCTCAACGTCACTCGGAGCATCTGCTACCATTGCGTCGGTAATCCCGGTAAGGTCAGCGATTTTTGCGCTGATAGGTATTCCCGGATTTACAAACGTCCGGAATTCTTCAACCACAACGCGGTTTTTAAGCTTTACCGCACCGATTTCGGTCAATCTATCCTGCTCGGCGGACAAACCGGTAGTCTCCACATCAAACACAATAAGCTCGTCGTCAACCGAGTAATCTGCACAACCGGATATAAGGGTTTCGCTGTCATTTACAAAATACGCTTCCATTCCGTAAATCATTTTAAAATCGGGATTCTTCTTGTGAATATCCGCGACGGTATTCATAGCCTCGGGATATGCTTGTACATTTCCGTGATCGGTGATCGCAACCGCCCTATGTCCAAATTCCGCAGCCTGCCTGATAAGATCCGCAGGTGTGGAAACCGCATCCATGTCGGACATATTGCTGTGCATATGAAGTTCAACACGCTTATCTTCGGCCATATCTTCACGGGAATGAGTCGTAAGGCTTGCCATTGAAGCAGGACGAATATTCAGCGCATTTGAAAACTTGTCATACTCAAACTTTCCCGAAACCAAGATCGTTTTTCCAACAGCAATGTTGCTCTTAACATCATCCGTATTTCCGGAGGGAGTGATAATTTTCAAAATATGAGATGATGTTTTATCGGAAAAGAACGCAGTATAGATGAACGTGTTTCCATCACGGGACACACGCTCGTCGGTCTTAAAGACAGTACCCCACACAGTAGCCTCATCCTGATCCTTGATCTGCTCATTCATACTTATAGGAGCATCAAAATTCCCTTTGCCGAAGAACACCTTAGCCTTCCGGTCAAAGTGCTTATTTTCAAACGGAAGTACTATTTCCTCCGGCTCGGAATTGAATTTAGCTCTCGGGGTGCGTTGGTAGCTCTTCCCACCGCCCCCGCCGTATTCCTTCCTAGGGGGCGCCTCCGAATATGAAATAACCGGCAGCGGCTCATTAGCATCACCCGAAGCGATAGGCTCGATAGGAGCGGCATTCTCCGTGGAAAGAACGACGTTTACAACCTTGTCGAAAAAGCCATGTACAAAGGCTGCGATTTTTTTATCCATATCAAGACCCTGCAAAATCTGGATTCCGTCGGTCTTTAACGTAATCTCGCAGGTATTGTCGTCAACCGAGATCCCGGCATTATCAAAATAACCGTTTACCGACATATTTTTGTGCTTGAGCAATTCAATGATCTCAAAAATATAGCTGCTGTCAAACAAGCTGATATGATATTTGGGATATATGGTGACATCTGCGTCAAGAACCTTAGACACTTCATTTCCTGCCGCAAGCAGTTCCGCCATCGGGACAAGCTCGTCAAACTCGATGCTTATATTCAAAGCGTTTTTCGACTCCACATGCACTATCTGCTTAACTCTGCCATTTGCAATTACAGGAGGCAAATCACATTTTTCCACCAAATCCAGAAGTTTTGCTTGCATCATCTATTTTATCCTTTCCACAAGTTCAAATACTGTCAATTTCCTTTTTAAGCTCGTCCAGAATTAAATCTTCAGGCACTTTCTTTATTATCTCGCCCTTCTTAAAAATCAGTCCTTCGCCTATTCCGCCCGCAATACCTATATCAGCTTCACGCGCTTCACCGGGACCGTTTACCGCGCACCCCATAACCGCGACCTTAATAGGTTTGTTTACGTCCTTGAGCATCTCCTCAACCTCGGAAGCAAGCTTAATCAGATCAATTCTTGTACGTCCGCAGGTCGGGCAGGATACTATCTCCACGCCACCGCCCATTCCGCACGCCTTCAGGATATCCTTCGCCGCATATATCTCCTTTATCGGATCGGCAGTCAGTGATACTCTTATGGTATCACCTATACCATCACATAAGAGAGAGCCAATGCCTACTGCGGATTTCAGTATTCCGATTTTCTCCGTCCCCGCCTCGGTTACCCCCAAATGCAAAGGATACGGCACCTTTTTCGCCAGCAAACGGTATGCCGTTATCATAGTCTTTACATCGGAGGACTTTATGCTGATTACAATATCGTCAAAATCGCAATCGTTCAGCAGCTTTACATGACCCAGTGCGCTCTCCACAAGAGCCTCGGGGGAAGGCTTTCCATATTTTGCCAGAAGCGGCTTTTCAAGAGAGCCGGAATTCACGCCTATTCTGATGGGGATATTCCGCGTCCTGCAAGCGTCCGCGACTGCCCGCACCTTCTCGGGAGAGCCGATATTTCCGGGATTTATACGGATTTTGTCAACGCCCTGCTCAACGCACTCAAGCGCTATCTTATAATCGAAATGAATATCCGCTACTACCGGAATATTTACCGCTCCCTTCAAGGCATATATCAGCTTAGCATTCTCTGCTTTAGGAACAGCGGCTCTGATTATCTCACAGCCAGCCTTTTCCAGACGAATAGCCTGCTCTACACTGCCCTTAATATCTTCGGCGGGCACATTCAGCATAGACTGAATATAAATCTTACCGTCACCGAGAGTAAGATTTCCAACCTTAACTTGCTTAACCGAACTCATCAGAACATCCCCTCTTGTCCTCCACAGCTTGAAAACAACTTTGAAACATCATTGAACGTAACCAAAAGCATAAACAGCATAAGCACCGCAAAGCCAATAAAGTGTACCATTCCTTCGACCTCCGGCTTTACAGGCTTCCTGCGGATAAGCTCAACCACAAGGAACACAAAGCGCGAGCCGTCCAATGCGGGAACAGGCAGCAAGTTAAACACTCCGACATTTATCGTAATAAGCGATACTATGCTCATAAAATCAGCAAACGTGTAGGTTTTTACCGCCTCGGTGATCACAGTTCCCACGCCGATAGGACCGGAAAAGTCATTCAAGCCGTACTTGCCTCTGAACATATCAAACAAGGTCATAATTACAAGACGGGCAGTTGAGGCGCTTTCGCGGAACGCTTCTGTTACTACATTCTTAAAATTCTTCTCTAGGCGATATACAGCAAAATCGAAGTAGATACCGGTAGAACCGTCCTCGCGGGTCGTAGTCATAAATTCGACGTCCTTGATAGTAACCTTTTCTCCGTTTCTCTTAATGGTAAAGTCAAAAACAAGATTTCCCTCGGCATTTTTTCTGTCACTGCTCTGAAGTTTATAAGACACGTCGCTTACAGAGAAAATCGGCAGCCCGTCTACCTTCAGTATTTCGTCTCCGACCTGGAGATACTCCTGTGAAACACTCTGCTCGAGGAAACCGGCGATAGTTCTGGACGCCATAGCCTCGGAAGCACACAGCGAAATAACAACAACGATATAACCCAGGATGAGATTCATCAGCGGTCCCGCCAGGATAACGATCATTCTTTGCCACACGGGTTTTCGGTTGAACGCACGAGGATTGGGTTCCTCCTCAATGTAGTCATCAGCCTCTCCGCCGTTCTCCCCCTCAAACGAACAAGAACCGCCAATCGGCAAAGCACGGATAACATAGTCCGTTTCCTTGCCCTTCTTGCGGAGAATAACGGGACCCATACCCAACGCGAATTCCTTGACATAGATACCACACGCCTTTGCCGCGATAAAATGCCCGAACTCGTGAAGCAGTATGATAAAGCAAAAAACAAGGACTGCTATCAAAATCGGTAAAATATTACTTAAAAAAACTGCCATAAACTCTCCTATTTGCCATATTTCTTATACACATAATCTTCCGCCAGCTTCTGTGTTTCAAGGAGTTGGTCAAGCGTAGGCTCGGATATGAACCTCACATCTGAAAGTGCTGAATTCACCGCTTCACCTATCTCCAAAAACTTTATTTTATCCTTGAGAAACAGCGAGACCGCCGCCTCATTTGCACAGTTGATAATACAAGGTGCGTTTCCTCCCATTTTTAGGGATTTTTTCGCCGCTTTAAGGCAATCGAAGGTATCTTCATCCGGCTTCTCAAACGTCAGAGTGCCTACTTCCGTAAGTGAGAGCTTTTTAGCGGGAGACGGAATTCGCTTCGGATATGTAAGCGCCAACTGGATGGGAATGCGCATATCCGCGGTTCCCAACTGTGCTATAACCGCGCCGTCCTCAAACTCAACCGCCGAATGAAGTATACTTTGACGATGCACTACTATTTCTACTTGCTCGGGAGTTACATCGAACAGCCGTACAGCTTCAATAAGCTCAAGTCCCTTATTCATCAAGGTCGCGCTGTCAATAGTAATTTTCGCACCCATGCTCCAGTTCGGGTGATGAAGAGCCTGTTCCTTTGTGATACTCTCAAGCTCAGCGCGTTTCTTCCCGAAAAACGGACCGCCCGAGGCAGTGAGGATAATCCCGGAAACGCAATTCCCTCCCGCTCCCAAAAGGCATTGGAAAATTGCCGAATGTTCGCTGTCGATCGGAAACAGCCGCAGCTTGCGGTCGCGGATCATCTTCATCACAAGTTCTCCGCCGGTAACAAGAGTTTCCTTGTTTGCAAGCGCAACGTCATTTCCCGCTTTAATCGCCGAAATTGTCGGTAAAAGCCCAGCCATTCCAACAACAGAATTCACTACCCTATCGCATTTCAGCGAAGCCAATTCACACACGCTGTCCTTACCTGCCAACACCTTGATATTGGTATCGGCAAGACACCGCTTTAAATCGCTGTATTTTGTCTTGTCTGTAATCGCTGCATACTTGGGAAGAAATTCCCTTGCCTGCCGTTCGAGAATTTCAACACGGCTATTGGCGGACAACGCATTTACTCGAATATTATTCGCACGGCAGACATCTAATGTCTGAACGCCGATAGAACCGGTCGAACCCAAAAGAACTATATCCATAATTTACTCCGTAAATTCCAAAAAGGGGAAACGCCGTTTCCCCCGTCAAACACTTAACCAAAATCTGTTCAATTACTGCAGCGGCGAGAAAGTGCTGAACACAGCATACAGAAACGGAGCAACAAACAATACGCTGTCAAAGCGGTCAAGCACACCCCCATGTCCGGGCATAAGATTACCAAAGTCCTTGACGTCGTATTGACGCTTAATTACCGACGCTGTCAAATCCCCGAGCACACCTGCAATTGATGCCAGCATCCCCACCGGAATCAAAACAAAATAGTTCATTCTTATTAGGTCATACGGAACGCCGGCCATTCGATAAAGAAATCCGTTGTAAACAGCACACTGAATTGCCACAACAATACCAACCGTCAGAACGCCGCCAATGAATCCCTCAACCGTTTTCTTCGGACTGATATTCGGGCATAGTTTATGCTTTCCAAGAAATGTTCCCACGAAATACGCTCCGGAGTCACCAAACCAAGCGCAAAATAGGAGATAAACCACCATGAACACTCCCGGATAAAATCCACAGTCAGCATACCACGGCAAATAACGCACATAAACAATGCAGCTAAGCGATGCGGGAATAATCGTTGCCGCACAGCCGCACGTCGCAATATGTTCCAACCGAACAGTCTCATGGCTTAAAAGCATTATCAGAAGCAGGATGAAAATAAATCCCAAGAAAGAGAACACTAAAATATTCCGCTTGAAATTAAACTCCACCGACAAATTAAGCATAGTAGGAACAAATGCCGAAAAACAGATACAAACCGCAGTCAGTAACTTATGCTTATCGCACTTTACAGCGTGAATAAGCTCCCATACACCAATACTTCCGATCACAGTCAACACAGCGGTATATAAAAATTTATTATCAAAAATGAGAACTGTCACGCCGACTATAATTCCGATAATGGCGGAAATTATTCTTTTGAGCATACACTTATACTCCCCCGAATCTGCGGGAACGTCCGGCAAATTCTTTTATTGCATATTCAAGGTCATTTTTGGAAAAGTCCGGCCAAAGTACATCCATAAAGACGAACTCAGCATAAGCCGCTTGCCATATAAGGAAATTCGACAATCGCTGCTCCCCGCTCGGTCTTATAACAAGATCCAACGGCGGCATTTCACCGGTGTACAGACATTTCTCAAATATTTCCTCGGAAATATCATTCACGGAAAGCTCACCATTCATACAGCGCTCCGCGAGCATCTTTGACGCACGTACTATTTCGGCTCTGCCTCCATAGTTGAGCGCGATACCCACAATAAACCCTGTATTTTCTTTAGTGCTTTGCATTATATCCAACAGATCGACCCTAATATCTTCGTCAAGCGGCTGAATATCGCCTAGAATGATTATACGAATATTTTCCTTTGCTGACGCACGAAGATCCTTGATATATTTCCTTAACAAATCCATTATGCCATTGACTTCATCGGCGGGACGTTTCCAGTTTTCTGTGGAAAAGGCATAGAACGTAGCACACTTCACACCAAGATCTCTGCACCAGTTAATAGTCTTTTTGAAAACCTCTGCTCCCTGATTATGACCGAAATTTCTCGGTAAAAGACGCTTTTTTGCCCACCGTCCGTTTCCGTCCATAATAAAGCCGATATGACGCGGAACACCAGAGCTGTCCATCAGATTGACATAATCTCCTTGTCCTTCGCTTCGCCGATTTTGTCTATCTCCTCAATAAACTTGTCGGTTAGCTTCTGGATGCTCTTGTCCGCATCCTTTACATCGTCCTCGGTGATCTCATTAGCCTTTTTCTTTGCCTTGATCTTATCCATACCGTCACGGCGAACGTTGCGAACAGCAACCTTGCTCTCCTCGCAGATCTTGCTCACCTGCTTGCAAAGCTCTTTTCTTCTGTCCTCGGTAAGCTGTGGGAACATAATCCTTATTACCCTGCCGTCATTAGTGGGATTGATTCCAAGGTCGGAAGCTTGAATAGCTTTCTCTATCGCCTTAAGCTGAGAAGAATCATACGGCGAGATCACCAGCACTCTTGCCTCCGCTACAGAGATAGATGCCATCTGGTTTATTGGGGTTGGAGTACCGTAATACTCAACATTAATTCTATCGAGTACGGTAGGATTTGCGCGACCCGCACGAATGGTGCCAAGCTCGCTTTCAAGCGCGGTAATGCACTTTCCCATTCTCTCCTTGGTGTTATCAATGATTTCTTTCATAACTTCCCTCCGTCAAATTATCCCGAGCTATCAGCCCGAAGACTTTTTATGCTGAGTAACCAAAGTACCGACATTCTTACCCATAACAGCGTCGTAGATGTTGTCGGGGTTATCAAGGTTGAACACAATAATCGGAATATCGTTATCTGTACAAATTGCGGCAGCCGTGCTGTCCATTACTTGGAGACGCTTCGCAAGGATCTCATGATGAGTGATTTCGTCATACTTCACAGCGTCGGGGTATTTCTTAGGATCCTTGTCGTAAATTCCGTCAACCATCGTTGCCTTCAAAATTACGTCCGCCTTAAGTTCAGCGGCTCTCAGGGAGGCGGCACTATCCGTTGAGAAGAAAGGATTTCCTGTTCCGCAGCCGAATATGACAATTCTGCCCTTCTCCCAATGGCGGAGCGCCTTTCCAAGGATAAACGGCTCTGCCACCTGCTGCATCGTGATCGCTGTCTGAACGCGAACAACGCACCCCAAGTTCTCAAGGACGTCCGCCACAGCCAGCGCGTTCATCGTTGTCGCAAGCATTCCGATATGATCGGCTCTCGCTCTGTCCGAGGAATTAGAGCTGCGCCCTCTCCAAAAATTGCCGCCGCCGACAACTATTCCGATTTTCGCACCCGCATCGGCGGTTTTCTTTATGCTTCTGCAAATCTTTTCAACAGTCGGGAAATCAAGTCCCGACTCCTTATCTCCCGCCAGTGCTTCACCGCTAAGCTTCAGGAGAACTCTTTCGTATTTCAGACCCTCACTCATTCATTTACACCCCCGCAATTTATGTAAGCCGATTTAATAATCAAGGACGCGAATTCTTCCGAGAACCTTGCCGTTCGCAGAAAGCTTTTCACATACTTCGTTAATTTTCTTTTCGGCAATTGCGCCTGTAATGAACGCAAATTCGTCATCAGACTGTTTCTTGGAAGAAAGGTACTCGACCTCGCCAAGTTCTGAAGCGATTGAAGCCTTTGCCGCAGTAACGTTATTAGCCTTAAATCTGATGTAGTTCTGACAAACAAACTCGTCAAACGGGCGAACAAACGACTGCGCGCTGTCGCTCCAAGTAAGCGAGCGGCTTGTTCCGGAATGTTTTACTGCCGAAACGATATCGGAAACCACGGCACTTGCGGTCGGCAGCTTACCCGCGCCCTTTCCGTAGAACACAACGTCTCCGGTAGCGTCACCGCGCACCAGAATGGCGTTAAACACGTCGCTTACTCCGGCAAGCTGGCTCTCATCCCTGATGATCGCCGGGAATACGCCGACTGAAATCTCATCGTTGTCCTCGCGTCTTGCGCAGCCGATAAGCTTGATCTTGGAATCTATGCAATCCATATACTCAACATCATCGAGAGTAACCTTGGTGATACCCTCGGTATGAACGCTGTCGGGGTATACATGACGACCGAACGCCAGCGACGCAAGAATACAGATCTTTCTGCACGCGTCGATGCCCTCAACATCCGCCGCCGGATTGCGTTCTGCGTATCCCAGTTCCTGAGCGATTTTCAGCGCCTCGTCAAAGCTCATTCCGTCGCGGATCATCTTTGTGAGAATGAAGTTGGTCGTTCCGTTCAGAATACCCGCGATCTCACGGATCTCATTTGCCTCAAGACAGGTGTGGATAGGTCTGATAATCGGGATCCCACCGCCTACGCTCGCCTCAAAGAAGAAGTTCACGTTCTTCTCCTTAGCGATTTTAAGAAGCTCCGCGCCCTTTGCGGCAACCAGTTCCTTGTTGGAGGTTACGACGCTCTTTCCCGCAAGAAGTGAAGACTTCACGAAGTCGTAAGCAGGCTTCAGACCGCCGATAACCTCGGTTACAACGGTCACCTCCGGGTCGTTAAGAATGACATTGAAGTCCTTTACGAACTTATCCGCGTACGGACTGTCAGGGAAATCTCTCAAATCGAGAATATATTTGATGTCAAGCGCCTCTCCCGCCTTCTTCTCGAGGTTATCCTTATTTTTGTAAAACACCTCAACCGTACCCGAGCCAACGACTCCGTAGCCCAGAACAGCAACTTTAGCCATGATAAACATCCTTTCCCTTGTTTTATTACTATCTTTAATAGTATACCACATTTCGGAAGATATTTCAAGTGCATTTTAAAAAAAACTCGGATAAAGTGAGCAGGATCAAAAATCGGTATTTTTCTTCGAAGGCATGGCACTATCGCAATACTATTCTTGAAAAAAAGGTCTCCATCACCGCTCTGCGGCATAGATTAAGGAAATGGTAAACTCTTCGTTCACTCAAGCGCCCCCTTCCCCGAAAAATGCGGCAAAACCAAGCATAACGCCCCGTTTTGCCGCATTTGACAATTTTATTCGCCGCAAAGCTCCTTGTACAAGCCTATATAAAGCTTCGCCGAGCTTGCCCAGCTGAAATCAGCCTTCATAGCGCGGGTCACGAGCTTTGTCCACTCCGCCTTGTTGTCATAGAAACCCTTTGCGCGGCGGATCGCGTTAAGCATATCGCCCGCGTTGTAGCTCTGGAACGTAAATCCAATTCCGTTGTCGCCAGCATCGATAATGCTGTCCTTCAGACCTCCGGTTGCGCGGACGATCGGCACAGTCCCGTATCTTGCCGCTATCATCTGTGCCAAACCGCACGGCTCGCTCTTCGACGGCATAAGGAACATATCAGCACCCGCATACAAACGCTTCGCAAGTTGCGGGTTATATCCGCGATAAAATCCCACCTTGTCGGGATAACGCCAGTGCATTTCCTGGAAGAAGTCCTCGTACATCTTCTCGCCCGAACCAAGGATCATTACCTGAACGTCGGTTGCGATAATCTCGTCAAATACATACTTCACCAGATCGAAACCCTTATGATCTGCAAATCTGGAAATCATCGCAATAAGCGGTATGTCGTACTGCGGCATACCGAATTCCTCAAACAAGGCAGACTTGCACGCAGCCTTCCCCTTGTGATTCTTAGCGGAGAACTTAGCCTTGATGGTATTATCCGTTTCGGGATTATACAGATCCACGTCAATTCCGTTGAGGAAGCCGCAGGTCTTGTATTGCTTGTTGCGAAGAATTCTGTCAAGTCCGTGAGAGAACCACGGATCAAGAATTTCTTTAGCGTAAGTAGGAGATACGGTTGTAACCTTGTCCGCGACCTCAATAGCACCCTTCATAAAGTTTATGTCTCTGTCATACTCTATGATATTAACATTGTGCGGAGGAATACCAACGATGTCCTTAACGAGGTCTAGACCGTACTGTCCCTGGTATCCGATATTGTGTATAGTGAAGACGTTCTTAATGTCGCCGAACCCCCACTCATTCTTGTAGAAGAGATGGTGGTATACGGGAATTAAAGCGCACTGCCAATCATTTGAATTAATTACCTGAGGATGGAAATCAATATGGCGAAGCATTTCCAGCACCGCACGGCTGAAAAACACGTATCTTTCAGCATCGTCATAATAGCCGTACAGACCATTATCGCGCTTAAAGTAGTACTCATTATCTATGAAGTAGTAAGTAACACCGTTCACCTCCTGTGAGAAAACGCCGCAATACTGGCTTCTCCATCCTACAGGAACAGTGAAATTAGTGATAAAGTGCATTTTTTCCTTCTGCTCGGGCTTGATTGTATTCACATAATAAGGCATAACTACCCTTGCATCATGCCCTGCCTGAACAAGTGCCTTGGGTAAAGAACCCGCTACATCCGCCAAACCGCCGCTTGCCGCAAAAGGTAACGCCTCGCTGGCCGCATATAAAATCCTCATAACTCGACCTCCGAATCCGAGCGATTAACGCCCAAAGATTAAACTTCAATTTATCTGATAGAACACAGAATGTGTAATTCTATCAAATCTCATTGTAATAATTATACAACATTTTATCTCGTTTGTCAATAGAATTAGCAAAAATATCAAAATTTCTGTTGAACAAAACTTACATACAGGATATACATTATAATGATGATCAATGTGAAAGACATACCTCTCCCGAAAAGCAGCAGAAGAACGCCCACAAGAAGTGCCGTTATTATTCTGACAATCCTCATAGCGCTGTCCACCTTCTCGGGGCGACAAATTTTGATTAGAAGCATTTTCACCATCTCCGCGCCATCGTGTTCACCTATTGGGAGAAGATTGAAAAGTCCTGTCAGGAGATTAATCGCCGCGGCAGCATCGTTACCCGATAACCGGTACACCAGTGCCGCAACAAAATTTGCCGCACACCCGACCGCAAGGATAGTAAGCCTGCGTAATCCCTTTGCGTTATCCGCCATCGGCGATGATATACGTATGCCTGCCCCATAAAAGGTTATTTCTTCGGCAGGAATACCAAGAAGTGTCATTACCATAATATGGGAACATTCATGTATTCCGCAAGCGGCAAGCGCGGCTATTCCAAAGCTCGTATTGTCAAGCATAAAAAACAGCGTCAGCACCGCAAAAAAAGAGAAATCCAGCTGTATTCGGGTATTTTTGATCTTCAATTCCAACATACTTGATTATATGCCGGAACTTGTCTGTATAGAAGCAAAATTGCCGCACAAGACCGGATAAGATCTGTGCGGCAAAATTAATTAATCTGAGAAAACCGCGCCGGTATTGGACGAGGTAACCATCTTCGCATAGCGTTTGAGGTATCCATCCAGTTCCTTGGGAGGATTGACTCCTTTCTTCTTGCGCTCGGCGAGAACCGCGTCGTCTACAAGCAGCTCGATCTTGCGGTTGGGAATATCTATATGAATCTTGTCACCGTCCTCAACGAACGCAATAAGTCCGCCTTCCGCCGCTTCCGGGGAAACGTGTCCGATCGCTGCTCCGCGAGATGCGCCACTGAAGCGTCCGTCGGTGATAAGCGCAACGTTTCCGTCCAAGCCCTTACCTACGATAGCCGCCGTGGGGGCGAGCATCTCGGGCATTCCGGGACCGCCCTTCGGACCCTCATAACGAATAACCACAACGTCGCCCGCCTTGATATTGCCGCCAAGGATTGCGTCGCAGGCTATCTGCTCCCCATCGAATACGCGAGCTGTTCCGGTAAAGTCCATCATCTCGGGCTTAACCGCTCCCTGCTTAACAACGGAGCCGTTTTCCGCGAGGTTGCCGCTGAGGATCGCAATACCGCCGTCCTTGCGGATCGGACTTTCACAGGTATGTACGACTTCACCGTCCGCGTTGCGGGCTGCCGCAATACGCTCCTTCTGAGTGCCGCTTACCGTAAGAACATCCTCATTGATATGACCGCCCTTGGCAAGCTCCTTGATAACGGTCTGAACACCGCCTACAGCGTTGAGATCGGTGATAAAGATGCTGCTTGCGGGGTTTAGCTTCGCAAGCTGAGGCGTTTTGCGGCTCATAGCGTCAATATCGGAAAGCTTAATGTCAACGCCGGCCTCGTGAGCGATTGCAAGAAGGTGGAGTACAGTATTGGAAGAAGCGCCGATCGCCATATCGGTAGCAAGCGCGTTCTCCATATTCTTCTTAGTGAGAATATCAAGCGGACGGATATTCTGCTTTACAAGCTCGATTACGCGCTCGCCGGTTTCCTTGGCAAGTCTGCGGCGTGCGGAAGATACAGCCGGCTCGGTTCCCGACGTCGGGAGAGCAAGTCCTACCGCCTCGGTAAGGCAGTTCATGGAGTTTGCGGTGTACATACCCGAGCAGGAGCCGCAGGTAGGACAAGCGTTATTCTCGTAATCCTTGATAACGTCGTCACCGATCTCACCGTTGGAATACTGACCGATCGCCTCATAAATCTCGGAGTAACCCACTCTCTTGCCTTGTACGCAGCCGGGATTCATGGGGCCGCCGCTTACAAAAATGGACGGGAGATTCATTCTCGCCGCAGCCATAACCATTCCGGGGACTATCTTGTCACAGTTCGGGATGAACACCACGCCATCCAGCGGATGAGCGGTAAGCATTACCTCGATACTGTCGGCGATAAGCTCTCTTGAAGCCAAAGAGTAACGCATACCCTTGTGGTTCATCGCAAGACCGTCGCAGACACCTATCGTAAAGAACTCGAATGGGACGCCGCCCGCGTTTCTTATACCATCCTTTACATATCTTGAGATCTCATGAAGGTGCTGATGTCCGGGAACATAGTCGCTTGCAGCACACACGACCGCGATAAACGGCTTATTCATCTCGCTGTCAATAACACCCAAAGACTTCAGAACGGCTCTGTGCGGAGTCTTCTCTACACCCTTTTTAATCAAATCACTTCTCATTGTTTTTATCCTTCTTTCTTTGAATTACGGTAACCTCTAAAACCTCTTTTTCCGTCTTTCTGTACCCCGCGCAGCGCGGCAAAGCAAGACATAGAAAAGATTGGAGCTGTTTAAAGATCCCCTTATATACTTTTCCAGAGCATTGCTGCTCCGATAATTCCCGCGTCATTTGCCAATTGGCAGGCTTCTATTCGTGTAGACCTTTCGGAATTCTTAGAATAGGTTTGTCGGTTTACAGCTTCTCTCAGCGGCACCATAAGAGGGTCGCCCTCATTGCACACCCCGCCGCCGATACATAGGATATCCGGCTGGAATGTATTGATCACATTGGTAATCCCGCAGGCAAGGTACTTAATATATTGCTCGGTGACCGCTTTCCCAACTTGATCCCCCTGACGCATCGCCTGAAAAGCGGTTCTTCCGCTTACCTTGCCCTCCTCGCGGATGATCCGCGTCAGGATCGAATCGGGATTAAGCTCAGAAGCCTGAGTCGTCATTCTTACCAGTCCCGTAGCCGACGAATACGCCTCAAAGCAGCCCTTTCTTCCGCATGAGCATTGCAAGCCGTCCATAACGATAACGGTATGACCGATCTCACCGCCCGCGCAATTGGAGCCGCGATATATCTTCTCATCAATAATAATCCCCGAGCCAACACCTGTGCCAAGTGTAATTACAACAGCATTCCTGCTACCCTTTGCCCCGCCTGCCACAAACTCGCCGAATGCGGCGGCATTCGCGTCGTTTTCAAGATATGTCGGAAGTCCGAACTCTCTTTCAACGTCATCCTTAAGGGGAACATTCTCAAATCCCAGATTGCTGCAATACTCCACAAGACCTGTCTCATTATTGCATATGCCGGGACAACCGATACCAATACATTTCGCGTCGGCAGGCTTTATCCCGATCTCGTCACAAGCGAGGCGTATTGATTCCTTCACATTATCAAGAACCACCGAATACTCTGGAGGAGCTTCCCTCTCCCTATATCCTGTCTTCACCTTCGCACGTGCGATGATTCGGCAATCGCCGTCAACAATGCCGCACGCTATATTTGTGCCGCCAACATCTACGCCTATGTAGTAAGCCATAAGTTACCTCCTAAGTCAGGAAGGTCAATCAAAAGCCTAATTTTTCATTTACAATGATGACCTTTATTCTATCAGGCACTCGCTGCTGTGCAAGAGTAACATACGAACAGCAAATTCTTCGGTCGCTGTGGCAATGACCGCACTTTCCCGTTTCCTTACACGGCGTATCGCATCCAAGCCGCTTTGTATTCAACGGAGCAGCAATCGTTTCAACACGAATTTTTGCCTCCGCCAAATCCTTGACTATTTTGTTTACGCCGGCGACAATAACGACTTGAGCCGGACCGTAAATCATGGCAGCTACGCGATTTCCGTTGCCATCGACGTTATACAGCTCGCCGTCCTCGGTGAGTGCGTTTGTGCTTGCAAGGAACGTGTCCGAGCTGAACTCGCTTCTGAAGAAATCCCTCATCTCCTCCGGGGAGCCGCCGACGGGACGCGGCGCATACGCTGAAGCAAACTCCCTCTGGAGCATTTCAATAACGCCGCTCTCCTTTAATGTGACCGAACCGCCCGAGGTAATCAGCTTGTCATCCTTCACCAAATCACGCACAACATCAAGAAGCTCCACGCTGTTTTCAACATAATATGGCTTCATCTTGTTTCGCAGGAGATTATCCATAGTTTTTTTAATTCTGTCTTCCATTACTCCAACCCAGCTTTCTGTTTAATAGTTCTGATTGAATTTTCAGCGATAACGAAGCTTCCGTCATCTGCATATTCGCCATAGGGAACATAGTATTCGGCAGGAGACACTCCATAAGCCGCCGTATTGAGCAATGCCGCCTTGCGGGATCGATAAAGCTCATCGGTAAGATTAGTCTCAGAGCTGTCCACTATATGATAAAAAAAGGAATCCATAATCTGGCTGTTTCCGTCAAGTACACGATAGTTCTGATTAATCAGACCCGTCATTATTTCTCCTATGCAGTTAAACCTGAACGACTCACCCTCGCCAAAATCCGCCAGCATCAGCAGTCTGAAAATCGATTCCGCATCAAGGCGCTGCTTTCCTGCGTTAAAGGTCTGCTGAGCCTCCCCGTCAACGATGATCATACTCTTAGGAACCTCGTATTCCAAGTTCCCGAAACTCGATAACATTGTTATAAAGCCCTGCCTATCCATATTAAGATAAAAATCGCATGTTACGCCAATCGATTCTTCAAGGACTTCAATAGCCTTTACTCCGCCCTGCGCCGCATAAACGTTCGAGAGAGTTCTGCCTTCGGTGGACATACTGATGCTTGACGGAAGGGGAATATAAGTCAGACGATTATCAACAGCGTCATACGTTATCAAGATGAACAGCTCAGGCATATCGCCCTTATCATCAGAAAGCATAAACAAGCCGTTAAAATTGTGTTCCTTGGTGGGACGAAAGTCGTCCGTAAGCTCGCCGTACTTGTCTACTCCGGTTGGAGTAGTCTCCTCCGGGAACAAGTACCACTGAAATGCCAGAATTGCGGCTGCCGCAAACGCCAAAGCTATTGCAAAAGAAATCAGATAGATATACCAATTACTCTTTCTGCGAACTGCCATAATTTCCCTCTTTCTATATTTTTCATAAATTGGTATTGATTTTTTGGTTCAATAGTAATATAATATATGTTGGGTGTGTAATCAAGAAAAACACCGCTCATTTATAGTATAACACATTTTTCTGAAAATTTCAATAGATTGGGGTACATATATGAATAATTTTTATTGGAGGACCTGGGCGGAGATTAATCTTGATGTTCTCAAGAAGAATATCGAGGTTATCAGAACCTTATCGAGAGGAAAAGAGATAATAGCCGTTGTTAAAGCAAACGCCTACGGACACGGTGACGTTCAATGCGCAAAGGCTCTCAACAAGTGTGGGGTTCATTGGTTTGCCGTATCCAATCTCTGGGAGGCACAGCGGCTTACCGAGGGGGGCATAGAGGGAAACATCCTTATATTTGGCTACTGTGACATTCCTCTTATTCCGGAAAATCTGGAAAAAAATTACATCTTCACTGTCGGCGACACAGAATACGCCAAAACTCTTTCCGACTGCGCAATTGAGAATGGCGTTAAAATCCCCGTTCACATCAAGATCGATACCGGAATGAGCCGTGTTGGGATCAACACAGCCGAACAGCTTGACTTCATTCTCTCACAGAAGGGTCTTGATTGTCAGGCGGGCTACACCCACTTTGCGGCAGCGGACAGCTTGGATGAAGCTGATATTGAGTTTACAAATCAACAGCAGCAGAAGCTGATAGATCTTTGCAAAGCGCACGGCTTGAAAACTCACTCCCAAAACAGCGGCGGTATCATCTACCACGAAGATTATGAAGGCGACTTTGTCCGCTCGGGAATTATCATGTACGGACAGAAACCCGATGCGCGGTTCTCGCTGCCCGATGGGATTAAGCCCATTTTCCAATTTAAGACTATTGTCAGCCAGCTCAAGACAATTCACAAGGGCGATACCGTAAGCTACGGACGGACATTCACCGCACAGCACGATACAAAGCTTGCCCTAGTCTCCTGCGGATATGCGGACGGCTTTAACAGGCGGCTTTCCGGGAACTGGAGCGTTCTGATAAACGGCAGACCCGCGCCCATATGCGGACGGATCTGCATGGATCAGACCTTAATCGACGTAACCGATATTCCCGATGTCAAGCTCGGCGATACCGTTACCGTATATTCGGGAGAAGGCTCCTGCTCCGTCGAAGCGGCGGCTTCACAAATAGGTACGATAACCTACGAGCTTCTCTGCGCGATTGGCACACGCGTCCCCAGAATCTACATAGAAGACGGCAAGGAGACCGAAATCCAACGCTATATATAGCAATAACCCATCGGTATAACAGGCAAAGATGTCCCCCGCATCTAAGGCGGCGGGTTCCATTTTCGGAATCAATGAGGAGATACAATTCCCACTGATTATTCGGGCAGCTAACGCTGCCCTTTGCCACGTTAAATGACGGGGCAAAGCCCCATATTGAATAAAAACCCCTCGATTGAGGGGTTTTACTTATGCGATTGCATCAAACAATTTTCCTTTTTCGGCTTCTGCGTCATACATACCGACTTCAAAGCGGTCATCTGTCTTAGGCTTGGACTTTGTAACAGTTGTGGTTAATCCTCCCGCAACATAATCCTCCCCGCATTCGGGACAGATCCCGTGTTTTATGCGAACGTTCTGATAGACTATTTCCTGTCCCTCGCGTTCCGCTTTAGCCTGATTTCGATTGACATGCTCATACTCATGGGCGCGAACAGCCGACTCCGCCGAGCCGGAAGCTATCTTGGACGGCGACTTGAACGAAACACCCGGGTCATCGGAACCGTCCTGATACTTGCGGTTCTTGCAAGTCTGACATTCGCCGTTATCATCCGCGTCTTTCATCTTCTCTATACGCTTTTCAAGATTATCAATGCGCTTGTCCAACACGCTTATCTTTCTGTCGCGGGCAATGGAGGCAGTTTCATCCTCGCAGTCATCACGCTGCTTTTTCAGTTTATCTACAGTATCCTGAAGATCCGCACGAGTGCTTTTGGGCGTAATTCCTCCCAAAGTAGCCGCGCCAAGAATACCAACACCCGTTATTGGAGAAATTGCCATAAACCCACCTCATTTTCTT
>CAYMTG010000016.1:0-20375 GCA_964393305.1 uncultured Ruminococcus sp.
ATATCCCCCCATAAACCCATTATATCACATAAGAATAAAAAATGCAAGCATTTTTTCCAAAAAACTATTGACAAGACCGCATATTTAACGTATAATATTTTATGGTAGTCTCTAAAATAACGTTTTTGGATTGTCTGCGTCCGGTCGCGCCGGACGCTTTGGTCGCGCCGGACGCTTTGGTCGCACCGGACGCTCCGGTCGCACCGGACGCACCGGTCAAACGGCGGGGTGCAGACAAAATCTGTAACATTTTTAGAGGTATTCCTGATCTAATAATTAAGGCAAAAGGGTTAAAAAAATGGCTGATTTAAAGCACGAAATAGAACGCCGCAGAACGTTTGCGATCATCTCTCACCCCGATGCGGGTAAGACGACGCTCACCGAAAAATTTCTGCTCTACGGCGGGGCGATCGCTCTCGCAGGCGCGGTCAAGGGCAAGAAGAACACCCGCCACGCCACCTCCGACTGGATGGAAATAGAAAAGCAGCGCGGTATCTCGGTTACAAGCTCAGTTATGCAGTTCAACTACGAGGGTTTCTGCATCAATATTCTCGATACCCCGGGACACCAGGACTTTTCCGAGGACACCTACCGCACGCTCATGGCGGCGGACTCGGCGGTCATGGTAATTGATGCGGCAAAGGGCGTTGAGAACCAGACTCGAAAGCTGTTCAAGGTCTGCGTTATGCGCAATATTCCGATTTTCACCTTCATCAACAAGATGGACAGAGAGGCACGCAATCCCTTTGATCTCCTTGAAGAAATCGAGAACGAGCTTGGCATTAAGACCTATCCGGTGAACTGGCCGATAGGCTCGGGCAAGGACTTTAAAGGCGTGTACGACCGCGAGAAGCGACACATCATCTCCTTTGAGATGAACGATGGCATGAACTACGGCACAAAGGAAGTCGCCGCCACAGAAGCCGATCTCAACGATGAAAACCTTGCCGATCTCATAGGCGAAAGCAACTACCGTCAGCTCAAGGAGGACGTGGAGCTTCTTGACGGCGCAAGCGAGGAATACAACGCCGAACTTGTCAACAGCGGCAAGCTGTCGCCCGTGTTCTTCGGGTCGGCGCTGACGAACTTTGGCGTAGAGCCATTTCTTGAGAACTTCCTCAAGATGACGCCACCGCCCCTTGCAAGAAACACCGAGAGCGGAATAGTTGACCCGTTCGATGACAAATTCTCCGCGTTCATCTTCAAGATACAAGCGAATATGAACAAGGCGCACCGCGACCGTATAGCGTTTATGCGAATATGCAGCGGCAGGTTCGACAAGGATATGGAGGTGCTTCACGTTCAGCAGAACCGCACAATTCGTCTTTCGCAGCCGCAGCAGATCATGGCGAACGACCGAGAGATCATCTCGGAAGCATACGCCGGAGACATAATCGGCGTATTTGACCCGGGCATCTTCTCGATCGGCGATACGGTCTGCTCGCCGAGCAAGAAAGTGACGTTCGAGGGTATCCCTACCTTCGCGCCGGAGCATTTTGCACGGATCCGCCAAAAGGACACTCTCAAGCGTAAGCAGTTCATCAAGGGTACGACACAGATAGCGCAGGAGGGCGCTATACAGATCTTTTCCGAGCCGCAGACGGGCTTTGAAGAGGTTATAGTGGGCGTTGTCGGGGTACTTCAGTTTGAAGTTCTGGAGTACCGCTTGAAGAACGAGTACAACGTCGACATAATCCGCGAGGATTTGTCATACGAGTATATCCGCTGGATCACCGATGAGAAGCGTCTTGAGGGCGGTCTGGACGAGCTTCGGAAGCTTGTCCTCACCTCGGACACTAAGCTTATCCAAGACGTTCGCGGCAACTACCTTCTGATTTTCACCTCCGAATGGAATATAAAGTGGGCGCTCGACAAAAACGAGGGACTTACGCTCGCCGAATTCAACAGGGATTAATCGCTTTTCCGCAAAATGGCTTCATATCAACAGAAAAATGCCGATTTCGACAACCGAATTCGGCATATTTTTTTGTTCCGCAGTAGTATAATAATATTGCAAGCGGGGTGATGATGTGGTAATATACGCGGACGTGCTGGTAGTGCTCAACCTCTACATAAACTACTTCCTTATCCGCACCTCGGCGCTTATTATGCGGCGCGACATCACTCGAAAGCGATGTGTTCTTGCGGCTTTGGCGGGTGCTGTCGGCGCTTTGGTGATACTTCTGCCGCCTCTCCCCTTCTGGGTTGTTTTTCTCGAAAAAACAACCCTCTGCGCACTTATCACGTTTATTTCATTCGGGAAACAACCCGTTGCAGACTTTGCTGTCAGCGCCCTGTTCTTCTTGACGGTGAACTTTATTTTCGCGGGACTTATGCTTGCGCTGGAAACTATCTCCGCACCTTACAGTATGTTCTGCGGGAACGGTGTATGCACCTTCAACATACCGTTCGGGGCATTGATCGCGTTCACAATTGCGGCATATTGCGTTGTCAGATTGGTACGGCTTTTTTCCGATAAGCGGCTGCGAACAAGTCAGGTCTGCCCTGTTTGCGTCAATTCTAAGGGAAAAAGCCTCACTCTGCGCGGACTATGTGACACGGGTTGTGAGATACGAGATATTTTCAGCGGTAAGCCGATTATCGTATGCGAAGGCGAAAAGATCAGTGAGATCATCCCTGCGGAGATCCGCGCCTATCTTGACGGACAACTCCCCGATAACACAGGGCTGCGGCTTGTTCCATATAAAACGGTATCATCAGACTCCCTGCTGCCCATATTCAAAGCGGACAAAGTTCTCATAAACGATAAGCCCATAGAGGCTTATATCGGCGTATCGACTGCGTCTCTTGGCGAAGATATAGACTGCGTTTTTAACCCCAAAATTCTATCAATATAAATACGGAGGATTTGCTATGTTAAAGAAATTATTCGCGAAAATCAGAACAATCTTTTCCGGACTGTTCAGGACGAGAGCCGATAACGCCGTACACTACATAAACGGCTCCGAACAGCTTCCCGCTCCCCTCTCCAAGGAAGAGGAGGAAGCCGCGTTCAAGCTGATGGAAACAGACTACGAAAAGGGGCGTGAAATGCTGATCGTCCACAATCTGCGGCTTGTTGTCTACATAGCGAAAAAGTTCGAGAATACCGGTATATGGCTGGAGGATCTTGTGTCAATCGGCACGGTCGGTCTTATCAAGGCAGTAAACACCTTCTCAAAGGACAAGAACATCAAGCTTGCTACATACGCATCCCGGTGTATCGAGAACGAAATTCTGATGTACCTGCGAAAGTACTCCCAATACCGTTACGACATCTCTATAGACGAACCGCTTAACGTGGATTGGGACGGTAATGAGCTGCTTCTGTCCGACGTACTTGGCACAGACAGCGACTGCGTAAACTCACACCTTGAAGAAGAAGTCGAGCATCAACTGCTGCACGAAGCGGTAAATCATCTCGGGGAACGCGAGCGCAAAATAATGGAAATGCGTTTCGGTCTTAACGGCTGCAAAGAGAAAACGCAAAAAGAGGTCGCCGATGAAATAGGCATCTCTCAAAGCTATATCTCCCGCTTAGAAAAGCGTATCATCAAGCAGCTCCGCGAGGAACTGGAAAAGGTTACTAACTAATGATTTTTTAAGGGTGATATTCAACAAAAAATCACATTCAAATTCGGAAGATTTACCTAGCAATTTTCAGAATATCAAAAGACCTATATGACAATAATACTTGTACATTCCAATTGCAAGGAGGGATATACTTGTATTATAACAAGGTCGAAATAAGCGGTGTAAATACATCAAAATTGAAAGTCCTCAAAGAGACGGAGAAGATGGAGCTTCTAAAGCGCGTTAAAGAGGGCGACAGCGTGGCGCGTGAGGAGCTTATCCGCGGCAATCTGAGGCTTGTTCTGAGCGTAATTCAGCGGTTTATGGGCAGAGGAGAAAGTGCAGATGACCTGTTTCAGGTGGGGTGTATCGGACTAATAAAGGCTATTGACAATTTTGACATCACACAGCCGGTGAGGTTTTCCACGTATGCCGTACCTATGATAATGGGCGAACTCAGGCGGTATCTCCGGGATAACGCACCTGTCCGCGTCAGCCGTTCAATGCGCGATCTGGCTTACAAGGCTATGCAGGCAAAGGAAAAGCTCACCGCAGAAAAGGGCTGCGAGCCAAAAATTGAGGACATCGCGGCAGCAATCGGCGTATCAAGACAGGAGGTAGTTATAGCTCTCGAGGCTATCAGCGAGCCGATTTCGCTGTATGAGCCGGTATTCTCAGAAAGCGGGGATACTATCTACGTCCTCGACCAGATAGGCGACCACAACGACGATATGAACTGGCTGAATGAAATATCGCTCAAGGACGCCATCTCTCAGCTTGGAAAGCGTGAAAAGAGAATATTAAATCTGCGCTTTTTGCTCGGGAAAACCCAGGTTGAGGTTGCCAAAGAAATCGGCATTAGTCAGGCGCAGGTGTCGAGGCTGGAAAAGGGCGCTCTTAACAAAATCAAAAATCGTATATAGAAATTTTGCCGCACGTGAAAAACACGTGCGGCAAATTTTTATTATTCCTCCGAACCCGCGCCCAGCTTCTCCACAAGCGTAGCGAACAGCACCCCGATCAGCAGGAACGCAAAGCCGTATCCCGTTTTAAGGTTGAACCCAAATCCATCCGGGAGTATCGCGTATACCGAACCAATCACCAGACCCATCAGCGCTGAGTACACCATCAGCTTGTTCTTCTTGATAAGGAACGTAATCAGCCTCGAGCCGAGTATTATTCCCACAAGCGCGCCTATCGCAAACGGTATCAGCACGAAAAAGTTGAAGTTATCGATCGCCCCGATAATCGTCTCATAAACGCCCAGCAGCATCATCACAAACGAGCCGGAAATTCCCGGTATGATCATAGTAACCGCCGCCAAAGCCGCACAGAGCAGAATTTTCACGGAAAACAGCAGATCAAAGCCTTCCACAGTCTCAGTCGCGATATTGATGATGTTGAGGTTATCCAGCGCCGCAAGTCCGATCACCACCGCCATAGCAATAATAAACGGCACTATGCACATCGGCTTGACCTTTTTCTCGGAGGTGCCGAGCTTGTAGATAAGCGGCACACCGCCGAGTATAAGTCCGATAAAGAACATATTCGTCCGGATTGGGAAATTCTCGAACAGCTTTCCAATCACCTTTGCGGAGAGAAGTATCCCCGAACCCGCGCCTAATCCGAACGTCAGCAGAAAACCAATATTCTTGAAGATGTTCTTGATACCCGAGATTGACTCCGTTAGCCTGTCGAAAATCCCGAACACAACAAGCATCGTACCGCCGCTTACCCCCGGAATGACATTCGCCGTGCCAAAAACCAATCCGCATAGAAAATACTTCAGATATTCAATGACTTTCTTCATAATTGCTCCTTAAATTTCAAGAAATGGATAACCACGCGATATACTACTGCGGGAACAATACCGGAAATAATACTGATAAACAGCGCAAGGAAATTTACAGCGCGAAGTCCGAATGCCGTATTCAAAAATGGTATATATACCAACGCGATCGGCAATAAGGGAACTATGCATAATGCCACCTTCTCGATTGTCCGAAAATCTCCGATCGCCCTGAGCGGCAGCTTTTCAAGATGCTCGACAAGCACAAATCCCGTAAACGCAAAGCAAAGAGTAACCAATGAACAGCTTCTCGCGGAATCAATATTCAAGCCGCTGTTAAACAAGTAGGTAAATATTCCAATAAGTCCTGTTGCGACTCCAAAAATCGCCGCCTTGCTTATGAAACGCAGGTTGAACTTCCGCCTCGCGACAAAGTCCGAAGGCGGCATAATATCCTTCTGATCCGGCTCTTTTCCTTGAAAACTCATAGCGCACAGCGGAACAAAGCACATAGCGAACAGCGCGATTATCGGAGGCGTAAGCATCTGTTCTGTCTTGCTGAAGGAATTCACAGTCATCAGCGTTATAAGAGCGAGCAGTCCGGAAATGATTATCAACACCGCGCTCTTAATATTTCTATGAACGTTTCGGGCCGTATATATCATATTGGCTATAGAGTTTAAATTATCGTTACCCATAAGGATATCGGCAGTTTCATAGATACACCCCGCAGATGTCTGAGCGATCGTGATCCCTATATCAGCCGTTTCAAGAACGTCCATGTCTTCAAGTCTGGTACCGACCATCGCAACAACTTCACCGCTTTCCTTAAGCTGCTCAATGACATATTCCTTTTGTTCGGAATTAAGCTTCGCGTAGATATCCGACTTCGAGTCAAGAACAGCTTCCCCGCTCTTTGCCGCCTCAATATCTTCCCCCGAAATAACGCTGCCGGTTTGAATGCCGATCATCCTGCCGGTAGATTCCGCAACGCTCGGATTTTCATCGGTAAGCATCACCACACGCACACCCGCACGGCGGCACGTCTTTACAGCAGCCGTAACCGAATCACGCAGCGGCGCGGAAAAAGCCGCAAATCCTATAAACATATATGAAAACCCCGCAGTAAGGTCGGTTGCCTCCCGATTTGCGTCAACGCAAGCCACAGCGATAACCGTGCATCCTTTGGCATAGTAGTCCTCACAGCGTTTTTTTGCGGCAAGCATTGTTTCTCCGCTCATCTTGCACATAGGAAGTATTTGCTCGGGGACGCCCCTTATACAGCAAAGTCTGTCACCGCCTATATTCCAGATCGCGCCGCTGAATGAACCGTTGCTCTCGGGCAGCTTCTTGATGAACATATTCTCTTCGTAAATATTCTTGATTTTCTCATCGAAAAACGTTGCCTTAACCATCAACGCCTGAATTGCCGGATCCTGACTGTTGGGTTCTCCGGAAAGCGCCGCTATTCTGTAGAGCAGTTCCTCTTTTCTCGCGTAAATTCCGCGTACCTCAAGGCGATTTTTTGAAATCGCACCTTCCTTTTCCACACATAGCACAGTAAGCGAATTCAGCTTCTCTATATCTGAAAACGACTTTACAGTCGCCCCGTTGTTCATCAGATCCGTTGCCGCCTTGGTATAACACATACGGACGACCGAGCCCAATCCCACCGGAATAAAGCAAAGTCCCATTGTAAGTCCGCCAAGCGTTGCGGAAATAACATCGTTTCCCACGGCAATTCTTGCTATTATTGAGGAAAAGGCAACGCCAACCGCTACACAACCCGCAACAGGCACAATGGTACGCACTATTCGCTCAATTACTGTATAATACGGATGACTATCGGGAATTTCACCAACGTACTGATACAGTCTTGTATCAACACCGGTAGCTGATACCTTGCAAATCGCAGTTCCGGTAAGAACAATAGTGCCGCTGTATACGACATTCGGTTTCAAATCGGATTCGTATTCCCCGCCTGCGTACTTCTCAGCGGGTCTGTGAAAGCCGGTGAAGATATTCTCGTCAACCGTCAGATCTCTCGCCTCCAAAACAGAAGCATCGGCGGGGACTCGCTCGCCGGCCTGCAATACGATAATGTCCTCAGGCACTATCTCTTCCTTGCTGATAAGCCGGAGTTTCCCCTCGCGAATAACCCTGAACTTCATCACAGTGTTCTCGCAAACATCTTCAAAGCGCTCGTCCGCAGATTTGCGAACATACATCTCAGCAAGAACGTACAAAACATCTGTCAAAATCGTTACAATACCTGCGGCTATTCCTATCCCAAAGAAGCACATCACTCCTGAAATAAACATCAGAATAACCGCCGGCGACAATAAAATCTCCCAAAGCGAAAATGCCTTTCTGCTTTTATCGTCCTTCCTATATGTATTTAATCCATACATGGAGAGTCGCTTTTCAATTTCAACCCCTGTGAGTCCATAGTAATCTTGCTCAAAATCAAAAAATTGTGCCATATTTCTCTTCCTCAATATTTAATGAGTGTATACTCTCTTTTATTATCGCATATTTTCCCAAAAAAATCAATAGATTTTTCAAAAAACTCACTGTTTTGTCATAAAAAAACAGCGGTCGTTAAAACCGCTGTCCGTAATTTGTCATTAGCCTATTTTCTTTGTCGATTTCTTGAGAGATTTTACAGTTTTATCTGATTTTTTACACTCATCGCGAGAAATCAACGGACTCTCATCACCGGTAACGCAACCTTCGGTTATAGTTATCCCGGTGATAGTGGGATCACTCGGAGATGTGAACATAATATCGCGAAGCACAGCCTCAACTATCGAACGCAAACCGCGTGCGCCCGTTTTAGTTTCAATCGCCTTCTTGGCTATGGCGCGAAGAGCGTCGTCGTCAAATTTAAGCTCGATATTATCCGCGCTGAACAGGCACTTGTACTGTTTAATAAGCGCATTCTTCGGCTCGGAGAGAATTTTCACAAGCGCGTCCTCGTCAAGCGCGTCAAGAGCGGTCACCACAGGAAGGCGACCGATAAGCTCGGGAATAAGTCCAAACTTCACCAAATCCTGCTGAGTAATCTGCTTCAGCATCTGAGCACTTTCTTTGTCCTTGTGGGACTTGACATCAGCGCCAAATCCCATTGCGGAATTTGTTACACGCTGCGCAATAATCTTTTCAATTCCCTCGAACGCGCCGCCGCAGATAAACAGTATATTCTCTGTATCTACCTGAATAAACTCCTGATGCGGGTGCTTTCTTCCGCCCTGCGGAGGAACATTTGAAACTGTTCCCTCAACGATCTTGAGCAGCGACTGCTGAACGCCCTCGCCGCTGACATCTCGTGTGATAGAGGTGTTCTCACTCTTGCGCCCGATCTTGTCAATCTCATCAATATAGATAATTCCGTGCTCCGCAGCTTCAATATCGTAATCCGCCGCTTGAACAAGTCTCAAGAGAACGTTCTCAACATCCTCACCTACATAACCCGCTTGAGTAAGCGTGGTAGCGTCGGCGATTGCAAACGGGACCTTCAGCAGCCTCGCAAGCGTCTGCGCAAGCATTGTTTTTCCAACGCCTGTAGGTCCCAGAAGGAGAACGTTGGATTTCTGGAGTTCAACGCCCTCAGCCTCCGAATTGTTAAGAAATACACGTTTATAGTGATTGTAAACAGAAATCGAAAGCACCTTTTTTGCTTCTTCCTGTCCAACAATATACTCGTCGAGGTACTTTTTGATCTCCTCGGGAGTCATCAATTCATCGGAACCCCTGAGAAAACCGGAGTTCTGTCTGTTACTGTCTTTAGGGGACGATTTAGGCAAACGTGCGGGCTTGATGTCGCCGCTTTCAACAAGCATATTGTACGAGGTCATAATACAATCGCTGCAGATTACGGCATTTCTACCCATTCCATATAGGATACGTTCTACTTGGGTTTCGTTTTTTCCGCAAAACGAACATACCATCATATCGGTGTCCCTCCAATCTTGCATCAAGTATTCTCCGAACGGCTCTTGAATACCTTATCGATAAGTCCGTATTCAAGCGCTTCCTCAGCAGTCATAAAGTTATCGCGCTCTGTATCGTGACAGATAGTCTCATAGTCCTTGCCGGTGTTATCGGAGAGAATGTGGTTAAGCCTATCCTTTGTACGCTGCAAATAATTCGAGCGGATCTGGATATCGGTCACCTGACCCGAAATTCCGCCGCCGGAAATAAGCGGCTGGTGAATCATGATCTCACTGTTGGGCAATGCAATACGCTTTCCCTTTGTACCAGAAGACAGCAGAAACGCGCCCATAGACGCCGCCATACCCGTGCAGATGGTAGATACGTCGCACTTGATATACTGCATCGTATCGTAAATAGCCATCCCATCGGTCACAGAACCACCCGGACTGTTAATGTAGAGGAAAATATCCTTATCGGGATCCTGCCCCTCAAGATAAAGAAGCTGCGCCACGATAACACTGGCAGTCGCGGAATTAACCTCATCATGGAGAAGAATTATTCTGTCGTTAAGCAAGCGTGAAAAAATATCATACGAACGCTCGCCATGACTGCTCTGCTCTACAACATAGGGAATATATGCCATTGAAAGCTCCTTTCTGCAATGTGTCAAATCAAAGATTATTCATTAACTTCGGTAATTTTTGCATTGTTCTTGACCAGATCTAACGCCTTTTCAATCTTAAGATCGGTAACGAGAGTCTTCTCGGAGATAGCAGCTTTTACATTTTCAAGGTCAATTTTGTATTCCTCGGCAAGCTCGCTGTATTCCTTAGAAATATCATCGGCAGTGATCTCAATGTTCTCAATATCAGCAATCTTCTCGAGAGCCAGACGAAGCTGTACCTGACGCTTTGCGGATTCCATAAAGTTTGCGCGGAACTGCGCGGCAGTCATACCGGTATACTTGAGGTAATCGTTAATATTGATACGGGTTCTTGCAGACCACTCGCGAGCGATCTCATCAACACGGTGCTCGTACATAGCCTGAGGTATTTCAGCCTCCATATTCTCAAGCATCTTGTCCATAAGAGCGGAATCAGCAGCGTCGTCTGCTTCTTCGGCAAACTGCTTTTCAAGAGTCTCGCGGATCTCAGCCTTAAGCTCGTCAACGGTGTCCTTCTCGGAAATATCCTTTACGAACTCGTCATCAAGCTCGGGAAGTTCCTTAGCCTTGATCTGGTGGAGCTTGCACTTGAATACGGCAGACTTGCCCTTGAGATCATCAGACTGATAGTCCTCGGGGAAAGTAACGTTTACGTCAAACTCATCGTTTACGTTCTTGCCGATGATCTGCTCCTCAAAGCCGGGAATAAAGGTGTTAGAGCCGATTTCAAGCGGGAACTTCTCGCCCTTGCCGCCCTCGAAGGCAACGCCGTCGGCAAAACCCTCGAAGTCGATAACAGCGGTGTCGCCCTCCTGAACCGATCTCCCCTCAACTTCAACAAGACGAGCAACGCTCTCGCGCTTCTTGTCAAGCTCCTTGTTTATAACATCATCATTTACAGTCTTGACAGTCTTTGTAACTTCTATTCCCTTATAGTTGGAAATTTCAACCTCGGGTTTAGTAATAAAATCAGCCTTGATAGTAACGCCGTTCTCCTTGCTGATCTCGGAAACCTCGGTATTCTCGATATCAACAATCTCGAGACCGGACTTCTCAACAGCTTCATCGATATTATTTGTATAGAGAGAATTTACAGCATCCTCATAAAAAACGCCCTCGCCGTAGTTCCTCTCAATTACCTTTCTGGGTGCCTTGCCCTTACGAAAACCGGGAATGACAATCTTGGACTTCTGACGGTTGTAAACGGCGTTTACCGCATCGTCAAACTCTTCCGCGCTGAACTTAATTTCAACTGCGTAAGTATTTACTGCCTTGTTGTTCTGAGAAATAATTTCCATTGTAAAATTTCCTTCCTGTTTATCATTGATTTGAAAACCCCTTCAAACCCGTATCCGAGCTTTATGAGACTTCCATTTTTAATTTACCTTGATTGGGTCAAATCCTAAACCGTCAGCGGAGCAAAGTCTGTAATCAACTCCGCCATACTCTCCGACAAGTGCCTTCCGTATGCTGGAACCATGGAGGTGTGCGTAAAAGCAACGCTTTACTTGGTATTTATGAAGAAGTTCCGTGATCGGGACATTCTCATCGGTAGTATATACCGGCGGATAGTGTATAAACGCTATCAGCTCACCGCCTAGCCTTACACCTTCTTTAAGAGAGGCTTCGAGACGACCGGCTTCCCTGTTCAGCACCTTCCGGTCGGCAGGCTCTCCGTTTTCACTTATCCAGCCGCGTGTCCCGCAAATCGAGATACCCTCAACCAGAAAAGCGTTATTGAACAGAAAACGTATGGTAGACAGCCCGTTGCTTTCCAGAAAATTGCTGACCTTGTTGGTAGTTGACCACCAGAGGTCGTGGTTGCCCTTGATCAGGATTTTCTTTCCGTTAAGCTTTTTGTCGATAAAGTCCAGATCCTTCAGACTATCCTCAAGCTTCAAAGCCCATGAATGATCCCCTATAAGCACAACCGTGTCATTCTCGGTGATCTTGCTGTTCCAATTCTCCGTAAGTCTTTCAAGGTAATTAGTCCAGCCTGCGAATATGTCCATCGGCTTATCGGTGCCGAGTGACAGATGCAAATCGCCAATTGTGTAAAGCATTTTTTCTCCCTTATGCCTTGAGGAAATCCAGTACTACGCGGCTCATATCCTGCTTTTCTACGGAACCCTTAAAGCGTACTTCTTTGTTCTTGGTAGCCGCAAGAGGAGCGGGCATCTTTGTACCGGTCTTTTTCTCCAGCTGCTCGATAAGCTCGAACTCGTCGCTGATAGAAGCGTCGCCGCCAACAGCCTCAAATACCGCTCTGCCGAACTTGTAGGGATTAGCAGTTGAAGCGATAATCGTCTTGGTAGTATCGCCGGTCTTTGCTCTGTAATCCTCATATACCTTAACAGCCACTGCGCTGTGAGTATCAAGCAGATAATGCTCCTCGTTAAAGGTCTTGCTGATCTGAGCCTTGGTCTCCTCATCGGAGCAGTAACCCGCAAAGAAAAGTTCGCCGAGCATCTTCTTGACCTCGTCGTTTACCTCGTAACGGCCATCGGTCTTGAGCTTGCCGAACCACTCGGAAATGAGCTTGTCGTTTCTGCCTGTGAGATGATAGAGCAGTCTCTCAAGATTAGACGAAATCAGTATATCCATTGACGGAGAAACCGTGGTGAAGAACCTTCTGTTTCTATCGTAAACGCCCGTATTGATGAAATCCGTAAGAACATTGTTGCTGTTTGAAGCGCAGATAAGCTTGTTTACAGGAATTCCCATAAGCTTTGCGTAGTAAGCCGCAAGAATGTTGCCGAAATTTCCGGTAGGAACTACGATATTAACCTTATCGCCATACTTAATGTCGCCGTCCTTAACAAGCTGAACGTAGGTCGAAATGTAGTAGACTATCTGCGGAGCAAGTCTTCCCCAGTTAATGGAGTTCGCGCTGGAAAGCAGAATGTTCTTCTTTGCAAGCTCCTCGGCAATCGCGTTATCTGTAAAAATAGCCTTTACGCCGTTCTGGCAGTCGTCAAAGTTTCCCTTGACAGCGCAAACATTCACGTTATTACCCGACTGAGTGGTCATCTGACGCTTCTGCATGGGAGATACGCCGTCCTCGGGATAAAATACGCTGATAGAGGTGCCGGGAACGTCCTTGAAGCCCTCGAGCGCAGCCTTGCCGGTATCACCGGAGGTCGCGACAAGAATGGAAATGTGCTTTCCGTCAACCTCCTTCTTTGCCGAGGTGGTCAGCAGATACGGCAAAATCTGAAGCGCCATATCCTTGAATGCGCAGGTAGGACCATGCCAAAGCTCGAGAATATACTTTCCGCCCCTCAGCTTTGCAATCTCGGCTATATTATCGGTATCAAAATTCTTGGTGTTGTACGCACCATCAACACAGTGACGAAGCTCCTCATCTGTAAAATCCGTCAAGAAACGCGAGAAAATCTCATACGCTCTGTCAACGTAGCTCTTATCGCATAATCCGAGGATTTCCGCTTCGGAAAGCTCAGGGATACTCTCGGGAACATAAAGACCGCCCTCGTCCGAGAGACCCTTTACAATCGCGTGTGCGCTTGATACCTTCAAAGAAGAATTTCTTGTACTTGCGTAATTCATAATACGCTCTTCCTTTCAAATTCAATTTAAGGTGTATATTCCGTCCGCTGTGAATGCATCCTCGCAGATGTCAATTCGGATGATTTTCGGGATTTCGTCCCGGGTTACCCAAACCTCCGCCACATCATATCGAACCCATAGCTCACAGGGATTTTCAGTAAGATAAATATCCGAGGTCTTTACAATTTTTTCCTGCTTCCTGCGGTTAACAGCTTCAAGTCCGGAAATCATACTCCCAAGCTTTCGCGTCTTAACCTCCGTGAAAACTATGTAATCCTCGATGCGGGAGATAATGTCGATCTCACCGCTTCTTTTGTGGTAATTTCGTGCGAGTATCGTATGCCCTCGCCTTATCAGTTCCTTGCATACAGCGTCCTCGCCGAGCGCTCCCTTTTTCTGCTCATCGGTTTTCATTACAACAGTCCTCAAGCGTAAATTGCTCGTGATCCCTATTGCAGCACCCAACATACTCCTTCAGAAACGTTTTTCGATGTATCGGACACAGTCCAAGCGCTCTGATGGCATCGTAGTGCGCCTTTGTGCCATATCCCTTGTGTTTCTCAAATCCATATCCGGGGTACTCCGCCGCCATTTCACACATATAGCGGTCACGCTCGACCTTAGCAAGTATGGACGCCGCCGCTACAGCCTCGGATTTAGCGTCACCCTTAATGACGTTCCTTGCCGTTGCTTTAAGCTCCGGAAGGACGTCTCCATCGACAAGCACGATACCGACTTGAGTCGTCAGCCGTTCAAAAGCGTTTTCCATAGCCTCCAGATCGGCGGAAAGAATATCGGTGGTATCTATACGATAGACCGTGACCTGAGAAATACAATAATCCAACGCCTTCTCACAAATCTCGTCATACAGCTTCTCGCGCCTTTTGGGAGTAAGCTTTTTGCTGTCGTTCAGTCCTTCTATGGGATTATTCGGATCAAGAACGACCGCCGCCGCAAACACATCGCCCGCTATCGGTCCCCTGCCCGCCTCATCTATACCACACACAATGCCGAAACGTTCGGAAACGGCTTTGTCAAACTCGCGCAGCGACAATCCCTCAAGCGAAGCTCCATCGATCTTAAGCTGAGTAAGTGGACTTTTTTTGTGTTTGCTCCGATAAGCCATCGCTTAACCTCCGTCTGTTTAAAGCGGTATGTCCAACGTTATCCTTCCGATTTTACCGCCGCGGAACTCGTCAAGAAGAGTAGCCGCCGCACGCTCCGTATCGGGTTCTCCGCCGGATGCCAGCATCCCACGCGCATTCGCGATCTCGGTGAGGATATCCCCCTCGCCCGCGATCTTATAACGTGCCTTAACCAACTCCTCATAGTCGCTCAGAAGCGTATCGCCAAGCGCCCTTGCGAGCGCCTCGGTATCAATGATCTCGTCCTTGATAGCGCCCGTAAACGCCAGTCGTTGTGCCACAACCTTATCTTCAAACTTCGGCCAAAGGATGCCGGGCATATCCAGAAGTTCCACGTCCTTGTCAATGGAGACCCATTGTTTTCCGCGTGTAACGCCCGGTCTGTCGCCAACCTTTGTTTTCTTGGAATTCGCCATTCGGTTGATGAACGATGACTTCCCGACGTTCGGAATTCCCACAACCATCAGCCGCAGCGCCTTGCCTATCATGCCGCGAGCCTTACGCCGCTCAATCAGCCCCGACAGCAGCCGCTTTACCGACGGCAAAAAGGTACTCAAACCCTTTCCGCTCCGGCAGTCGCACACGATAACCGTCATTCCCTGCTTTTCAAAGCACCTCTTCCAGAGAGCGGTAGCCTTATCGTCAGCAACATCGCACTTGTTCATTATCATAATGCGAGGCTTGCTGCCGCAAAGCTCGTCAATGATGGGATTTCTGCTGCTTTGAGGGATTCTGGCGTCGATAACCTCCACCACAGCGTCCACCATCTTCAAGTCAGCTTCAATAAGCCGGCGGGTCTTTGTCATATGCCCGGGAAACCACTGAATATCGCTCATAACCACTTAAATTCTTTAATAGGAGAAAAGCGTACAAACGCCTTCCCCATAATCATACTTTCATCCACAAATCCAACATCAACCAAATTTCGGCTGTCATTGGATACATTTCTGTTATCTCCCATTACAAAGACGCAATTCTCGGGTACAGTGTAAGTAACCCCGCTCTCCATCCAGCCATAAGACCTTAAATGAGTGAGATCCTTGATATAATCCTCATCAAGAAGCACTTCATTCACGAACACATCTCCTGCGGTGAAATCAATGCGCACGGTCTCGCCCTCCGTAGCGATGACACGCTTTATAATAGGCTCACCGAACATACCGGTGTTTTTGTTTTTCAGTTTATTAGCCTGTATTACTACGATGTCGCCATAGCTCGGGGAATAGCAGAAATTCGTTAAAATAACCTTATCGCCATCTAAAAGTGTATTATTCATAGAATCGCCCGAAACGGTAATCGAACGAAAGAAAAACAGATTAAGCACGAGCATTGCCGCCACAGCAAACACAACGCTGTTGACCCATTCAAGTGCATCGGAGAAAGGTCTCTTTTCAACAACTTCTTCTCCATCCGCCGACCCCGCATCCTCTTCGGCAAATCCATCGCCGGACTCGTCAGAAGCATCTTCAGTGTCACGGGGGGTATCGTCAGGTTCGTTGTCCATAGCCGATGATTCTCCGACAGCTTCCGGTTCATCTGTTTCAACGCGTATTTCTTCTTCGTCAAATTCGTTCATAGCAATCTCTTTTCTCAGAATTATCCCTGTGTGCCGAAGCACACAGGGGAATCCTTAAAGGATCAGACCTTGGACTTAACCTTAGCAGCCTTACCAACTCTGTCACGCAGATAATACAGCTTAGCTCTGCGAACCTTACCGTTCCTTACTACCTCAACTCTGTCAACAGACGGGGAATGAACAGGGAATACTCTCTCCACGCCGCAGCCGTGAGCCACACGTCTTACGGTAAACGTCTCGTTGATACCACCGTGTTTCTTAGCGATAACGGTACCCTCAAACATCTGGATACGGCTCTTGTCGCCCTCCTTGATGTTTACGTAAACCTTTACGTAATCACCAATTTCGATTGCGGGAGCTGCTTCCTTCAAGCTGCTCTGTTCAATAAGTTTTAAAGCGTCCATATTTCCTCCTTGGAGCCTGTAGGGTTTTCTTGAATTCGGCTTATTCCGAGCGACGCAATTAATTCGCCCGAGGTCGATTCCCCGGATTTCAGCGGACTACCCTTTCGGTGTTCATATATTCGCACTCCACTTTTCAGGGCACAAACTTTTAACTAAAACACCACACCCTAACATTATAACACTATCAAACAAAAAAATCAAGTGCTTTTTGTTAATTTTTACACTTTTTTTCAAGAATAAGATGCTCAAAATACTTTTCGGAGAATTTTTCCGTCAAATCGCCGGTAATATCCAAGGCGCTTCCGGAAATTTTTTCCGCCTTTTCTCGAACCTTTTCATCGCAAAAATACTCAATAATTCCATTTATTGTCAGATTAAAACAAAAGACCTTTTTCAGCCTATGTGGAATAACGCCAAGCTCCCCCGTCAACCGGCTGCCGTGGTCTGTATTAAACAGTCCACCCGAGACATAGAGCTTATCTGCATCCGGAAACAAATCCATAGCCGCCGCAACACGTGCCTTATCGGTCTGGAAAACTCTCACATCGTTCTGTGATACATAGAAATCCTCACCTATGGCAAACAGATCCCGATCGATCATTATTCCATCGCTGTCAATTGCCCCTTTATCCAACATCACGGATATTGAAGAGGCAACCCCGCACGGCGAAACCCCCACGCTGTCACAGTCCCCTATTACCTCATATACAAGAGTATCATCGTTTTCTACTCTCACATAATCAATAGCGCCGTCCACAGGCGGCATTCCGCTTTCATAGCCCGATCCGTCAAAAGCTCCCGCCAGCTCAAACGAAGCGCAGCGGTACAGCTCGTCCTTTTTCTCTGCGATAAACAGCGTCTTCCCAATATCGGCTATCAGGCAGTCTCCGCTCGTATCAGAAAGCAGCGCTGCGGTATATCTGCCGCCCATCGCCATTGAAATAAAAGGCATATAGTAGATCTCTGTTTCCGGACGCAGATACAAATCTCCCACTGTAAGCTTTTCCTCCAAAGCACAGGAAACCGTAAACGAAGCCGCAATTACCATTGTCATCACATCAGATGCCATAATTCTTAATCTGCCCATCGACGAAATGACAAGATGCGTCAAATGCTCCATCACATTTGCGGTATTGATTTCCGTGCCGGCAAGGGTCGCCATACCAAAAACTCGTTTTAGCCGAATATCATAATAAACTACGGTAATTATGCTGTCCGATACATCTATTGCGGTGCCAAGTTCGTTGCTTCGCTCTTCGCCGAATTTTCTGAATGATATTATTATGTCCTTTACCACTGATTACAGATCCTCCGATTTTTCTATTATTTTACCATATTAATATATATTTGTCAAGATGGATAAAAAAAGCCCTTGAAAATCCGAAAACTATATGATATAATAATGATGAGATATTTTTGAAACGAGGCGTTGACGTGAAACTTAATATAGTTCTGGTCGAACCGCAAATCCCGCAGAATACCGGAAATATCGCCCGCACCTGCGCCGTCACCGGAGCAAGACTGCATCTTGTAAGACCTATGGGCTTTGAGCCTACCGACAAGCAGCTTAAACGTGCGGGACTTGATTACTGGAAATATCTGGATATAACGTATTATGATAGTATTGCAGATTTCTTGGCAAGGGTATGCGGCAAATGCTTTTTCTTCTCGACAAAGGCACAAAACCGATATACCGATGTTCAGTACCCCGATGAATGTTATATCGTCTTTGGCAGAGAGGACGCGGGACTTCCGGAGGATCTGCTGTTTCACAACAAGGACAATTGTGTCAGAATACCTATGATGCCCACTCTCAGAAGCCTTAATCTGTCAAACAGCGTGGCTGTCGCAGCTTATGAGGTCTTAAGACAATGGGATTTTCCCGAGCTGCAGAATAACGGCTTCCTCACAAAATATGATTGGTCACAAGCATAATTGCTTGTAAGAAAGGAAACTTCATAATGAACGAAAATGTCAGAATTATCACCGACAGCGGATGCGACATTTCCCCGGAAGCGGAAAAGGAATGGAAAAATTACCTCGTTGTAATGCCGTTTGCCGTTACTATTAACAATGAAACCAAGCTGGACAGAATTGATATACAACCCGATGAATTTTATCAGATACTCAAGGATAACGAGGAGATCCCTAAGCACTCACAAATCACGCAAATTCAGTTTGAGGAGAAATATCGCGAGTTATATGTCCACGGCGTCCGTGAGATCATAGTGGATGTCATCAACGCGGCGGGTTCCCAGACCTTTGCGCAGGCGAAAATTGCCGCGGATCTTATCTCGGAAGACCTCCCCGATCTCAAGGTACACGTTGTTGACAGCCGCTGCTACACTCTGTGCTACGGCTACCCTGTTGTAGAGGCCTGTAAGAAGCTCGCCGACGGCAATTCCGTAGAGAGCGTTGTTGAATATCTTGAGGACTGGGCAAAACATACCGAGGCGTTTATCGTAGGATTTGGACTTCGCCATATGAGAAAGTCCGGAAGAATATCCGCTGCGGCCTCTTTTCTGGGAGAGCTTATGGGCCTGAAGCCGCTTATCGTACTTTACGACGGAGTGACCGAGGTTCTCAAAAAGGCTCGCGGCGAGAAAGCGGTTATTGACGCTGCGGTTGAAACCATTTCCCGGCGTATGATACCCAAAACCCCGTATTGCATCATTACGACGACTCGTCCCGACCTCGAAAAGGAATTGATCGAAAAGATGACCAAGAAGGTAGGCTATGCGCCTACAATGGTTGAGAAGTGCGGCGTAGTTGTAAGCTGCAACGCAGGTCCCGACTTTATCGGCGTGATCATCAGAGGACAGGAACGCGACTAAAAGGAGTTTACCTTGGAAAAACTAGTTGAATATTTCACCGACATCTTTCATAATTTCGCCCGCATCATTCTCTCGATCAACTTCTTTGATGTGCTTGATATTATTATTCTGACCTTTTTGGTGTACTATGTAATAAAGTTTATCCGCGAGACTCGTGCGGTTCCGCTGTTAAAAGGAATTTTTTTCATTGTAATAGTATTCGTTCTGGTTCAGATTTTTGAATTGAAAGCAATGGGATTCCTTATTGATAACTTTTTGCAGGTTGGAATTATCGCTATTATCATTGTATTCCAGCCGGAGCTAAGAAGAATTCTTGAAAAGGTCGGACGTACTCGTGTTACCACTTTCTCCCAATCGTTTGACAAGGTCTCCGGCGGACAAACCGCCCGCGATAAAGCAATCGAGGGAATTGTTGAGGCCTGTTCCCTTCTTCACGACAGCAAAACAGGCGCTTTGATTGTTATAGAACGTAATACAAAGCTTGGAGAGATAATCGAAAAGGATACAACCAGTATTATAAACGCTGACTGTGAACCGACGCTGTTCTGCAACTTATTCTATAACAAGGCTCCGCTTCACGATGGCGCTGTTATCATCCGTGATAATCGAATTTACGCGGCAGGATGTTTTCTCCACAATACGCAAAAGGATCAATATCTCACCAAAAACTTGGGGTCACGTCACAGAGCCGCAGTTGGTATGAGCGAGGAATCCGATGCGGTGGTTATTGTAGTATCAGAGGAAACGGGAACGATCTCCGTTGCAATAGACGGTCAGCTGACCCGTAATCTTGATGTGGACGCGCTTAGAAATATCCTTAATACATATATGCCGGGTTCACGTACCGATAAGAAGAAGAAAAAAGCACATTCCGGATCATAACTCCA
>CAYMTG010000017.1:0-20154 GCA_964393305.1 uncultured Ruminococcus sp.
GAAAAATCTGACGGCGCAATCTGCGCACAATCTCTGTGCGGTGTTGCCCTAAAAATTATCGTTTCTGTGTCTGCCTATACCCTGTGCAGCGGGGTACGGACAGACTGAAAGAGGTATTAAGGGATTTTCGTATCTGAGAGGCGGTGAGGTTATGGAAATTCCCGGGCAAATTGCGGAAATTCTGGAGAAGCTGGAGGACGCGGGCTTTGAGGCGTTCGTTGTGGGCGGCTGCGTCCGCGACCATATGATGGGACTTGCGCCGCACGATTTTGATATCACCACATCCGCGCTTCCCGACGAGGTGGAGCGGGTCTTTTCGTTCTGCAAGGTTGTGGAGACCGGGTTAAAGCACGGTACGGTAACCGTCCTCTACAAGGGCAGTCAGGCGGAGATCACGACCTACCGTGCGGACGGGGAATACTCCGACGGCAGACACCCCGATTTCGTTTCTTTCACGAATAATATCGAGGACGACCTCTCCCGCCGCGACTTCACCATGAACGGTATAGCGTTCAGTCCCAAGCGCGGCTTTGTTGACCCGTTCGGGGGAGAGGCGGACATCAAGGCGGGGATAGTACGCTGCATAGGCGAGCCGGAGCAGCGCTTCGGGGAGGACGCGCTACGTATTTTAAGGGCGCTGCGGTTTTCCTCCGTGTTGGGCTTCGAGATCGAGGAGAGAACTGCGGAGGCGGCACGGGCGCTGCGAGGGACGCTCGGCAAGGTCTCCAAGGAGCGTATATTCTCCGAGCTTACACGGCTGCTCTGCGGCAAGGACGTAAAGCGCGTGATGATGGAGTTCTCCGATATATTCTCCGAGATCATACCCCCGCTTGAGGTGATGATAGGCTACGAGCAGCACAGCGTTTATCATAACAGTACGGTGTACGAGCATACCGCCCGCGCCGTGGAGAACGCGCCCGCTGAACCCGCGCTGCGCCTTGCGATGCTTTTCCATGATATGGGAAAGCCGCTGTGCAAGACCGAGGGCGAGGACGGCGCGTGGCACTTTCGCGGTCACGCGGAGCAGAGCGCAAGGCTTGCGGAGGAGATTTTGCGGGATTTTAAAAGCTCCAACGAGCTGCGGGAGCGCGTGGTGACTATCGTGAGGTATCACGACTACCCGCTTGACCTCTCCCCGAAGCACATAAAGAGGTTTATGTCGAAGGTCGGAATGGACAGCTTTCGGGATATTATGTTCGCGCATATGGCGGACGACGGCGCAAAGGCAGATTTCTGCCGCGGACGCATTGAGATAGCGCGTCAGTCGCTGGAGATAGCGGAGCAGATCGCCGCAGAGCAGCCGTGCCTTACCGTCAAGGATCTTGAAATCTCCGGAAGGGATCTGAAGGCGTTTATGAAGCCTTCTCCGCGAATGGGCGAGGTTCTGGGACAGCTTCTCAACGAGGTGCTGGACGAAATTCTCCCGAACAAAAAGGACGCTCTCTTAAAAAGAGCCTTGGAGCTTATCGGGCAATAAAAAAGCGCGCCGACTGACCGACGCGCTTTTTTGTGTATTCAATAAAGGGTTTGCCCCGCCACTTAACGCGGCAAGGCGGCGGGGGACATTCTGCCATAAGTTATACAGCACTTATGGTATATGTAAACGACCTTTCCGCGCCCGGCTTTAAGGACACTACCGCGAACTTCTCGGCGAATATGCCGCTGCAATTGTCGTAGTCCTGCGAGCCGCACCACGGCTCAATGCAGAGGAACGGCGCGTTCTTTGCCTGCCAGATGCCGAGGTTCGTGTAGTCCGGGAAGTCCACGCGCACGCCCTTGTTGTTCTTGTCAAGCAGCGATACTGAGCGGGAAACGGGCTTCTCGATATGGAGAACGTCGTTCATAAACATCTCGTGGCTGAGGGGGAGCGTCTTACTGTTGTCGATGAGAACGCGGCGGTTTCCGTCCTCGTAAACGCCGGTCTTGGTGTTGTAGTTGGGGACTTTGACGTTCTCAACATTCGGGAACTCCAGACGGTAATCGGTGAACTCTCCGGGCGCCGCGAACGCGGGGTGAGCGCCTATGCAGAACGGCATATCGACGTCGCTGTTGTTCTTTACCGTCTTTGTGATCTCAATTCCGTCGGCGGTGAGAGTGTACTTTATCGAGAACTTGAACATAAACGGATAGCAAGCCTTGGTGGTCTCGTTCTGCTCCATGGAGAGCGTTACGGAGGTCGCGGACAACTGCTCGGGGGTATGCTCGAAGTCGCGCACGAAGCCGTGCTTGGGCAGGCGGTAGTCCTTCCCGTTGATGATGGTCTTGCCCTCCTTGAGCGTGCCGATCATCGGGAAGAGTACGGGAGAGGTGTTCGCCCAGAACATGGGGTCGCCGCTCCACATCAGCTCGCGTCCGTTCACCAGAAGCGATTTCAGCTCCGAACCCTTGGAGAAGATGACCGCTCTGACCTTCTCGTTTTTAAGTGTGATTTCCATAAAATTCCTCCTGTTTTGCGCGATCCTTTTCGTAGAACACGCGAATTATTCACTAAGCAGCTCGATCGCCGCGTCATGCCAATACATATTAATCTCGTCCTCGAACTTGCCGGAAAACCGCTCCTGAAAACGCTCAAGATAATCCCCGCGCACGAACAGCGTATTCCCCGCGCCGAGATTGACACGTCCCCAGCCGTCGGGCGTTTCTCCGTCCTCAAGGAACGCCTTCACCGGCGGGAACAGCTCTCCGAGCTTCGCCAGCTTGTAGTGCCCCGTGAGGAAATTCGCACGTCCGCTCTTGATCTCGCCGCCGCTCTTCGAGACGATGATAACGCAGCCGGGTTCGCCCATAGCGCCCTTTGCCGCGAGCTTTACAAAGACGATCTCGTCAACGTTGACGTGCTTTATCTGACTGTTCTTCAATTCATAGGAAATCGGTTTCATAAATTCTCACCTCTGCGTTTATTATACTATATTTTTTGGCAAATTTCAAGTTAAATTTATCCGGATTTATCACAGAATAGACTTTTTTGTATGCTTTTTTGACCACGCACGGAGTATTATGAACAGCATAACGAAAATCGCCAGCAAAAGAACGATCTTCACCGCTATCAGGATAATGCTGATCTCGCTGCGGGAGATCGCCCACAGCGAGCCGTCCGCGTTCCTGAAGAGCATAACGCCGTTTTTGGCGGCTGTGAAATGACCGCCCGTGAAGTCGGTGATCTTGATGATCTCGGAGAGCGTCTGCCCCTCGTCCGTGTCGAGTATCCCGTAAAGCACGTCCCGCTTTTCCGTCTCGCTCCACGCGACCGTGAACACGCGCTGCCCGTTGCCGCAGCACACCAGCGGCGCGGAGGAGTTTTTCAGCTCGGGGTAGGAGCTTATGATCTCCATATTCAGTCCGTCTAAGATAAAAAATCCATCGGCGGAGCCTACATAAAGGCGATTGTTGTATTCGGCGGGGGCGGTGAGAGCCTCGCCGACCTCGCAGCTCATCAGCGAGTCGTCTTCAATATGTCCGTCATTTTCAAGGCGCACCTTTTTCGCGGTATCATCATCGCAGGTCATAAAGATCGCGTATTTTCCCGCAAAGACGTTGGTTATTCGGGCGGGAATATCGTTTTCCGCGAAACCGCCGTCCGTTCTGACGACCAGCTTGTCACCCGCGCCGAATACTATAAAATCGCCGTATGACGCGGGAGCGGTCACGGGATCGGAGGAGGAGTATTCCCATACGGTTTCCAGATTTTTGGTAACATCCGCGCAGACGAATTTATAGCCGTCGCCGTCCTTATGCCCGAAGTAAGCGAGATTGCCGCGAATGGCGCAGTCGGTGGTGATCTCGCCGAAGGAGCGGGAACAAATCACGCTCATATCCTCTGTATTGACCGCATAGACGGAGGTTCGCGCCGGTTGGATAAACGTATTCCCCGAGACCGCGCCCTTAATATCTTCGGAGACCTTCTCGTCAAACGAGACGCTCCCCGCCTGCTCGCCGGTTTCCGTGCCGAGCTTCCTCACCGTGTTGAGAACGGGGAGCAGGACGAATTCGTCATTCTCTCCGCATACGATCGGCACGCCCACGGTCTCCGCCTCATTGGTGTTCCAGCGGATCTCAACGTGCTTTTTGTCCGTTGGCGCCGCCGCGGGTATGACGCGTTCCGCCTCAGCCGCGAACCCGTCGGCATACGCTGTCGTTGTCAGGAAAATCGCCGTAATCAGTGAAATAAGCCAAATTCTCATTTAATACTTATCGCCTCTCCATCTGTGAAAGAGTAAAGGTACACCTCTTTCACGTTCATTCCCTTTAATTTTTTGAGAACGACGCTGTAGATCTTGACCTGCTTTGCGTAGTTCTCCTTTTCTTTTTCGAGATTTTGTTCGTTGTCGGTTTTGTAGTCGACAACGACTATCTCGCCGTTCTCCACAAAGTACATATCCACACGACCTTGGAGCATTATGTCGGTCAAGTCGTTTTCGCCTATTTCAGAGCCTTGCACCTCCGCGAGGAATTCCTCCTCACGCACTGTTTTGTCGGCGGCGAGCGCACGCTGTCCGAGCTTGCTTGTAAAGAAATCGGCTATCCTTTTTGGCTCGATACACGCGACCTCCCGCTCGTTGAGCCGTTTAAACGACGCCAGACGCTCTATCTCTCTCTTAGCGAGGTCAACGGACTCGTCTTTTCCCGATCCCCTGAAGCTGTCAAACGAAATGTACTGCATACAGTTGTGGTAGGCGTTTCCTCTGTCCGTACCGGACAGTTCTTTTTCGATAAAGTCCGGAACCGAGAGGGTGATCGGCATATCCGAGCCGCGATGCGCAAGCTCCGTGACGGTGAATTTCTCCTGCCGCTTGGTGTCCTCGGTATGCGCGTACCGGAAGTTTATCCTGCTGTGGAGAGCCTCGACCCTCTCCGCCGGCGGATCGTATCGCTCGGCGCTTCTCTCGGGTTTTGCCGGCGCGGAACCGTCTTCTATATCGTCGAACAGCATACAGTTAAAATCCTTAAATTTGCGGTTAGTCACAGGGTAACGCGCAAGCGACTGCAAGATCCATTCAAAGGGAACGGCGCCGTTAAAGGTCTCCTCGGGGTTCAGGGGGTCAAGCACGGAGGAGGAAAAGCTCTCGAAATTCTTCTCCGTGACCATGATAAGCTTTTCCTGCGCACGGGTGAGTGCGACATAGAGAACACGCAGCTCCTCGCCGCATAAAGCCTTCCTGTTGATCCGCTTAAGGGCGCTGTATGCGAAGGTGCGGGACTTGACGCGCTTTTTATAATCGACGTCCGGCATTGCAAAGTAATTCTCGCGGTTATTCAGGAAGGCGCCGGTGTAATCGTAATTTGCTATCGTATCATTGAGCTCGCACAGGATACATACCGGAGCCTCAAGCCCCTTGCTGACGTGAAAGGACATTATCTGAACCGCGTCCATACTGTCCTCGGAGCGGTTTGCGTCCTCGACCTTCTGGTATTCGTTGCTCTTTACCCTGTCGATAAACCGCAGAAAATCTCCGAGACTCCCGCCGCTGCGCTGCTCAAAATCCGCAGCCATATCCCGGAACAGGCGAACGTTAGCCACGCGCTGGGCGCTGTCCTCAAACACAGCCGCGATAAGCTCCGCATCGGTATCCTCGTAGATCTTGCATACCAGCTTATGGAGCGAGTTTGAACTCATATAATATCTGAAATTCTTCAGATCGGACATAAAGCGGGTGAGCTTTTGGGGGACGTTTCTCGCAAGCTCAACGGTTTCATTATTGTCTTTATCAAGGCATATTTTCAGACGGCTCTCGCCGCAGTCCCTGAGGCACTTGTACAGCGAGCTGTTCCTGTAAATTGAGGAAAGCCTTTTCTTTTGCTCGTCCGACAGCGCGGCTTTGTCGATCCCCAGCAGTCCAAGACGTATATCCGCCATCTCTTCGGCGGTGAAGCGGTAAATGGGGGACATCAGTACCTTTAACATTTCCTCGTTTCTAAGGGGGTTATCTATCACCGTAAGCAGGTCAAGCATAAGCTTGATTTCCTCCGAGTCGAGGAATTTCTTCCCCTTGGGAGCTGTTGAGGGAATATCCAGCTCGGCGAACGCTTTACGATACTGGGAAATTTTCCCTTTATTTCTTACGAGAACAAAGAAGTCGGAATAGCCGGGACGCACGCGCTTTTTGTCCTTGGTGACAAGAAAATCCGGGTCGTCGTGCAGCTCTTTTATTCTCCTTGCGACAAATCGCGGCTGGCGCATTTCTTCGTTTTCGGGATCCGCCTCACCGGAGATAAAGCGGATCTCGGCGCAGTATTTGTCGGTGTCAACCGGGACAAACTCGTCATCATTATCATCGGGAACGTCATCTGCGGCGTCGCTCTTATAAAGATATTTAGCGCCGAATTTGAGAGAATTGTCCTTGCCGCTGTATTCCACATCTCCGTATTCTTTGGTCATAAGCCCAGAAAAAGCCTTGTTTACCACATCAAGAACGGTTTGGCGGGAGCGGTAATTACGGCTCAGGGGAACGGCGTTAAACCCATCCTCGCCCTCGACCAGTCTTGCCATAATTTTGGGATTTCCGCCTCTGAACGCATAGATAGACTGCTTGATATCTCCCACATAAAAGAGCCTGTCCCCGCCTATAAGCCTGAACAGCTCCGCCTGAACGTCGTTGCAGTCCTGGAATTCGTCCACAATGATGTACTTGAAGCGCTCCTGAAGCGATTTGCGGAATTCCTCGCTCTTTTCTTCTTTAAGCTTATTCAGAAGCATAAGCTCGCAGTCCGAAAAGCTTACGCAGCCGCTGTCCCTTTTCAAGCTTTGGTAGTACCGCATATAGAGCTTTACGAGCTTTATCATAGCTCTGACGGCGATCTGCTGATTTTCGGGATCGCCGCTATTGTTAAATGAGTACGAATTCAACCCCTTAATAAGCGAAGTGAAGTATTTTTTGTGGGCTGTGACTAATTTTCGGGAAGGAAGCTTGGTGCCGGTTGTCGGAGAGGAGAGCGGGTCGGGTAGCTGCTGTAATTTCTCGAAAACCCCGCATAGTGATGGGACGCTTTTGCTTGATTTGAACGCTTCGTAAGCGTCATATACGGGCTTTAAGCTTTCTTCCTCTGCTTTGATATTCTCCAGATAAACGGAAAAGACATTTTGAATAAAATCTTCGAGCGGACTTAGCGTGTCCGATTTCTTTTTGGGTTTATCCCCTAATTTTTCTTCCGCCTCGCTTTTGATTTTATCAAGGATACCGTAATACTTGTCGAAATACTTCCGGATAACGCCCTTACGCCCGGCGGGGTCGCCGCCGAGGCAGAAATATGCGTCAAGTAACTCCTCAAACGTATCCATATACTGCGCCTCAAGCGACTTCTCGTCCTTATAAACGTTCTGCGCCTTATCAAGCCATTTATCCGCGTCTACGTATGTCGCGAGGTCGTTTTCAAAATTGATCACAGCCTTCCGGAGGTCGTCGTCGGACTCAAAGCTGAACGTGTAAAAAAGCGTGTTGCGTTCTTCCTCGGTAAAGCTGCCGCTTTCATCCAATAAGGAGCTTGCCCCGTCATTTAACGTGGCAAGGCGCGGCTTTGCCGCGCTCTGTTCAGCGGGGGACATCCTGCCTAAGTTATAGAAATCCTCCATTGCGAGGTTAATAGCGCGCATCTGGAACGCCGCCTTTCTCGCGTTATCCGCGAGGGTAAAATTCACCGGCAAATCAAACAGCTCAATATTCTCCTTGATCATTTTCAGGCAAAACGCATCAATGGTGGAGATTATGGTATGGCGCATCCTGAATTTCTGATCCTTGATGTAGGCGTAGTCATCCTCAAGCGCGATAAGCTCGGCTTCTTTTGAGGGGTCGGCTTTAAGTTCATGGATTTTTTCGTTCAACTCATCCAGCTTTTCGTCAAGAGCCTTATTCAGCTTCTGCCGCATACTTTTTGCGGCGTTGACCGTAAAGGTCATAATCGCCAAAGAGTCGATCGATATATTGCGGCTGCGGTCGCAGATAAGCCGTATCACTCTTTCTACGAGAACAAAGGTCTTTCCGCTGCCTGCCGCAGCTGTTACGACGGCGGGAAGGGGAAGCTCGGGACTTGCGGCAGTCTCCTGTTGTTTGTTTAACTCAGACTTTTTACTCATTCTTCTTCTCCTTTCTTGGACTTTGCGCCGTCTTTCTTGGCTTTATCCGGCACTTTGAAGCGGTCTGTCCAGTCTTTTTTGGATACGACTTCGACGGCTAAAGAGCGGTTTTTGCATATGCTCTGCAAATTGCAGTACTTGCAGGGAGAAGAACCGGCTGCGGCGGCTTTGGGGGCGGCGGTCACATTCCCGTTGAACAGATCGCCAAGCTTTTGGGTGAGTTTTTCGGTAAGCGCGTCTCTCAGCGTGTCGAAGTCCTTGCTGTCGATACTGTTGTCGGCATTCTGATCAAGCGCGGACAGCAGCTTTTCAAGAGACTCCTCGTATTCTTCGCGCTCCTTCTTTTCCTCGGGGGAGAGAGTTTTGGGGTCGGCCGCGAGAAGCTCCGTTTTTCCGTCCTCACCTGCAACCTTTTTCTTGATGAATTCCCTGTATTCGTCGAGATCGGAAAGAAGCTCGGCGTCCCTTACGAACATATTGCTCCCCAAATGCTTTTCCGCAAGCAGCCTGAACGGCGCGGAAGCCTTGCTTGAAGCACCGCTGCTCTTAGACGAGATATACGAAAGCTCGCCGGCTGTCACATTTATGGGATTATCGCGGTTCGCGTCGATAATAGCCAGCATATACAGCAGCATCTGGGCATTAAGTCCGTTTATGGCGTGTCCCAAGCTGAAGGCGTGGGCGGAGCTTTTGTAATCCACCATACGCACGTAAGTCTTTTTATTGTTGTCGGTTTCTGCGGTATACATATCCACACGGTCGATACGTCCCGTAACAAGCACGCTTAAGGTGTCGTCCACCCTGATCACGAACGGCGCCGTTCTGATGGTATCGCTCGACTCCACAGCCTCCTTGGGCGTAGCGGACGCGGCAGTCACGGACGACTCTTCGCCGGAATAAAGCTCTGCGGGGGGCGGGGGAGCGGAGGGCTTTTCGGGGTCGTCGGGGATATGCAGAGTTTCCGGCTCCTTACCCAGTTGAAGCTCGAAGAATTTAGGACGGTACCCCCGCGCAAAGAACTCCGACTGCATAGAGATCAGAACGTCGGAAGCGGAGTGCGTGATATTTCTGAACAGGAACCTGCTGCGCTCGTCCTCGTTGAAGTCGCCGTTGGTTTCCAAGTCGCAGTATTCTTTGAGATACTGCTTTGAAAGCCTGAGGAAATCGGCTCTCGTGAGCTTGCACAGCTCGTCTATATCGCCGCTGTACGCGCTTAAAACCTTTTCGAGGATATAGTGAATAGCGTTACCCCGCGTTATATAGTTGAATACGCGGGTTTGCCTCTCGTTTATATTAAGTCCCTTGCCGGTAAAGAAGGAGAATGGGCATTTGCACAGCTTCTCGATCTGGGTGGCGCTTATCGTGGTCGGGAAGAGCAGCCGCGCCTGATCGTGCGTTATGGTCTGCTCGCCGATTTTGTCGCTGCCGCGCTCCGTGCGGATCTCCTTGAGCGTTTCCACAAATTCGGCGTTGTTGTTCCTTTTGAGCGCTTCTTCAAGAACGGCGTCCACATGGGGGTCGCCCCCAAGCTCAAGTGCGTATCTTGCCTTTGCCGATTGTTCGCTGCGGCAGTAGAATTCGTTTGTAAGGCACTTGTTTATATCAAGCTCCGCGTTTTTCTCCGCTTCTGGCGCGGGAGAATTCGGCTTGTTGGTATAGGCTGAAGCCTTGCTGACCTCAAGGCGCCAATCGCTCCCGTTAGTAAACATCTTTGAAAGCTCGTATGTCACCTCCGAACGCTCGGTGGCTTCGCCCTGCGCGTCCATCTCGGGAGAAGTGACGCACAGATATTCCGTGGGCAGCGTCATAGCCTTGTACGCACGGTATTTCGCCAGAGCGAACCTCTCGCGTGCGGATTTGAATATTTCAATGTCCCCGCCGTCCTTTATCTGCGAGATCCCCGAGCAGATAAGCTCCGCCTCATACTCCGAGAAAACCCCCGTTTGTGAGAAATCCGTGGGGAAAGCATCGTATGTCGCGCCCACGATGAAGGCGGCGCGGATACCATCGGCGCGTGTCCTGTCGATATCGCCTACCAGCACTCTGTCCGCCATCTGCGGGGGAGAGGAGAGCGTAGTGCCGGAGCATAGATCGCGGAACATTTCGGTGTAGTCCTTTATCGAGATCAGCACGCCGTCAAGCTCTCTGTGAAGCGCGTTAAAAATCTGAATTAAGGCATTCCACAAGCGTTTGTAGAGCGCGATGGATTCCTTGTCGAACAGTACGTCCTCATCCTCTTCGCCGCGATCGACCGTTCTCGACATAAGCGCACGTTTAACGCCAACGTCGTTCATAAGAAAATCGTACAGCATTTCGGTAAGCTCTGCGCCGTTTATACCGTTCTTCGGGATCTTCTTGGAGAATTTATACAGCGGAACAGCGACTTCACGGCGGACTGTCTCCGCCGCCTGTTTTTTGTAATCGACACCGGTTGAGCCGCTGTGAACGGGAAATTTAAACGGCGACATAAGATGCTTGGTCGTGATCGCCCACTCGAAAACATATTCCTCGAACGAGTTTATGTCAAAGCTTGTAAGACCTACGCGCCGGCTCTCGTTCCGATCCCCCGGCTCATCGTCGCTTTGGGGGGCGGGTTTGCTGAAAAATCCTGTTTTCAGGCAGCTTATTACCGTGTCAACGGAGTAATTTTCAAGTGCGCGGAGGATAGATACAACAGTGTTGGTCAGCGGCTGATCGAGTATCGACTCGTGGGTATCAAGGAAAATCGGGATATTATACTTCTTGAAAGCGCTTTCGATATATCTTCCGTACGTGCCTAAATCGGTGCAGAGCACGGCAGCGTCGCGGAAGCGGTAATTCTTCTCGTCCGCCAGGGCAATTATTTTTGAGCACACGAAATCCAGCTCCTCGTGAACATCCGAGGCGCTTATAAGCTCTATGCAGCCGTCGGGCGGTACGTCCGATTTTTTGTCGGAGAAGATCTTGAGCGACAATTCCGAAACAGGCGCCGAGAGTCCGCTTCTGGGAGCGATATTGTCCCTTATAAATTCCGTTTCGATATCCTCTCTTTCAGCGAAGCCGCGAATGGCGTTGATGTTGTCGTTCGCAGATCTGAATACGTCGTTTTCGCTGTCGTAGTCGGTGGTAAACCCGAACATAACGCTGTTTGCCGTCGGTATCATGCTCTGAATAAACTCCATCTGACCGCCGGTGAAGTCGTTGAAGCAGTCAACGATAATATCGTCGCCGCACAAAACCCCCGATCCCGCGAGGCTCTTTGCCGCAAGCGCGGTGACGTCGGGCGCGTCCAGATAGTCCTTCATATTGACGCTGTACTCGGAATAAAGCAGCGAAGCGTCAGCGAGCTTGTTCATCAGCAGAGTATTATCCGACAGCTCGTTCCCGGGTTTGTTTATTCTGTCGAGCGAGGCGGCAAGCTCGTCTGCGGAAAGTCCGATTTCCTTAAATCCCTTTATTGTGGAAAGGATCTTCTGTGAAAATCCCGGTCTTTTGCAGATACCGCCGAACGCTTTAAGGTCTGCCGCGCACCCTTGTACCGCCTTGTGAACGACCACGTTTTTAATTATATCATCCGCTATCGGACGGGTATCGCTGCATATGTCCAGCACCTCGAGCGCAAGCGCCGAAAAGGTCTTTACCTTGACCCTTTCGCTTAAGCTGAGCGCGTCGTTTTCCTTGAGAAGCTTGTAGATCTTACGCTCGGAAGCGTATTCAAACTGCTCGGGGACGATGTACACTATATGCTCGGAGCCTCGGTTCTTCAGCAGCGACAATATCTCGCCGCACAGGCGACCCGATATATCAAGGTTTGCCGTTCCGGTAACGAATTTTATCATTATGTCACTCTCCTGTCAATAATCACGCAAAAAACTCTACAAAGTTTACCTTTACGTCATAAATTCATCCGCCGAATAGACGATCTCATTTTTGATTTTTGAGACCTTTCGGATCATGCCGACCGTCCGCAGCACCTCTGCGCGGAGCGACGAGCGGCTTTCCCCCGCAGCAGCGCACAGCTGCTTCTTTGTGAATTGCGCGGGGAGCTTTTGCGGGAGAAATATCCCATAGTCGCGTGGCTTTTCGAGAACGATCTCGTCCAGAAGCTCCAATGGGACCTTTTCGATCACGCATTTTCGGCGGCGGCTCTTGTTCGAGAGATCGGGCGGCTCGCTGCCGCTGTGATAGACGCGCTTCTCCATACTGAGCATAGCGAGTATCACGCGGAGATTTTCGTGATTGAGGAAGTTTCGTATCGAATACAGTTCCTCAAACACATCAAGGCAGGATCTGATATTGCGGATGGGCGTTTGCTTTGTGATCTCGCCGCTTTCGGAGCTTATATACACCACGCGTGAGCGTCTTACGACCGGGTGAACCACCGTGACCCTCGAACATTCAAGAAATACAGCGAGCTTTTCGTTTAATCGATAAAGCCCGCTTGTCTGTATCTCAAATATGCCTTCCTCGCACACCGCGTCCGCGAAGTAGCTGCCGATTTTGATTTCCTGCTCGTCGGAATAGGGCGCGTAGTAGTTTTTAAGAGCCGAGTGGATAAGCCGTTCGTTTTGTGTTCCAACGGATCCGTGCAGTCCCGCGCCGCCGCGCAGACAGGCGGTTTTCACCGCTTCGTGAAATTTTTCGTTATCCATCTTCAATAGTACTTGCACTCGTCCACGACAAATCTGTGATTTAACATATAGTCGCGAACCTTTCCCAGCGTGGGGAGACAATCCGGCTCTCCCTCTGTTTGGATAGCGATGCAGCCGCATGCGTTGGCGCGGACTACCGCCTCCGAGAGCGGGATCTCCTCTGTTATCCCACTGATAAGCCCCGCCGAGAATGCGTCCCCCGCGCCTTTGGTATCAACCACCTTATCCGCACGGAAGGTAGGGGCGTATCCCGATTCCTTTGCGCTCTTGTAGTAAGCTCCCTTCTTGTCGAGCTTGACTACGATTTTAGACGCGCCGAGTTCAAGAAAATGCTTCGCGATGTCCTCCGGCTTGTCCCTGCCGCACAGCAGCTTGCCCTCCTCAAGGCTGGGCGCGAGGATCACGCCCAAAGCCGCCGTCTCATTGATGACGCTGTATTTTTCGGAGGGGATATTCCCAAGATCGGGGTCGAACACAACCGGCACGGAGAGATCCGCGCAGCGTCTGCACAGCTCCTTTGCGACGTTTTCGGTCTTTTGCGATCGGGCGGGAAATTTTCCGGAAAAATACACTGCGGCGAAAAGTCCCAGATCCGGGAAGCAGTCGTTCTCCGAAAACCTCTCCGTCGTTATCCCCAAATGAGACAGACCCGCTTCCATTCCCTCGGAAATATCGCTGCCCGCAAGCAGAACCTTTCTCATAGTCTCACCGCCTTTCAAACATCTTTATCTCGCTGTCGGCGTAAGCAAATCCCGAAAAGCCGAAGCCTTGCAGCTTGTTCAGGAAAGCGCCGAGCTTTTTAGGCTTTTTGTAGATGGAAACGTCGTAAGCCTCGCGGAGTGCCTCCGCTTTTTCGTAAGCCGCCATATAATCCTCGTCGTAGAATACGGCGATTTTCCCGCGTGATGAAGCCGTTCGCTTCTCATCCGAGAGAATACTGAAAATGCGTTCAAAGCCGATGGAGAAGCCGCACGCGGGAATATCCTCTCCGATAAACTTTCCGATAAGCTTGTCGTAGCGCCCGCCGCCCGCGACGGAGCTTCCGAACTTATCAGAGCGAACCTCAAACACGGTCCCGGTATAATAACCCTGTCCTCGAACAAGCGATACGTCGAATTCTATTTTGTACCTTCCGTCCGCGATTTTTGCGCTTTGGGAGATTATTCTCGCGAGACGCGCCGCCGCGTCCTCTCCTACGATCCCGCTGATGGTATCAAGGCTTACGGGGAGCTTTGCGAGCAGCTCGGAGAGCTTATCAACGGCAGCCTTGTCAAAGCCTTTTTCGAGAAGCTCTGCGGCAACGCCCTCCGCGCCTATCTTATCCAGCTTGTCGAAGCTTACGCAGACGGTCGGAAGCTCGTCCTTCGGGAAGCCGAGCTTCTCAAGCAGCGCGAGAAGCACCGCCTTATCGTTGACGCGCACGGTAAATCCGCCGATCTCAAGCGCCATAAGCGCCTTTGCGGTAATGGCGATAAGCTCGATCTCACACTCCGGCTCGGGGTCGCCGATAACGTCGATATCGCACTGCATAAACTCGCGGAGCCTGCCCTTCTGGGGGTTTTCCGCACGGTACACCTTGTCCATCTGGATAGCCTTGAAGGGTATGGGCAGCTCTCCGCGATTGGACGCGAAGTAGCGGGTGAGCGGGAGCGTCAGGTCGTAGCGCAGTCCCATATCGCACAAATCGCCGTAATTGCCGCTCTCAAGCGCTTTCTGAAGCTTGTCGCCGCGCTTGAGTATCTTGAAGATGAGGTTGAGGTTATCGCCGCCGTCGCTCTTGTCGAGGTTTTCAATATCCTCGACGGCGGGGGTCATAATTCGTGAAAAGCCGTTTTGGCGGTAAATTTCAAATATTGTCTGCTGAATTTTTTCCCGAAGCTCCGCCTCTGCGGGGAGATAGTCGCGGGTACCCTTTACGGATTTTATCTTCATTTGAATGAGATCCTTTCTTTGACATTTTTCTCTATACAGAAATTATATCATTACAAACGCTTTTTGTCAAGGCGATAGAGCGTAAAGATTTTTTTCCTTGGGACAATAAACGCCATTTCGTGATTTTGCATAATTTTTCCTGGCTTTACAAAAGAAAAAGCTTGTTAAATTGTGCAAACTCACAATTGAAATTCGTCGCGTTTAATTTCCGAGCGCGATTTTTCCCGTATTTTGCTTGTTAAAAATCAACAAAACTCCGAATGTTTTATTGGATTATTTGGTCATAATCAATCTTGCTAAAAATATTTCAATCTGGTAAAATATTAAGGGGAATTATGATCTCTCCCCAACAATTGTTTCTATGTTTGCCTTTGCCCCGCGCAGCGGGGCAAAGGCAAACAGGAAAAGGTATCAGAGGGTTAGTAGTGTGCGGTATGCGGCGGTTTCTGCGCATACTTAAATTGTTGACAAATTGTCAGGAGGAATTTACAGTGAAATGTCCATTTTGTGACCAAACCATTCCCGATGAGGCGCTTTTCTGCGGCTATTGCGGAAATAAAGTGACCGGCGAAGAGCCTGCGGCGGAATATCCGGATTCGACCACGGAGAATGTCGGACAGAATTTCGAAGCTCCCGAAGCTCCCGAAACGGCTGTGTCCTCGGCTGACGATGTTTCGGAGCCGGAGTATGACGCGAGCGAGACCCCGGAGCCGGAGTATGACGCGAGCGAGACCCCGGAGCCGGAGCGCAGCGCGGACGGGGCTTCCGTGAACGTATTGCCCGAGATGCCGGATAACGCGCAAAACTTTTCCACGGTCAATCTCGGTAAAAACGAGCAGTCCGAGAAATCCGGGAGCAGCATCGGTGGGCGTGCGAAGGACGCTTTCGGCAAAGCAGCGGCGTCTGTCCGGAACGATACTCAGCAAGCGGCTCAAGCGATAAAAAGCCGCAGCTTCAAGGAGCTTCTCCGGAACAAGACGGTTCTTATCTGCTGCGCCGCTGTTATCGTGGTCATTCTTCTGATTGTGATCATTGCTTGCTCGGCGGCAGGTCCTTCTTACAAGCTCAAGGGCGCGTATTACGGCGTCGACGACGGCGTTGACAGTACCTTTTTCTACAATGGCGCGATAGTTAAGAACGTCAGTCTGTCCGACTCGGCTTCTTTGCTCGATTCCTCACTCGACGGGACAGCCGCGCTCGTCTATGACGACGGGGGTCTGTATATTTTCAAGAACGGCAAGTCTTCTCTTATCGATGATGATCTTGATACGAAAGCGGCGAGCATTTCCGCTAACGGAAAGACCGTCGCCTATGTAAGCGACGACAGCGTTTACGTCTACACCGGCGGGAAGCCCAAGAAGGTCGCCGACCTCGAAAGCAGCTACGCCTGCTACCCCGTCGTTTCTCCAAACGGTAAGGTTGTGGCTTTCGCCGATTATGATGACGACGACATCAAGACGTACATATGGAAGGGCGGAAGCAAGGCTGTCGATCTCGATTCGGGAATTATTCCCGTGTCCGTCAGCGACGGCGGAAAGATGATCTACGGCGCGAATAGCAGCGGGAAGCTGTGCTATATCAAGAACCTGAAAAAGGGCGGAGAGGAAAAGATCGGTTCGATTTACAAAATAGCGGGTATTTCGTACGACCACACCAAGATCCTCTACACAAACGACAACGGCACGTATTGCTTTGATACCTCTCTCGACAAGGAGGACGGAGTGCGTATCAGCAAGAGTTCCGTTTCTCCCGTTTCCGATTTCAGCTATCAGGATATCCCGTATATTGATAATTTCAAGAAATTCTACGGCGAGGCGAGCGGAAATCTCTACAAATTTGTCCGCAAGGGCAAGGAATACGATGACGTAAAGCTCGTTTCCGACTTTGAAAGCGGAGTTTTCTCCGAAGATTACAAGTCGATCGTTTATATCGACGACGGCGACGTTATGAAAGGCTCTCTCTCCAACCTTAAGAACGCTGACGAGATAGGCGATGACGCGATTTCCGTCAGGGCAAACGACACGCTCAGCGTGATATACTACCTTGAAGACGACTATACCCTCCGCTACACGGTGAAGGACAAGAAGATAGCTTCGGACGTTAGGAGTTACGTTGTGACGGACAGCGGCGTGTGCGTGTTCCGCGACACCGACGGCGACCTCTATTACAGCGTTAAAGGCGGCGACAAGAAGAAGACGGGTCTTGACGAGGTTACGTCTCTTGTCATCAGAAACAATGTCATTTACGTCGTATCGGACGACGAGGTCTACACAAGCACCAACGGCAAGAGCTTCAATAAGACCGGCGTTGACGTCGGTTAAGAGATGAATGGGCGGCGCGGGGCGTACCCGCGCCGTTCTCACGGAAGTATCCGGGAGCCGCTTTCGGGCTTTCGGGGCATTATGGGAGGTAAATTATGATTTGTCCAAGATGCGGCAAGGAATTATCCGATACCGCGAAGTTTTGTTCCGGCTGCGGCACAAAAGTCGAAGCCGAGACGGTTCAGTCCGCAGCTTCCGACACTCCTGTCGGAAACGTGTTAACAGGCACTCTCCCCGAACAGGGGACGGCGACAGTCACTTTCCCCGAGCAGGGGACGGCGACAGCCACTTTCCCCGAGCAGGAGGATGCGACAGTCATTCTACCCGAGCAGGGGACGGCGACAGCCACTCTCCCCGAGACGGAAGACGCGCTTCGGGGTGAAACCGTAAAGCCGGAAAAAAAGAAGTTCTCGCCCAAGAGGCTTATAGCGGCGGGCGTGGCGGTGGTCTGCGTTGCCATAGCGTGCGTTGTTGCCGCAGGCTGCACGTTTGCAAAGGCGGATTTCTCCCATGCGTTTATGGGAGATGAAAAATACGCGACTGCCGTTTTGGGGCAGCAGCTTGAACAGGCGGCAAGCGCTACAGCACTCGCGGGAGTGACGTCAGCGGCGAGCGGAGATACAAGCTCTGCGGCGGCTCTGTCGTCTTCTTTGGCTTCGATGAAATCGGTTCTTCCCGAGTCGGGAGCCGAGATCGAGATAAGCGTCAGCGCGGATCTTTCGGGAGAGCTTCTCGAGGATTTCGCATACGAGATCGGCTGCAGCACCGATAAGGCAAAGGAAATTCTCGAAGCCGTAAAAGAGCTTAAGCTGAAAGCGGGGGTACGGTTCGGCGAGACGGATATTTCAGCCTTCGCGTCGGGTATTGAGCAGGATAACGAGCTGATCAAGGTGAACGCGATGTATGACGCGGACAGCGAGGCGTATTACATATCGATTCCCTCGGTCTCCGATGAATGCCTGATGTTCGCCGATGACGATGCTGTTATAGATATGGACGCTCTTAGTCGGGAAACCGATGGTAAGGCGGCGGAGAAAATGCTCGAAAGCGTTCTCAGGGCATATAAAGACAATCTTGATGACGCTGAGATCGAATACGGCAAAACCACCTTCTCCATTGGAGACGTTGAGTTTAATGGCAAGGTGAGCAGCGTGGTTTTCAAGGATGAAGCGCTCGCCGATATGCTCTCGGATGTTTTCGACGAGTTCTTTGACAGCGATTACGCCGATGATCTGGGCGATCTGAGCGATATGCAGAACGCGGCGGACAGCCTTATAAGTGAGCTTGAATATTACGACAGCGTAAAGCTCACTATCGAAAATTATGTAAACTCCAACAATTCCGTTGCCGGTATGCGTATTGAGGTCGAGGTCAAGGACGGCGGCAGCAAGGAGAAGGCGGAGGCAGCTTACCTCAACACGAACGACGGTTTCGCCTGCTCTTTTGTGACTGACGGCACGAAGGTGTTTGAGCTTTCTCAGGATAAGGAGAGCAAGACCTCCGGAAAGTTCTCCGGAAAAATCAACAGCTACGGCAGTACGGGTAAGTTCACCATCGATTACGAGAATTACAGAGAAAAGAAGATGTTCGGTCGGAACATTGCGCTCGGCGACTATACCCTCAAGCTTTCCGGTGACTTGTTTGAGTCCGAGGATATGCCTTTCGATAAGATCACCCTCAAATTAGACGACGAGGGCGACAAGCTGAATTATACCGTCGGCGTAAAGGCGGAGGGCAGCACGTTCAGCGTGAAGATGGCCATCTCCGAGGGATTTTCCGAAACGATGGATTCCATGAAGAATTCCGACGCCTATGACCTAAACAGCGAGGCCGACGAGTCCGAGATCAGCAGCTACTGCGCGGCACTGCTTGACTATATCGCGGCAAAGGCTGATTCCAGCGAGTTCTGCACTGCCGTACCCTACGGCGACGGCACTCTCGCGGATTATCTTGAGGAAACTGCGGCGCGTGCGATTCGCGAGCAGGAACTGACTAAAAACTACGGCGACTACAGCAGCAATACGGTTTATGAAGCGAACAACGCGGCTAACCGGATCTATAATCAGGTACGCTATCTGAGCTTCAATTCCGGTTCGGATGAGACAAAGATAAAGCTCTACTACGGCAAGGACGGCAGGCTCAGTATTCTTGATAACGGGGGAATGAGCGCTCTCGAAAATGATATTCTTGAAAGTCTTGGAGGTCTGGAATATAAGAGCGCATACGTCGAGATCACGGTATGGCAGGGCAGAGGACCCGTGTGCGGCGTAAGCGTCGTAATGACCGACGACAGCTCCAATATCCCCGAAAATCTCCCCGACGCGTACAATTTCCTCGACAAACAGTACAAGTGGGGTACGGACGATGACGTAAACTTCATCGGTTCTTTTGCGGTAGGCGCGTATCCGAAACTTGCGAACGGCGAGGGCGGCGCGGCCAAGGCTGCCGACGAGAAGCTTGCCGCAGCGGTTAATACCTCCAATAAGGACGCGGAGAAAGCGGCAAAGGCTATCTCCCAATACACGGGACTTACATTCACCGAAGGAAAAACCAGCTATCTCTGCTTCTCGGTAACAAACGGCACGTGGAAGTATTATACCTATGGCGGAGGAAAAATAAGCGGATCATCTGTGGATGCTGCCGCGTATCTCTCCGAAAATGTCGGCACAGTCAGCGGAAAGTACGTTTGCTTCTATTATGACGGGGCTGAATTGGCAGGTGCGACAGTCTCCGACAGCAGTGGGTACAATTCTTATGCGGTGGATGACTTTAAGAGAGGCAGCACTGAGATCTGGGGCTATATGGACGGCATTGTAGGCGGAAACGTTGTCGGCACCTACCCCGCTCTTACAAAATTGACCGCGTTGCCTCAGGAATATATTGATCAGATGGTGGGAACATGGGCTCATGGAGACACTACCTTTACCCTTACCGCCGACGATCTCGGGAACGCCGCGTTTTCATTCTACCGCAGCTACGCCGGTATCAGCAATGTCTATGTGACAACAGCCTATAAGGGCAGCTTTTACTTGTACCCGAACAACGGTGAGCCATATATCAGCGACGGCTGGTACAAATACACCAAGCAATAAGCGATTTGTGATCGGGCAGATACGGGCGGCGCGGACGCGGCGGGATTGAACCCGCGCCGTCCTCGCTTCCTATCCATGCAGTCTTTTCTGCGAAACCGTTTTTATCAAGG
>CAYMTG010000018.1:0-4041 GCA_964393305.1 uncultured Ruminococcus sp.
GGTTTGTGAGGTTGATGACCCACGCGTTGGGGCAGTGCGCCTTGATCTCCCGCGCAAAGCCCTCGTAAATCGGCACGGTGCGCATAGCGCGCAGCACCCCGCCCGGACCTACCGTGTCGCCGACCGACTGGTAGATGCCGTACTCCTCAGGGAGATGCACGTCGCTTTCCATCTCGTCAAACGTTCCCGGAAGAATGGAAGCCGCCACAAAGTCCGCGCCGTCCAAAGCCGCGCCGATCTCGGTATACACCTTGTACTCCCACTTGGAGATGGTGTTGGGATTTTCGTTTATCCTCCCGCCGATGCGCTTGTTAAGCTCCGCCGCGGGAACGTCGATGTCATAGAGCGCGATCTCTCCGCAAAGTCCGTCCGCCAGCGCGAGATCCGTCATAAACACTCGCGCCCATGCCTTAGAGCCGCCGCCAAGGTATGCTATTTTTATCTTCTTCATATATGCTTCTTTCTTTTTCGTAAACGCTTGTTTCAGCCTTCTCTTTTTGGTATCCGCAGTATCAGATCACACGCGATTTTACAAACGTCACTGTGCTTGCCCACGATCGCTTGTATACAGTGAGCCGCTTATTTGACCTCCATTCTCTTGATCTCCGTGTAAGCGAGAATAAAAGGAGCAACGCCCTTCGCGTCGTTCTCCACGATCGGCTCGGAGATGTAGTACTCATAGGAGCCGTTTCTGTGCGGCTTGGCGTCGGGTCCCAGACCCGCTACTAAGCAGATTCCCCCCAGATTAAGCTCGCCGTTATCGTTGATCGAGAGATATTTCCTGCAGATGCCGTCAAAGGTCTTTTTGCCCGTTTCGGCGAATTTCTTGTCGAGAACCCCCAGACGCGCACCCTTCATCATAGCGTACGCGATCATACTGCTGCCGCTGGTTTCGAGGTAGTTGCCCTCGCGTCCGCCGCAGTCCACCACTTGGTAGAACATACCGGTCTCGGGGTCGGCGTACTGTGCGATACCCTCTATCGCCTCTTTGAAGATCTTCACAAGCTCGGCTCTTGCCGCCTCATCGTCAATAAGCTCAATATTGTCGATAAGAGAAATGCAGAACCAGCCGATGGATCTCAGCCAGAAGCTTCCGGAATGACCCGTTGTCTTATCCGCCCAGAACATCTGCTTAGAGGTATCGCAGCCGTGATAGTACAGCTTTTTGTTTTCGTCGAACATCAGCTTGCGGACGTTCTTGAACTGGTTTACGATATCCGAGTAGTCCTTCCCGCCGAATTCCTTCTGATAGCGTGTGTAAAATACCTGCGCCATATACAGTCCGTCCAGCCAGATCTGGTTCGGATAAATTTTCTTGTGCCAGAAATTTCCTGTTTCGGTGCGCGGCTGAGTATCGATCTGCGTCTTGATGAGGTCGATCGCCTTCTTGTACTTCTCCTTGCCCGTCATCTTGTATAGGTCGAAGAGAACGCGCCCTTCGTTAATGTCGTCGAGATTGTATTCCGACGTATCGTATCCCGTAATGCTTCCGTCCTCGTGAACGTACCAGTCGATAAAATTCTCCGCGAAATCGGAATACTTCTTCTCGCCGGTGATCTCCGCCGCGCACAGCAGCGCGGTTACCATACAGCCGTCGATATAGTTCCAGCGTACGGGTTTGCCGTCCCTGATGTTTTCAATGTTCCACAGAGGCTTGTCGGGGGTTGACCCGTCGAGCAGTCTGTCAATATACTTGTCTATCTGAGCGTACATTCGCTTTCTCCTTAATTTTATTCAAGCGTCAGCATTTGCGCGTTCACTTGTTAAGTTCACCGACGTTGTTGGTTATCAGCGGCTCGCCCTCGCAGCCGACGACTTCTACATTCTTCACGGTGAGCTTGTTTACGTTTTCAAAGTACATTCCCACCTTGAATCGCTCTACGTTCTCATTCCTCATTGTAGGGAAATTCGGCTTTGCTTCGGGAGAATAGGTGAACCGTATATTCTCCACGCTGATCTCCTCGATCGGCATTTCCGGCAGACCGTCGCAGTAGCAAGCGCACACCTCGCAGTTCTCGCAGACCATATCCTTGAAGGTGAACTTGCCGAGGTGCGGGGTTCTGTAGTCCACGGGGAGCTTCTCGCGGGTGGTGTTGTACTCGGAGTACCTGTCGGGGTCGCAGCAGTTGTACCACATATTCATGGTGATGGGACTGAGTACGCCGTTCATCTTGATATTCTCAAAGAGAACGCCGTCTATCACGCACAGCTCGCCTCTGCCGCGCCGCGTCTTAATGCGTAAGCCTCTGTCCGTTTTATTGAAGATGCAGCGGTTTACGGTGAGATTAGTCACGCCGCCGCCGATCTCGCTTCCCAAGGTTATAGCGCCGTGACCGAACTGCATAATGCAGTTTCGGATAGTGTGGTGATCGGCAGGCTTCCTGTACATCTGAGCAAGCTCGATCTTTCCGGACTTTATCGCGATACAGTCATCGCCCACGCTGAACTTGCAGCCGATGATATTCACATTGTCGCAAGCCTCGGGGTCAAGACCGTCCGTATTCGGGGAATCCTTAGGCGCGTTCACCGAAACATCGAAGAAATTGACATTCTCGGAGTAATACGGCTGGAGCTGCCAAGACGCGGAATTCTGACCGGTAATACCGTGCAGATTGATATTCTTGCAGCGGTTGAAGAAGATAAGACGCGGTCTTGCGATAGCGCGATCCTTCACGTTTACCCACCAGCGGCTGTGCTGAGCGTCTCCGTCGACAGTGCCGGGACCTATGATCGTGATGTCCTCGGCGTACTCCGCGCACAGGAACGCCTGATGCATTGGAACGGAGTTACCCTCCCATGTTCCGACTTGGATCGGTTCTCCCGTAACAACATCCTTCACCGAACCGGGGATAACGGGGTACTTAGCCGGGTCGCTGCTGCCGAGCAAAGTCGCGTTCTCCGCAAAATGAAGCGTGATATGGCTCTTCAGCGCAATTGAACCCGAGAAGTACGTACCCTCGGGGAAGTAAAGTCTCCCGCCCGCAGGCAGGCAGTTTACCGCCGTCCGGATAGCCACGGTGTCGTCGTGATTTCCATCGCCCACCGCGCCAAAATCGCGTACATTTATCGCGCAAGTCTCGCTTTTGGTGGTGAATTTGACGGAGTGATCCCCCGCCGACACGGTGTACTCTGTATTGGGTTTCAGACCGTACACAGAAAACACGTTGGTGTTGGACTTGTAAAGCTCCTTGCCGTCAAGCGAAACGGTATATTCGCTGTCGGTGTAGTACGGGAGATTGTTTTCAAACTCAAAGCAAGCGGAAACAGCGCTTACAAATAATACGTTAAACATTTCGACTCCTTTAAATGGTCACCCTAAGGGTCACCCTGAATTTATTTCTTTTCGCCCGAGACTTTTCTCTCGGCGTCGCGCAGAATTATCTTGAACCCGTTCTTTATGCCGATAAACAGCATATCGAATAAGACGTACAGCACGCCGAACAGCAGCGGCTCTACACCCAGTATGTTTTCGGAGGTTTCGGGATCGCCGTACAGCAGCGTGTTAATTGCGGTATACGACTGAACTATGCAGAACAGCAATAGTGCGGCATAGATCACGTTCAGGATCATACTCCACCACTTGCGCACCGTCACCATCATCCACTTGTCGTACTCTCTCGGCTCCGGCTCTAAGGCGCGCAGGAAGTGGTTGACAAGCAGATCCGTCACCAGACCCATACCTATCGCGACTGCCGCCATCATATCCAGTCCTTGGATATAATTCCCCAAACCCCAGATAAAGAAGTAGCACATCGCGCCGCTGAACCAGAATTTCACAAACACTATCTTAAGCCATGTGGGTATCCTGTGTTTCCCGCCGGACCTGTATTTGCGCAGCTCCGCTTCGGACACCTCGGGAGCGTCCTTCGCGTTTACAAGCTTTTCAACAGCCTCCGTTTTCAAATCGTAGTAGCTGTCAGCCGAGGATTCCACGGACTTGTCGTTTGCCTCGCTTGCCGCCGTTTTTGATAACGGTTTAGCCGACTGCTTAGCGGACTGTTTCTTTCCTTTTTTTGACATATATATTACCTCGGATCAATT
>CAYMTG010000018.1:4141-19903 GCA_964393305.1 uncultured Ruminococcus sp.
CGCCGTCACTGCGGATCGCCGGCACACTCGCCGCGTCCCAAGACCTTCACTGCAAATTGTTATCCGGTAGGAAGATATTACTTTCGTACAATAAGGGACTTTGCCCCGTCATTTAACGCGGCAAAGGTCGGCGTTAGCCGCTGAGGAATCAGCGGAGATCGTATCTCCTGCTTTTTCCACAATGGAATCCGCCGCCTTAGGCGGGGGACATCTTGCCTTAAGTTATTATGTCAAAAATAAATCTTCCTATCACTAACAAATTGACTAAATTGCCCATTTTGCAATGAAAGCAACAAGAGCCTTCCGGCTAATGCTGCTTTTCACCAACTATGAGGTACTCCGGAGCCTCCAACGAGACCCACGGAGCGCCATTTTCATAAATTATTCCGCATCACTTGTAAGGTCGATCGCAGCCATATCCTCGTTGCCCTCAACATCAATAGAGGTGTTAATCTTCTTGAGCAGCTTGCCATAGACAGGAAGCAGCGCAACAAGTGCTATGCACACGATCAGTATAATGATATGAGCCGACATCACCGACTGCGCCTTTAAAATATACGAATCCGTGCCGCTCGTATCAAAGCTGCTGGTCGTGCTGTTGATTGCCCCATTAATTCTGACAACATAGATCACGTCGCAGAATACCTGCGCCGCAGCCATCAAGAAAAAAAGTCCTATCATAACGAACTTCGGTTTCTCGCGTTTAGGGTAACTCCGAAGAAGCACAACCACCGACAGAACAGACAAAAGCATTGTCGCAAACTCGCACTGTCCCATATTGCTCGTGTTGATCTTACAGGTAGTATTCGAGATACTCGCAAGATTAAGCGAGTAGAACACAAACGACACAACCGACGCAAGTATCGGAATGATACTGGGAGAGCGTTTAAGAGAAACGACGAGCTTTCTCACAAATTCTTTAAATCCCCGTCCTTGTTTACGGGCAGAAGTCTTACTTGCCATCTTTCATCTCTCCTTACTTATATGCTGATAGCATCGGTGGTGTCCTTATCAAAGAAATGCTTTTTATTAAAGGAAACGCCTACCGTATCGCCCGCCTTAAAGTTGCACCAGTCGCGGAACTTACAAGTGATCTTATGCTTGCCCACATTGCCGTTCACGAGCGTGGTCATACCAAGGTTTTCGTTCGAGTAAACGTCGACGATGATATTTCCGCCCTGTACCACGTTCTCCGGGCGTATGCCGAGAACAACGGTCTTTCCCTCATAACGGGAGAGCATGATCTTTTCTTCGGAGTTGAGGTCAACAGAGAAATCGCTGCATATCGCCTGACCATTCCTGATCTCAACGTCAAAGAGATTCATAGGCGGCAATCCGATAAAGCTCGCGACAAACAGGTTTGCGGGAGTGTCATATAGCTCCAGCGGTGTACCGATCTGCTGAACGTGACCCATAGACATACATACTATCCTGTCCGCCAAGGTCAGCGCCTCTGTCTGGTCGTGCGTTACGTAGATCATCGTGGCTTTAAGCCTTTTGTGCAGAAGCATAATTTCGCGTCTTGTCGCGCCGCGCAGCTTTGCGTCGAGGTTTGAAAGCGGCTCGTCAAAGAGGAACACCTTGGGAGTACGAACAATGGCGCGTCCCATTGCCACTCTCTGTCTTTGACCGCCGGACAGCTGGCTCGGCTTCTTATTCAACTGGTCGGAAAGACCCAGAATTTCAGCCGCTGCAAGAACCTTCTGGTGGATCTCGTTCTTATTTTCCTTGCGGAGCATAAGCGAGAACGCCATATTCTCATAAATCGTCATATGACCATAAAGCGCGTAGTTCTGGAAAACCATCGCTATATCGCGATCCTTAGGCGGCATCTTTGTTACGTCCTTGCCGTCGATAATCAGATTACCGGCGGAAATATCCTCCAGACCCGCGACCATACGCAGAGTCGTGGACTTTCCACATCCCGAAGGACCGACGAGAACGATAAACTCACCGTGTCTGACGTCAAGGTTGAAGTCATAAACCGCCTGAACCTTGTTGTCGTAAATTTTGTCCAGATGCTGTAATTTTAAATCACTCATGACTTGCTCCCTTTAACTGTTTCTTTTTTCGATCTCCGCAATGTGAGCGGCACGAGTAGCGGACTTTATCATTCCGATCACGCCTGCCAGCACGCACAGCGCGGCGGAACCCACAAGCAACACAATACAGTAGATAAATTGACCGTTGCCCATAACAAGCTCGCCGACCGAGGCAACGCCGTCGGTTGTCGTAGTTGTGCTAAGCGTCGCGCTGTGAGCCCTCATCGGGTAGATGAAGATTCTCGCGATCTGTCCCAGACCCAGTGCCATGAGCAGGTAGGAGTAACCCATCTTGTATTCCTTCACGCCCTCGGACGCGAGGAACGAGAACAACAGGAACAGAAGGTTGTACACTACCGATACTCCCATAAGCCAGTTGTAGTAGTAATTACCCTTATTTGAACCATATATACTCACGTAATACAGACAATCAAGCACGATAGCAAGATAGGTCAGACCTGCCGACAGACCGTTTTTGGTGAAACGCAGCCTGTCTCTTTTGATCAAAGTTGCATTATTCAGTGTCATGCGCCCACTCCCTTTCTTGTTCCTACCGTCTTCTTTTCTGCATTCATCATGATTATTTTCATAACAAGATTTGCAATAAGCAGCACCACAGCCAGTATAGCTATGCCGAATACGAAGTATGAAACGTCAAACCAAAAAGTCGAATCGGTATAACGTACCGTAGCGCCTCTGGTTGACTCCGAATACGCCTTAAGCATATCAAAGTCGACTCCGGTCACATACTGCGTTCTGAACGCCATGAGCTGCGGCCAAAGCCAGAATACGCACGCCAAATTGCAAATTGAAACAATAGCAACAGCGATGTAGTTGCCGATATAATATTTTCTGCGTGAATGAGTGTTTGTAACAAACAAAACCAAAGACACAACGATCATCACAATACTTATCTTAGTAAAGGCGTCGTTAAAATCCTGCATTTCATAGTAGATCTCCGCGCCCGTGACATACACGCCGTAAGCGGAAAGCTGATCGGAAGGAATCGATTCCAGATCAATGCTGTCATCGAACAGCTCGGGATCGAAGCAAGGATACAGGCTGTCATAAATGTCGGTCAACAGACCCAAAGAATACGCAAAGACAAGTACGCACGAGATAAGAACAGCGAAGCATACTATCTTCTGAAATTTCATTTGATTTTTATACATAAAGACCTTCCTTTTATGTATTAAGGGGAGGAGGAGCGCTCCTCCCCTCATAACATAACGTGGATTTTACAGTACCGCGCAAGACCTTATGGATTTTGCGCGGCGCCGATTTTGGTTAGTTTGCTGTAGATTTGCCGGAGAATCAAGCGTTAAGCTCGTTATAGAAGTCAACAAGTCTCTGCCATGCGGCATTCTTTGTTTCAAGGTAAGTAGCACAACCCCATGTAGTCGATACGGTATTGATCATCTCATCACGAGAAGAAGTGCCCTCGCCGGAATAACCGCCTACAATCATATCAACGAACAGATTCTGCTGGTTGCTGGATGTGGAGAACTTGCCGGAAGAAGTAAGCTCCGTAAGGCTGTTGATCGTGTCATTCTCCATGGTTGTATTAGGAAGAACCGTAGGAACGGATGTCCACCAAGGATTCTCCGCAACCTCAAGCAGCGGGTGTTTAATCGTGCCAAGTGCAATAGCCTTCGAAAGCTTTGCAGCGCCCTCCTTGCCTACTGCCGTTGTGCACTGATATTCAAATGCCTGGCTCTTAGCAAATGAAAGCGTAGATCCGAGGTAGTAACGAGCGTAGTTGGTATAGTTGCCGCCCTGCAGCGTCCACAGTTCCTCGTACGTCGCGTCAGCGATAACAGGCATTTCCTTGCCGTTGAAGTTAAACGTCTCTCCGGTCTTGATAAACGCGTCGGGACCGTACGACATAAGAATCATACCCTCATCGGAATAAGCGTAATCAATGAGCTTCAAGCAAGCCTTCAGCTTGTCGGGAAGCGCGTCAACCTCTTCCTGAGTTGTTACAAGCTTATCTTCGGTAAGACCAACGCCTGCCTTGGAAATTCCCCAGCCATCAGTCTTAACGGAACGCCACGACTCGGTGAATCTGAAGTATTCGGGTGTAGAGGAATCGCCGTCATCCCACTTAGCGACAGGGATCATAACAGCCATGTACTTCTCGTCGTCGTCAAGGTAAGGATTTCCATCTCCATCTGTACCCTCATTGTAAATTGTCTGTGTCTGGTTGTAGTCATAGTGCATAAAGCCGAGGTCGTTCTCAAGCATCGACTTAGTGTCCTCTGTGGAGCTTTCAATAAACGACTTGGAGAGCAGACCTTCCTGAGCAAGCGCGTTCATTCTTTCAATTGCCTCGTATGTAGCCGTCTCCATACGTGCGTCATGGAGATTGCCGTCAGTGCCGATATAGAAATAATCCTGTCTGGACTCAAGTCCGCGAGCGCCGAAGAGCAGTCCCGCAAATCTCATCATATCAACACGTCTCTGGTTGTTGTCATCGTTACGGCTGAAAATACCGTAAATGGTATCGGTGCCGTTGAGGGTCTGAGCATTCGCTACTACGCAGCGGAGCAGAGCAACAAGCTCGTCAGCGTCCCAAGCAGCGTTCTGACCAATAAACAGATCCGCACGGTTCGTGCCGTAATAGCCATTGTAAGTCTGGTCAATGTAATCGCGGAGCATATTGACAGCCTCAACGCCGCTCATGGAAGAACTCATCTTATCGATGATATTGCCGTAAGCGTCGTAATTCTTGGTAACCGTTTCTGTGCCGGATCCGTCAGCCTTAACCACGTCAACCGTAACCGTGCCGGAAGTAGGCATATAAGGCGTGTAAACAGGCGCTGCGGTAGTGCCGCAAGCGTCAGCGGTAAACTCGCCTTCGCCGTTAAGGAGCTTCTCAACCCAGTCGGTCCTCATAAGAGGCATACGCTCGATATCGTCAACACCGTCGAAGTACGGGCTGAAGTAGATAGCGCCCTTGTTTGCGCCGGTAGTAGATCCGGTGATGGACAGACGAACGATGGGGTTAGCCTCAAGGTAAGCCTTGAAGTTAGGCATAGCGTCGAGATAGTTCGCGATGTTTACGAGCGAGGACGAGCCGTTCTCGGTAAGCAGAGAAGCCGTACCGGATACGAAATCGACCTGATCGAGCTGCGCCTTCCAGTATTCCCACTCTTTAGCGGCGGTGTTGCCCTGATAGCAGTCATTGATCTTAATGTCGAGTACATTCTGAACCTCTACCCATGTGGGCTTCAGATCGCCCGTCTGATAGGTCTTGCCATCAGCAAGCGTAATTCCGCTTCCGGCAATATCCGCGTCAAAGGACAAACCGGTCTTGGAGTTATTGTAGCCGGTAGCCATACGAAGTTCAGTCCCGGATGCGTAAGTAAGCTCAAGAGCAGGTGTCACGGCGTTGCTGGTTTCGCTGTCTCCACTACTAGTTCCGCTGCCGGAGCTTGTTCCGGAGTCACCGGAGCTAGTTGTAGTTTTATTACAACCGGTCAGAAGAGTAGTTGCCGCAAGCGAAACTGCGATAAGTGATGCAGCAAGTTTTGTTTTTCTCATTTTGTTCCTCCTTTAGGAATGTTTATAAGGCACGATCGCCTTATTTTTTATATATCAACCGCTTTTAAACGGCCGACAACTGAATTGGGGTCATTACTCCTTTACGCCGCCGACGTTGACGCCCTTAGCGAAGTACTTCTGAATGAAGGGGTAAATGACAAGAATGGGGATAATCGAGCAGATGATCAGCGAGTATATAATGGAATCCGGCGCGTACGACAGTCCCAGCTGCTGCTGATCGGGATCTTGGAAAATCTCCAACTGCATCCGGATGTAAACCATCAGCGGCTGCTGGTTGGACTGCGAAGGAATCATTTGTCTTGCCCAGTAGTATCCGTTCCAGCGCGAGATCGCAAAGAAGAGCGATACGGTCGCTATTATGGACTTGCTCATAGGAAGATATACTCTCCAGAGGACCTGCATTTCGGTCGCGCCATCGACGATCGCCGCTTCCTCGATCTCGGACGGAACGCCCTCGAAGGAGTTACGAAGCAGTATGATATTCATCGCCGCCATACCCATTGCTATAACGACAAGCCACTTGTTATCGGTAATGCCTATCTTGTTGAAAATTCTCTGTGTCGCCAAGTAGTTCAAATACTGAGGTACCAGACCTGCGCTGAACCACATCGTGAATACGAGGAAGAAATTAAATCCCTTGCGGAAGAGCAGCCGCTTCTTAGAGAGCGCGTAAGCGCCGAAGATCGACAGCATAACCTCCCAGATTGTACCGTAAACGGTAAGGAACAATGTATTCGTATACGCATTCCAGAACACGTTGTTGTTAAGCATGGTCTTAAACGCATTAAACTGGATATTCTTAGGGAGAAGCACGATCTCGCTGTAACGTACCTCGCGCTCGCCGGAGATCGACGACGCTATCGTGAAGATGAACGGATACAAGCAGCAGATCGCGAACGCTGTAAGCAGCGTATAGCTTATGATCCTGAAGATAAGCTCTGAAACTTCAAGTCTTCTTTTCATAACTGACCTCTTTTTTTCTTAATTAATACAGCGATACGTTGGACGCCTTGCGGGCAACAGTATTAGCGCCGATTACGAGGAGCATACCTATTACGTTGTTCATCATCTCGGCGGCGGACGACAGACCCTTCATTGAACCGGCTATACCGTTTCTCTGAGAGAATGTCGACACAACGTCGGCGGTAACGTAGGTCTCGGGCTTGTAAAGAAGAAGTACCTTCTCGTAGCCGATATTCAACAGCGAACCAATTCTTGTAATAAGCATGATAACGATCGTGGAGAGAATGGACGGCAGAACAACGTATCTCATCTGCGCCATCTTGCCCGCGCCGTCTATCTGCGCCGCCTCATAGCTTGTCGGCGATATCGCGATAATAGCCGCGAAGAATACAATGCTGTCGTAGCCCGCGCCCTCCCAGATACCGGAAATCTGGTAGATTGCCCTGAAGTAGGCAGGGTTATTCAGCAGACCTAATCGCGCCGTCTCGGAATCGACCCAGCCGATGTTGGCGAGCAGCTGTGACAGAACGCCCACGCCGCTTGTCTCGGAGCCTTGCTTTACGAGCATGGCGATAAGCGAGGTCATTACGACGGTAGACATAAACTTAGGAAGGTACGTGGCTACCTGAAGAATACTTCTCATGATGTTCGAGTTGATCTCGTTAAAGAACAGCGCGATAATGATGGGAGTAGGGAAGCCGAATACCAAGCCGTAGAAACTCAGCAGGAAGGTATTCCTGAACGCTCTCCAGAAATCCGCGGACAGTCCGTCTCCTCCGAAGAGAAGTCTTCTGAAGTTCGAAAATCCCGCGAAATACTGATCCGCTACCACCTTTGCCTCATCGGAGACCTTAAAGCATCCCAACAGCTCGTACATCGGGAAGTAGCGCCAGAAGAGGAAGACCAGGATCATCGGCACAAGCATCAGATACAGACGCCAGTCCTTTAAAACCGTCCTCAACACGTTCAGCCAATGGTGTTTTTCAACATCATCGCGAACGATCTGTTCAGGATTTTCGACGTATGTACCGGTTTCTTCGTCGAAAATCAAATAATCACTAACTTGCATCTTTGAAACCTCCTGAAAAAGTATTATATAAAAATGCGTTTAGTCGTAAAAATCCGCCTCGTTGTCGCGCTCTTTTTTGCGCTCCTCCTCGGTTCGTATCAGATACGCTCTCTGATCCTCGAAAAGACCGTCGATCCGCCTTGCGATCAGCACCACTACCACCGCGAATACCGCCGAAAGGCAGTCAGCAAGCAGGAAATTGATTATGATCTTCACGCCGCTGCCGAGCAGCATTGCGACAAGCCACCGTCCGACCAGCATTCCGGCAAACGCCGTCAAGGCAAAGAGTACGGACATATACCAGCTCTTTCTTATCTTCTCCTTGCCAAGCGCCTTGAACCAGACCAAAGCCGCCAGCGCGCCGCAGTTACCGACGCAGTAAACGAGATATTGAGCGCCGTCAGCTCCCGTCGCCACGCAGAACGCCACACCCGCCGCCAAAGCCGGGACAGCCGCCCACGGACTCCACCGCATCATCACGATACAGACCATAGCCGTCATCGGCGAGAGCGAGTACAGCTCGCTTGGAAACCATTTCGACGCCGCCAGAGCGACGATCGCTTCGGAAACCACCGTTAAAATCGTCAGTATAGTAAGGTCTATTCCCCTGTACTGACCGAACGAAATGTTATTGTTCATCTAAAACCCTTAAAGCAGTATGTATATCGTCCAAATCGGACTTCGTATAATATTGCACATTTATACCGTAAAACACAGTTGCGCTTATCTTCTATTTTACCGTAAAGAACCCCCTCAATACAATTCCATTTTCAGAACTTTTATGGACAATTCGGACATTTATGCACTTTTCGGCGGTTAAAAAATTAACAATACGCGAAATTTTTACAAACCACTTGTCGGAAATTTGTTAGTATTTCACAAAAATTGTATTTTCTCCTTGAAATCGTCACCCACAAAAGATATAATGGATAAGGAACGCCGTATGTCTTATTCGGCAAAAATCAGCACAAAACGGCACTGAAAGGAATAATCACCATGAACGAAATACACGTTACAGCAGGCGATAAGCTGCGCGGAATTCTTAAATCCGTCAGCCCCCATACCCGAATTGTTCTGCCCGAGGGCATTTTTCGGGAGAAACTTGAGATCGATACCCCCGACATTGAGATAACGGGCGCGGGTTCCGGGAAAACGATCATCGTAAACGGCGACTATGCCAAGAAAATCGCCCCGGACGGCAGGGAATTCAACACCTTCCGCACGTATACGGTCGCGGTCACCGCCCCGAACGTCACTCTCCGAAATCTCACGATCGAGAACGACGCCCGCCAACCCGAAAAGCTCGGTCAGGAGGTAGCTCTCACCGTGTACGCGGATAATTTCCTTGCGGAGGACTGTGCGTTCATCTCCACTCAGGACACCATCTTCTGCGGACCGCTCCCCGATGACCTCATCGAGCGCTACAAGGGATTTCTCCCCGATCCGCTCCGTGCGGAGGGTTCCCGGAAGCAGATCTTCAGGAACTGTCTCGTCGCCGGCACCGTCGATTTCATCTTTGGCTGCGGCGATACGCTGTTCGACGAATGTGAGATCCGCTCGCTGTGTGACGCACGCGGTCACGGCTATGTAGCCGCGCCCTCTCACTCCTCCGAGCAGAAGATCGGCACTGTCTTTAATAGGTGCCGTCTCACACGGGAAACGGGAGTAGCGGACGGCTCGATCTGCCTTGCAAGACCCTGGCGCGATTACGGAAAGGCTTCCTTCATCGACTGCGAAATGGATCGGCATATTGCCGCCGAGGGCTTTGACAAATGGGGTAACACCCATCGCGACCGCACCGCACGGTTTGCCGAGTATCCGGAAAAACCCGCGGGGCGCGTTCCGTGGAGCGCCGCCCTCACCGAAGCCGAGGCGAAAACGCTTCTCGATCACTTCAAATAAAGCATCGGAAAACGTTTTCATATTCGTCTAACACTAGTATAACACATTAATTCCCGTATTTCAACTGTATTTTAATAAAATTGTGTAAACTGCATAAATTTTTTCATTTTGATTTGTGAGAACAGGGAATAGCTTTGCCGCAGGAAAGCCATTTTTAAGGAGAATCCCCATGAATGACATTACGTATATAGCGATGAATTTAAAAACCCTCACCACCCACAAGCACAGCCACGACGACTGGGAGCTGGTGTACTGCACAGGCGGCGAGGGGCGGTTCTCCTTCGAGGATGAAACGCTGTCATACAGCAAGGGCGACATTGTCGTCATCCCGCCGAATACTCCGCATATGAACAGCAGCGACGTCGGCTTCACCAATATCCATGCCAATATCAGCGACGCGACTCTGCCCTTTAAGGAGCCTATCGTTATTTCCGACGACAGCGACGGACATATTCTGCGGGCGTTTACCGACGCGCTTTATTATTACAGCGGAAAAATGGACAACCGCCAGATAATCGTTGCGGCTTTCGGCAATCTTATCGTGAACTACGTTATTGCCTTCAAAAACAACAAGCCGCTGCGCAACGTTGTCGAGGCGATCAAGAGCGATATTATGAGAAATTTTACCAACTGTGATTACGAACTGGACAAGTACCTCAAGACGATCCCGTTTTCCTACGATTACCTCAGAAAGCTCTTCAAGAGCGAAATGGGTATGACCCCCCACAACTACCTCATCAGTCTGCGTATGCAGATGGCGGAGAAGCATCTCTGCTCAACCCACGGCGTGGAGCAGAACATCTCGCAGATAGCGTATATCTGCGGTTTCTCCGAGCCGCTGTATTTCTCGCGTGTTTTCAAGAAAAACTTCGGCTGCTCCCCCAAAGCATACGCCGAAAAAATCCGCCGCGAGAAAGGCGAGGAGTAAATTCTCCAAAGTTCACCTCTAAAAAACTTGTTTGAGAGAAAACAAAGCCTGGTAGGACGGCATCACCCTCTTTCTCAGGTGAGGGTTGCCGAGTGCTTCCCGCAAAAAAAAGGCTTTTTCGACAGACTAACCGCCCTCTCCGAAAGAAGAGGGCGGTCTTCGTATGTCAAATGTGGTTATCCTCAATACCAAGAGCCATTTTCAGCCCCTGTTGGAGAGCGCTGGAGAAATTGATTCCCGCTTTTTCAGCTTCATCGTTCAGCCAGATCGGGATGGTGCAGTTTTTGCGCGTGCAGCGGTTCTCCATACGGCGCTTGTAAACGTCCGCGTCAGCGTCAACAAGCGTTATTATCGCGTTTGCGTCATCGGACTTTACCGCCGTAAGCTCCGAAGCGGGGGGAATGCTCTCACCCGCCCTTTGGCGCTCTATTATGGAGATACAAATGATTTCACGAGCCATTTCAATAGCGTTTTCAAGGTTCTTGCCCTGAGTCATTGCGCCAAAATCAGGGACTTCCACGAAATAGGGAACCTTATCTTCCGTTTTGTGAAAAATAGCGGGATAAACAAGCTTCATAGTGGATCTCCTTTCTAATTACTTCAGATTATGCTTTTTGATAAGTGCTTTGGCAAGCATCTCATTAATTTCACGATGCCGGGGTATCGCTTCTGTTTGCCTGCCATTAGTCCAAACATCATGATTGCCGCCATTACGGACAAATTGCCAACCGTTTTTCTTAAAAAGCCGCTCAAGCTCAGCCTTTTTCAATCATCTCACCCCTAAGCCCCCTCTAAAACGCAAGTTTTGAGAGAAAATGCGCAGAGCACGCCGTCTGCGGTCTGTCGGTCAACCCCTCTGTCACTGCGTGACACCTCCCCGGCGGGGAGATCACGTCAAACCTCCTCGCAGCGTTTTGCCGAAGGCATAACGCGGGCATACAAGCCTTGCTTCGTCGGCTTTCCCGGCAGCCGACGCACTCCCCCATTTTCTCTTTTCAAATCGGTTTTTTTAGGGACTCCTTTAATAATATTATACGCACAAAATGCGCACTTGTCAATAGTCTTTTTAAAAATAAAATTCAATAAGGGGCTTTGCCCCGTCATTTAACGTGGCAAAGGACGGCGTTAGCCGCCCAAAAAGGACAGGCGGAGATCCGGGGACAGCGCCCCGGTCAGACGCAAAGTATCAGAACTCCGGCTCTTTTTCCGCCTGATTGTCCGTCTTTTTCGCTCCGAGAACGCCGAGCGCCAGGAAGTACATCAGCACCGCGACCGCGATCGCGATCACCGAGGAAACGATGATCGGCACCGCGTTTTCCGCGAGGTCGTAGTCCTCCAGCACCATCTCGCCGCCGATGTAGTTCAGCAGCGCAAACGGGTGGTAGTCGGTAAGTCCGAAGCCGTTGAGCAGGCTCTGAAGCAGCATCTGCCCCACATACAGCGACGCGGTCATAACTCCGGGTCTTGAGGTACACAGTCCCAGCGACAGGTACACCGATAATATAAAGCCGTTGTAGATCGCCGCCAGTACCGCTGTCAGCAGCATAATAGTCCCCGAGACCTTGTTGTTCGGGAACATAGCGTTGCACAGCCCACCCGCCGTCATAGTCGCCAGAAAAGTCACCGCAAATACCGTAGTCGGGTATATGGTAAATTTCGGAATGAGATAGCTCTTGTACTGCAAGCCGCTGCACATCGGAACTATCATGGCGCGCTTTTTCTGCTCGCCGCCCGCAGCGGACATAAGCAGCAGCATGATTACCAGAATAGGTCCCGCCGAAAAGGTGGTGACGGTAGTTGCGAACATCATTCCCGCGTCCTTGTACAGATCCAGCATATCGTCCATGCCCATATCGCCGAGCGCGGCCTCAACAGACGCCATGGGGTCTTCCGAGTTGTAGGAGAGCTGAACACCGAGGTCGCCGCTGTCTGCGTTTTGGTCGACAGCGAGAACGATCTCTCCAAAAATATCGGTAGGATTTGTGGGTCTGCTCTGAGACCCGCTGCCGCTGTTTTCATTTTCGGGAGAACTGTCCGCGTTAGTCGCGTTAGTGGCGTTAGTGCCGTTTTCGCCGTCCGCCGCGTCTTCAAAGCCGGAACCCATCAAATCCAGCATAGAGGACGTAAACTTGAACAGCAGCGGATCCGCCAGCGCGAACGAGAACATCACGATGATCACCGCCGCAAGCCGGAACGTCCGGAGGAACTGCGCCATTTCCTTCTTAAAGCTGTATTTCAGCTGCATATCAACCCGCCACCTTTCTGAATACCTCGTCAAGGGTAGCCGTACCTATATGGAAATCCTCGACTATCATATCGTTGTCGGCGGCAATACGCATTAAGCGTTTCGCCGCCTCCTCGGCATTATCCGTACCAAAGCGGAACACGCCGCCGTCGGTAAGCTCGGCGCGTGCGAAATCCACCTTCAGCAGCTCGATCTTCTGCTCCTGCGTAAGACCGCGCACCGTGAGGGTGATAACGTCGCCTCCGTGCTTTCTCATAATTTCTTTAAGCTCGCCCTCTTCAACAAGAATGCCGCCGTTCATAATTCCTATTCGGTTTGCCACCATTTCAACATCGGAGAGAATGTGTGTAGAGAGGATTATGGTGCTGCCCATTTCCTTCAGGCGGTTGATGATGAAGATCACCTCGCTTCGTCCCTGAGGGTCAAGCGCGGATGTAGGCTCGTCGAAAATCAGCAGCTGCGGGTTACGGAAGATAGCCGCGCCCATTCCGAGACGCTGCGTCATACCGCGTGAGAAGCCTTTGGTGCGGCGGTCGGCGGCGGCGCGAAGACCCACGATCTCAAGCACCTCGTCCGCACGCTTGGGGATATCGCCGTCATAGCTCGCACACGCGCCGATGTATTCGAGATACTCACGGGCGGTCATATAGCCGAAAATCATAGGACTCTCGGGGAGATACCCCACCTTGACCTTCTGTCCGGGAACGCTGCCGAGCGCTATATCCCCGTCGTCCTTCGGGAGAATATCGCAGATGATATTCATAGTGGTAGTCTTGCCGCAGCCGTTTCTCCCGAGGAAGCCGTACACGTCGCCGTCATACACGTCCATATTCAATCCCCGCAGCACAGGGAAATTTCCGAAGCTTTTTTTCAGATTTCTTATTCTGACCATATCGGTGTCCTTTCTGAATGTAAGGGTAATTACTATCAGTATAGCACCTTTTTTCCTCTCTGTCAAGAGGGCGGCGGCTTTTTCCTTATTCATTTACGAGAAGAATTTGTCCTGTCTTCTCCCAGCTCTCGATATACAGATCCGAGAATTTTTTCACGTCGCCCTCCGCGCCTGTTATCCTGTCCCACACGCCGACTACGAAAAACCCCGCCTTGCGCGCTGTTTCGGCGCAGTACTCCGAGTCCTCGAACACGGCGCACTCGGAAATATCCGCGCCCAGCCGCTCGGCGGCTTTAAGGTAAATATCTGGTCTGTCCTTGAACGCCGCGACTTCATAGCAGTCTATGTAGAACTCCGCCAGCTCCAACAGTCCAGACTTCACGAGAAACGGCTCCGCCACATCGCGGCGCGTACCGGTGGCAATACACATCTTAACGCCCTCCGCACGCGCTTTTTCGAGGAACTCACGAGCGCCCGGCTTCAAGCGCACGTCGCGGCGGTAATGCTCGCGCATTTTGCCGTAGACAGGCTCCACCGCCGCACGATCCTCAAAATCGACGATATGCGACGACTCCGCACGCCAGTAACTCATGCTGTCGCAGAGCGTCCCGTCCATATCCAATATGTAAAATCTTTTCATAGCCGTACTCCCCGTAACACGATCTTATCGGCTTCCCCCGGCTCCGGCGGGGGGGAAAACCCGAAAATCGGTTTTTTCTTGTGATTTACAAAAGGTCACCTCTCAAACAAAGTTTCAGAGGTGACCTTTAGAACCTGCTGTCAATACGCCGCGTTATAGAAATCGTTATACTTTCCCGCGTAATCGTCAAGGTTTATGTAAATGCTTATTCTCTGATAGAGACTGTTGAAATTACTGCTGATTGTCGCGTCATCGCCCATAAGAATGCCGTATGCCTTGACCTTGTAGGAGCTGAGTACCGCATCGCAGAAGGTACTTGAGCCGGACGCAAGCGTATTGTATGCCGTACTCGCATAGTTCAGCGAGGTCTTGGAGAAGGTCTCGCGCAGATTATAGAACTTGGTGTACGTGCTGTTGATTTCCTTTACCGCGGTGCTGTTCATAGTCTCTAACGCAAGCCTCTTGTCGTTGGAGTTGTAGCATGAGGCATACTGATTAAGACGAACGGTTCTGAGAGCCTGCTCGACCGCCGAATAAAGAGAGCTGCATTTATTGGCGTCGGGATCGGAATTGCCCTTTATGTATTTGTAGTACGCGTCATACTTTTCGCGCAGGGTAACGACCGCGTTCTTGCAGGAGGTAAGATCGGTGCTTACAACGCCTATCCCGTTTATCGCCTGATCGACGGAGCTTCTGCCGCTTTCGATCGAGCTCATCAAGGCGCTGGTAAGTCTCGCGGGAATTGATGAATCGGCGTCTTTCGACTTAATGGCAAACTGCGAATAGATATGGATCTTGCCCGCTTCTCCCGCAATAAGCGCCGCCGCGTCAACAAGCTTTGTGCGCTGGTATTCGTACGAAGCGGCAGCCGCTGTCATCGTGTCGGAGACCTGTGAAGTGGTCGTCGAGGAGCTTTGCGGCTTAACAGACGAGGAAGAAGCTTTGGACGAAGAGCTTGACGAGGATTTGGTCGAGGATTTGGACGAGGATTTAGCGGTGCTTGCCTTGCTTGAGGACTTGGTCGTACTTGCACTTGCCTTGCTTGAGGACGCGGACGAAGAGGTCGATTCGGGGACTGAAGACTCCGGCTCGGAGGAAGACGTACCGCTTTCCTCGGGTTCAATGCTTGAGGAAGATACTCCGGCGGAGCTTGCGGAGGATACGGCGGCGGAGCTTGCAGAGGACGACGACGGTGAAACGGAGGACGCGCTGCTTGCAGAAGAAACGTCGGTACCGCTTATCTCTCCCCCGACCGGCACCTTACCGCTGCCGCTCTTGACCGCAAGGAAGATGATCAGCGCGGTCATAACGACCACGACCGACGCCATTCCCACTACGGCGGACACGGGCAGAATGCCAAACAGCTTCTTGGGTTCATTATTCTGCTTGGGAGGAACATACGGCGGCTTTCTCTTAGCGCCGCAATTCTTGCAGACCTCCTCTTTCTCGTACATATCCTGACCGCAGGTTCTGCAGTAAACCAGCTTTCCCAGCACGGGATCGTACGCCGGCTTTGC
>CAYMTG010000019.1:0-19799 GCA_964393305.1 uncultured Ruminococcus sp.
AATTACAGGTCACCTCTAAAAACCTTGTTTGAGAGAAAATCGCCATAGCACACCGTCTGCTGCGTCAAACCTCCTCGCAAGGCATCAAGCCTTGCTTCGTCGGCTTTCCTTGCATACGGCGCACTCTGCCGATTTTCTCTTTTCAAACCGGTTTCTAGAGGTTCCCTACAATGCTCCCTGCTTATTGAAAATATTGACCCTTTTTTGCGTAATTTTGATAATAAACCTCAAAAAGCCGCAAGCTTCCGCTTACGGCTTTGGTTATTCAGATTTTTTCGGCTATCTTACTGCCCATCTCGGAGCAGGAAACAAGCGTCATTCCCGCGCTCATGATGTCGCCGGTGCGGAATCCGTCCCCAAGTACCTTGTCGACCGCCTTCTCCACAGCATCGGCTTCCTTGTCCATCTTGAACGAGTAACGCAGCATCATTGCCGCAGACAAAATCGTCGCTATCGGATTTGCCTTGTTCTGCCCGGCGATGTCGGGCGCGGAACCGCCGCTCGGCTCGTACAAGCCAAAGCTGGTCTCGTTCATCGAAGCGGAAGCCAGCATACCGATAGAGCCGGTGATCATTGAAGCCTCATCCGAGAGAATGTCGCCGAACATATTCTCCGTAACCATAACATCGAACTGCGCCGGATCGCGTACAAGCTGCATGGCGGAGTTATCAACAAGCATATGCTCGAGTGTTACCTCGGGATAGTCCTTCGCTACTTCTTCAACAACCTTTCTCCAAAGACGCGAGCTGTCCAGAACGTTTGCCTTGTCCACGCTCGTCACCTTCTTGCGGCGCTGCATTGCGACCTCAAACGCCTTTTTCGCGATACGGCGGATCTCATTCTCGTTATACTGAAGAGTGTCGACAGCGGTCATTACGCCGTCAACCTCCTCGGTACAGCGTCTGCCGAAGTACAAGCCGCCCGTAAGCTCACGCATAATGAGCATATCAAACCCCTTGTCGGCGATCTCCTTCTTGAGGGGACACGCTTCCGAAAGCTGCGGAAACAGTACACACGGGCGCAAATTCGCGAATAATCCCAGCGCCTTGCGGATCCCCAGAAGTCCCGCCTCGGGGCGCAGATTTGCGGGGAGCTTGTACCACGGAGACTTTGTGGTATCGCCGCCGATAGATCCCATCAGAACCGCGTCGGACGCCTTGCAGCGCTCAATCGTCTCATCTGTAAGCGGAACGCCGTTCGCGTCTATCGAGCAGCCGCCCATAAGAAGCTGCTCGTAGTTGAACTTATGCCCGTATTTTTCCGCGACCTTGTCCAGTACCTTCATAGCCTCGGTGACGATCTCCGGACCGATACCGTCGCCCTTGATAACAGCAATGTTTTTTTCCATAGCAATTCCCTTTCCTTAACGCTCCTCCAGATACTCGGGAGGAACGGATTTTGTAAGCCATACCCCGTTTTCGGAGAGGTAGAACTTATAGCCCGCACGGTACATCTTCCCCGAGTGAACAAAGAAAATGTGCGGTTTTCCGTGACGTGCGCCGACCTTCAGGGCGGTCTCCTTATCCTTCGACAAATGAACATACAGCCGCGATTTCGGGATCAGTCCCTCTTTGCGTATAGACGCGACGAACTTCTCCCCCGTGCCGTGAAACAACTGTTCGGGAGGCTCGCACTCCTTCAGCTCCACGTCGACGTTTATCGAGTGCCCCTGATTGGCGCGGATTTTCGTCTTATCCTCGTTGAAGCTATACCGCTGCTTGTTGTCGGTTCTGACAATTTCTTCCAACGTTTTCATATCAATGCTGTAGCCCTCGGCTTTGTTAATACCCTTGATAAGCTCATCGACGCTTGCCCAGCCGTGTTCGTCAAGAGAAATGCCTATCGCATCGGGCTTGTGCCTAAGAATTAAGCTAATGAAAACGCTTGTTTTCTTCAAATCTTTCATAATTCAGTCATATAAGTAACGTAGAATATTCCATTTTCGTATCGCTTTTGCAGAGAAAATCCCTGCTTTTCGTAAAAACGCCGCGGCGCAGTTCCTCCGGAACATACGAAAGCAGCCGCCCGCCGTACCCCTGCCGCTGATGTTTCGGGTGAACATACACCAGTATGATCTCCGCGCAACCGGGCAGAGAGTCGCTCCGTTGAAACGCGCTGAGCGCCGCGATCTCTCCGTCCACGGTCAGAACAAGCGTATCGACCTCTCGCTCAAGCAGGCTTTTAAAGCTGTCGCGGCGGTGCTGTCCGGTGAACCTGTCGATAATCTCCTGAGTGAAAATATCGTGGTAGTTCTCGCGCCACGCGCTGTCCACGACCACCGACATTTCCTCAACGTCAGAAAGCGCGGCGGGTCTGATTTCGATCCTCATTTCAACGAATTTAGCAGTCCGCCCTTGTTTATGATCTCCTTGATGAAATCGGGGAACGGCTGCGCCTTATAGGTCTTGTTCTTTGTGATATTCGTGATAACGCCCGTATCGAAGTCGATCTCGACCTCGTTTCCCGCGTCAATATCCTTAGCCGCCTCGTCACATTCGAGAATGGGCAGACCTATATTGATAGAGTTACGGTAGAAAATTCTCGCAAATGTTGACGCGATAACGCAGCTTATGCCGCTCGCCTTGATAGCAATCGGAGCGTGTTCGCGGGAGCTGCCGCAGCCGAAATTCATATTTGCGACTATGATATCCCCGTCCTTAACGTTCTTTACAAAGTCCTTGTCGATATCCTCCATGCAGTGAGAAGCAAGCTCCTTGTGGTCTGCGGTGTTGAGGTAGCGTGCGGGGATTATTACGTCCGTATCAACGTTATCGCCGTACTTATGTACAATTCCATGTGCTTTCATGATAATTCTCCTTAAATTTCAAAATCAACGCATTTCCTGTCGGCAACAAACGGTCTCACCTGACCGTCCGCCACCTTGACGTGTTCGGGGTGAACAGCATAGCTCTTGAGAGCGCTCTCGCTCGTGAAAGTGCTGTCAAGCATCAGATCGCCGTTCGAGGATGGAAGGAGGTCTGTGATCACCTTGATCTCGGTAAGCCCCTCGATCTTCCCCGCAAGGCTCTCCAAGCCTTCTTTGATAAGACGCTTGTGTTCTTCCTTTTCCGAGGCGGACATATCCTTTAATTTCCAAATAATAACGTGCTTTACCATTATTCAAAATCCCCCGAGATCTTTCCCGCAATAGCGCTTGCGGCGGCAACGGCGGGACTTGCGAGGTAAACCTCCGAGGTCACGTCGCCCATTCTTCCGACAAAATTACGGTTGGTTGTGGAGACCGCTCTCTCGTTCGGCGCGAGAATGCCCATGTGACCGCCGAGACACGGACCGCAGGTCGGCGCGGACACTACCATTCCCGCCTCAATAAACGTCTCGAGCAGACCGTTCTTGAGCGCCTCAAGATAGATTTTCTGGGTTGCGGGAATTACGATAGCGCGAACGCCCTTTGCAACCTTCTTGCCCTTTACAACCTTAGCGGCAATTTCAAGGTCGCTGTATCGTCCGTTAGTGCAGGAGCCGATAACCACCTGATCAATCCTGATGTTGAGCTTTTCGGCTTCGTCGATCGTCTTAGTGTTTTCCGGCAGGTGCGGGAACGCCACCGTGGACTTTATCGTCGAAAGATCAATATCGATAATGCGGTTGTAACGTGCGTCCGAGTCCGCTTTGAACGCCTCAAATTCCCTGTCCGATCTGCCCTTTATGTAATCGAGAGTTACATCGTCAACCTCGAAAATGCCGTTCTTAGCTCCCGCCTCGATTGCCATATTAGCCATGCAAAGACGGTCATCCATCGAGAGGTTTCTCAGCCCCTCGCCGCCGAATTCCATCGACTGATACAAAGCGCCGTCCACACCGATCATACCGATAATGTGAAGAATAACGTCCTTGCCGCTTACCCACTTACCGAGTTCTCCCGTAAGATTGAACTTTATCGCTGCGGGAACCTTGAACCACGCCTCGCCGGTCGCCATACCCGCCGCCATATCGGTAGAACCCACGCCCGTGGAGAACGCCCCCAGAGCGCCGTATGTACAGGTGTGCGAATCCGCGCCGATCACGCAGTCGCCGGGAATAACCAAGCCCTTTTCGGGGAGCAAGGCATGCTCAATTCCCACGTTTCCGACATCGTAGTAGTTGACGATGTCATACTTGTCCGCAAAATTTCTGCACTGCTGGCACTGTTTTGCCGCCTTGATATCCTTGTTAGGCGTGAAGTGATCCATTACAAGCGAAATCTTGTTCTTGTCGAAGATGCTTGAGAAGCCGTTCTTCTCAAACTCGTTGATAGCCACGGGACTTGTAATGTCGTTGCCGAGTACCATATCCAGCTTCGCCCGTATCAACTGTCCCTCCGTCACACTTTCCATTCCCGCGTGCTTTGCGAGAATTTTCTGGGTCATTGTCATTCCCATTTTTAATTCCTCCTATATCATTAATTATTTTCTTGAAGAAAAGCCGTTATTCCCCGAGCATTTTCATAAACTGCTCTTCGTCGATTACCGTTATTCCCAGCTCGTTCGCCTTTGTGAGCTTGCTGCCCGCTTCCTCTCCCGCGAGAACGTAATTGGTCTTTTTGGAGACGCTGCCGGAGCATTTTCCGCCGCGCTGCTCAATCATTTCCTTTGCACGGTCGCGTTTTAGAGTGGGGAGCGTTCCCGTGAGAACGAACGTCATTCCCGCGAATTTGTCCGACACGGTCTGCTCGGAATACTTCATATTAAGACCATAATCCTTTAGTCGGTCAATCAGCGCCGCAACGTGCGGCTCGCGGACTGTCTTGTACACCGACTGCGCCAGAACCTCGCCTATTCCGTCGATGCTCGAGATGTCCTCAAGCTTCGCCGAAAGAATGGAATCCATATCGCCGAACTTCCGGCATAGCAACACAGCCGCACTCTGCCCTATTCCCCGTATTCCAAGCGCGGAAATCAGCTTATCCAGCTCGTTATGCTTAGACTTTTCGATATTATTGACGAGATTTTCCGCAGATTTTGCGCCAAAACGCTCAAGAACCATAAGATCCTGAACACTTATAGTATACAGATCCGCCACGTTATGCACCAGTTCGGCGTTTACAAGCTGCTTGACAACCGCTTCGCCAAGTCCTTCGATATTCATCGCGCCGCGAGAGGCGAAATGCTCCAACGAACGCAATAGCTGCGCGGGACAATTGATGTTGGGGCAGCGGATAACCGCCTCGTCCTCGTCGCGCATTGTCTTAGATCCGCATACGGGACAGACGTCCGGGATAAAGAACGGCTCGGAGTTCACCGCGTGAGCCGCCGACCTTACGACCTCCGGTATAATGTCCCCCGCCTTGCGCACGACAATGGTATCGCCAACGCGAATATCTTTATCGGCGATGTAGTCCTGATTATGGAGAACCGCCCTTGACACCGTAGTACCCGCAAGCTGCACGGGGTCGAAAATCGCCACGGGAGTAAGCGCGCCGGTTCTTCCCACGTTAACCTCGATAGAGCGAAGAATAGTCTCTTTCTCCTCGGGTGGGTACTTAAACGCAACTGCCCACTTGGGAACTTTCGCAGTCGCGCCTATCTCCGTTCTCAGTGCCAGATCGTTCACCTTAACGACCGCGCCGTCTATATCGAACGGCAGCGAATGGCGCTTATTTCCTATGTCCTCAATGCACGCGATGATCTCGTCCGCATTATGGCAAATCTTGTAATCGGGAATAGTGCAGAAGCCCAGCTTATTCAGGCGGTCAAGCGACTCTGAATGAGACTTGAACTCGATTCCGTTCACCCGCTGAATATTGAAGCAGAATATGTCGAGCTTTCGGGACGCGGTAATTTTGCTGTCCTTCTGGCGAAGAGAACCCGCCGCCGCGTTGCGGGGATTTTTCGGAAGCGGCTCGTCGTTCTTTTCCTGAAGCTCGCATAGCTCGCCGAAGCTCTTCTTGGACATATAGACCTCGCCGCGAACCTCGAGGAACGGGATCTCCTCAGGCAGCTTCAGCGGAATGGTGCGGATCGTCTTGAGATTGGGCGTGATATCCTCGCCAACAAAGCCGTCTCCGCGAGTAGAGCCGCGCATCAGCACTCCGTCCCGGTATTCGAGAGACACCGATAAGCCGTCAATCTTCGGCTCAACGGTAAACTCGCGAACGCCCTCCTGCTCCATGCGCTCGACAAAGTTTCTGACCTCCGAAAAATCAAACACATCTTGAAGACTGCCCATCTGCACTTCATGGCGCACCTTCTCAAATGTACTCTGCGCCATGCCGCCTACCCTCTGCGAGGGAGAGGCAGGAGACAGCAATTCGGGATACTGCTCCTCTAAAGAACGCAGCTCGCGCATAAGCGCGTCATATTCGTCGTCCTCAAGAGTGGGATTATCCAGATCGTAATAGCTGTGATTTGCCTTCTCAAGCTGAACTGTCAATTGCCCAACCCGCATCTTTGCTTCTTCAATGTTCATTTTTCCTCCTGATTACCCTGCAATCAAGGCAGCGTTGCCCCATAGTCGTTAATAATGCCCGGAATATCGTCGGCATCGGTAATAATGTGAGTGTACGCTTCGGGAACTCGTCCTACTATGACCGTCTCAGCCGCAATAATAGACGTAGACACAGGAACCCGCGTTGAAAACCCGGGGATTACCGCGTCCACCTCCGCGTCGATCTGAATGACGATCCGATGCAGCGTCTGGTTGATCCCCGCCTCGTTAAATTCGCTGATTACGGTAGTCTTTGCCGCTCCGAGCGGCTCAACGCTCATTCCCACATCAAAGCCCTTGCCGTGCAGCAGTTGAATTCCCAACAGCGTACCTATGGGGATCTTTATGTCAATAGCTGAGATCCTCTCGATCTCGCGCTCTACCCGCGCAGCTATCTCGGTTTTGAGCCGATTAATGCTCATCACGTTGCTCTCGATCGAGATCACCTCGCCGCCGGAATTGGTAGAGAGTGTGACTAGCTGCGAATACTCCGTCCCCTCCCGGTCTAGCTCGGACAGCACGGCGTTATTCAGAATAGCCGAAACCGCCTCGTGACATTGCAGCCTGTTCATGGTCTCAATAACCGGTCGCAGGCTCAGATCCACCAGAAACAGCAGTCCCATCATAATCAGCGCAAGCGCGATAAGCTTTGTTCCCAGCTTCTGCAAAAAGGTTTTAGATTTTCTAGGCATTACGCTCCCCCCTTATCCTACATTATATGTGGGATATTGAAAAAAGGTGCGTTTGTCCGGAAATTAATCGTTAAGAAATGCCTCGAACGCCTTGAAAGCCGCGTAAATATCCGTCTTTGCGGTGATCTCAAAGGGCGCGTGCATACTCATTACCGGCACCCCTACGTCTATGGTGTCAACGTTGAGGTTTGCGATATAAGCCGCTACAGTTCCGCCGCCGCCGATGTCAACCTTGCCCAGTTCGCCTGTCTGCCATATCACGTTGTTGTTATCGAGAAGGGCGCGTATCTCTCCTACAAACTCAGCGGAAGCGTCCGATGTCCCGCTCTTGCCGCGTGAACCGGTGTACTTCGTCACGCAAACGCCGCCGTTTAGTACGCAGGCGTTATTCTTCTCGAAAACGTCGGGGAATGTCGGATCGTAAGCCGCGTTTACATCCGCCGACAGACAGCGGGACTTGGAAAGCACGTCTCTGCCTTCCGCACCGAATACCTGAGCCAGATCAGCTATAAAATACTTCAGATACGCGGAACGAAGTCCGGTATTTCCATCCGAGCCGGTCTCCTCCTTATCGGTAAGGATCGCAACTGCGGTTCTCTTAGGCTTGTTGAGACCAAGCACCGCCATAAGCTCCGTATACGCGCATACTCTGTCGTCCTGCCCGTAAGCGCCTACAAGGCTTCTGTCAAAGCCCACATCGCACGCTTTATACGCGGGAACAGCCTCAAGCTCCGCAGAAAGGAAGTCGCTTTCCACTATGCCATACTTCTCATCGAGAAGCATCATAATGCTGAGCTTGACCGTCTCGCTTGCCTCGTCGTCCTTGAACGGACGCGAGCCGATGAGGATATTAAGCTCCTCGCCCTTTACAATCTCGGTCGCCGCACGCTTCATTTGAGCGGACGCAAGATGCGGCAGCAGATCAGAAACGCAGAACACGGGGTCGCCCTCGTCCTCGCCTATTCTCACAACGATTTTGCTGCCGTCAGCCTTAACGATCACGCCGTGAAGCGACAGCGGAATAGTCGGCCACTGATACTTCTTGATCCCTCCGTAGTAGTGGGTTTTGAAATATGCCACCTCGTCCTTTTCGTAGAGCGGATTCTGCTTGAGATCAAGACGCGGTGAGTCGATATGCGCGGCAACAAGATTAACGCCGTTCTCAATCGGCTCTTTGCCGATAACCGCGAGGATTACCGCCTTTTCGCGATTCACCGTATACACCTTGTCGCCGAATTTGTACTTCTTGGACTTGTCGAACTCCTTGAACCCGGCTTCCTTTGCCGCACGCTCGATAAAGCCCGCAGCCTCGCGCTCGGTCTTTCCGGCGTCAAGAAACGCCTTATAGCCTTCGCAAAACTCGCCGCACTGTGCAACCTCTTCATCGGTCATACGAAGGTAAGCGTTCTTCTTCCGGTTGAAAAGCTTCTCCTTAAGAGCCTTTGCTTCATTCTCCTTTTCCGTGTTTTTTGTGTTTTTCACAGCCATAATATCAATTCCTTTCCTTTTTCAGGCGTTATTCCTGCGAATATTTACGGACGTAGATGTCCATTGCTTTTGTAATTTTTGAAACATAATGCGCGGTATCCCCAATAGGTATCTTATCAAGATGTACACCGTCAGATGAATATCTTTCGTCCTGAAGCCAGTTGTTGACGTTCCCGCGCCCCGCGTGATATGCCGCTGCCGCCACCTCAACACTCCCGAATTCATCGTATAGATATGCGAGAAGCCAAGAACCATACCGGATATTCTCCTCGGCATTGAACATATCGTAATAAACAGTATCATCGTCGCCCATACGGAACTTTACCCAATCGAAGGTTTCCTCCATGATCTGCATAAGTCCACGCGCTCCCACATCGGAGACCGCATCCTTGTCAAATCCGCTTTCCGTTCGTATTACCGCGTATACAAAATACTTGTCAACGTTGTATTCCTTCGAGTAACGCTCAACATATTCCTCATATTTCAGCGGATAGGCGTAATCCAGATATAGTGCATACCCAAAATACCCCGCGATCCCCAGCAATATCACTACTATCAGCAGGACAGCAAATACCGCGGGAGCCTTGCTTCGCTTTTTTCTTCTGTAAGTTTTATATTGTGTCATTGTTCTCCATTAATTGCCTTTGCCAAAGCCTCAGCACGCGCTATAAGCTCCTGCTCCGTACCGTTGTTCTCCAAGTTAAAGCGGGAATGCTTCTTAAAAAAATCAGCGTCATGCTGGGACATAAGCCTTGCCCTTGCCCGTTCGGGCGAAATGCCGTCCCGCTCGGAAATACGCCTCGCGCAAACCTCAAAATCAGCTGTTACGCTGACAATCTCGGTGCAGATCATATCAAGTCCCGCTTCAAAGAGAGTCGGCGCGTCAACCAGTACCATGCCCTTTGCGGTCTTTATCCTCCGGATTACCTCATACACGATATATTGGAAGATTATCCGATTGTACAAGGCTCTTTTCTGCTTGTCAGAAAAGATGATCCTCGCTGTTTTGATGCGATCAAGTGTCCCGTCTGGGGTCAGGACTTCCCCGCCAAATCGTTTTCTTAGCTCGTCGAGAAATTCACGCCGCGACGCGATCTCCCGCGCTGTCTTGTCGCAGTCTATCACAGTACCGCAGTACTTGGATATTTCACGGCAGGCGGTAGATTTACCCGCGCCGCTCATTCCCGTGACTCCTATTATCCTAATATTCGGCAAATCAAGCATGATTATACTCCTATTTGCGGAATTATCCGTTAATTTCTACTATGCGAAAGGCGGCCGCCCTCAACAAGCGATTATAAACCGCAAGTCCCACGTCCTCGCACGAAGGCATCTCGACAAGCACGGTATCAACACCCAACTCATCTGCTTTTCGCAGCAGCGAAAACAAACGCTTCGCCTGCTCACGCGATGTTTTCCCATAGTCGAGGAAAATCTCACCCGCCGCATCTCCCGCGCACAGCGCCAGCAAGCGCGGATCGGATCGGGCGCGTTTCAAACAATACTCCGCAAAATCCTTGCCGTGCGCGTTAATAATATATACGTCCGCCTTCGGGGAATAATGCTTGTACTTCATTCCGGGAGACATCACGCGCTCACCGGCTTCCGGCTGCGAGGTCACAGCTTTATCCACAACTACCTCCGCAAATTCGGCAAGCTCCTTAGGAGTGATCCCCCCCGGGCGCAGTATGCGGATTTTTCCGTCAGTAAAGCAGATAACGGTGCTTTCCACACCAACCGAGCATTCCCCGCCGTCTATGATAAGCGGGATCTTTCCGTTCATATCGTCGAATACGTGCGCCGCCGCCGTGGGACTTGGCTTACCGGAGGTGTTAGCCGATGGTGCGGCAAGCGGAAATCCACACCTGCGGATAATCTCGCGGGCGGCTTCATTATCGGGCATCCTCACCGCAACTGTTGAAAGTCCGCCGCTAGTCGCCAAAGGGATAGTCTCCGATTTGTTGAAAATCATAGTAAGCGGTCCCGGCCAAAATTTTTCGGCAAGCCGCTTTGCTGTCTCGGGTACTTCGGTCACAAGCGGGATAATCATCTCGGGGTCGCTGATATGTACGATCAGCGGATTATCCTGCGGACGACCCTTTGCCTCGAAAATCGCGCAAACAGCTTTTTCATCAAGCGCATTTGCCGCAAGTCCATACACGGTTTCCGTCGGAATTGCCACCAGCCCTCCATCCTTCAGGATTTGCGCTGCGTCGGCTGCACTCTCCGGACTAAACAGTTCTATTTTCGTAAGCACTCTTTCACCCTCTTGTTTCATTCGATAAACCGCTCATACAAGACTTTCACATAGTGCCTCAGTTCCCGTTTTTAGCAAGCAGCGCCATTCTTTCGGCAAGTCTTAAAGCGTCCAGAATTTCATCGCAATCACCGTTCATCATATTGTCAAGTTTATAGAGCGTAAGTCCTATTCTGTGATCGGTGACACGTGACTGCGGAAAATTATAGGTGCGAATTCTCTCAGAGCGGTCGCCTGTTCCTACCTGAACACGGCGCTCCTCGGCAATAGCACTGTCCCTAGCGTTTTTCTCGGTCTCATAGAGCTTGGAGTAAAGCATTTTCATCGCCTTGTCCTTGTTCTTCATCTGGGAACGTTCTTCCTGACATTCCACCACAAATCCCGTCGGATTGTGTATAATACGCACCGCGCTCTCCGTCTTGTTTATATGCTGACCGCCCGCGCCGCTTGAACGGAATGTCTGAATAGTGAGATCTGCGGGATTAATGCTGACATCGACTTCCTCCACCTCGGGAAGCACCGCGACAGTCACCGTAGAGGTCTGGATACGCCCCTGGCTCTCGGTTTCCGGCACACGCTGAACGCGGTGGACGCCGCTCTCGTACTTGAGCCGCCCATACACGCCCTCGCCGTCAACGCTGAACGAGATCTCACGATATCCGCCAAGTTCGGTGGGATTGCTGTTCAGCACGTCAATCTTCCAGCCGTTTTTTGCCGCATACATCGAATACATTCTGAATATCGAATTCGCGAATAAAGCCGCTTCTTCCCCGCCTGCGCCGGCGCGAATCTCCATAATTACAGAACGATCGTCATCGGGGTCGCGAGGAAGAAGGAGGACCTTGAGCTGCTCCTCATATTGCTCCGACAGCTCCTTGCTCTCCTCGTATTCGGTTTGGGCAAACTCGCGGAGTTCCTCATCATCTCCCGCAGCCGAAATCTCCGAAGCCGCTTCATCACGATTTTTGGCGGCTGTCTTGTACTTCTGCCAAGTCTCCATAATCGGTGTGAGATTCTTATACTCACGCATTAGATCACGATATAGCTTGTTGTCTGTAATAACCGCAGGATCAGAGAGCTTCATACCGATCTCGTCATACCTTGCTTGCAGAACATCAAGTTTCTCATTCATACTATACCTCACCACCGTCAAATCACATAATACATTTTTAGTATAACACATATTCAATAATTTTTCAATATTTTTCTTAACATAATTAAAAAAAGTTTTTATATTTTTTCAAAAACCCCTTGACAAAGCAAACATAATTTGGTATAATATTAATGTTGTAAAATTTGATCCACTAGCTCAGGCGGTAGAGCACCTGACTTTTAATCAGGGTGTCCCGGGTTCGATTCCCGGGTGGATCACTGTTATTAAAGCACGCTGCTAAACCAAATTTCAAGATTTGTTGCAGCGTTTTTTTATACCTAAAACACAGATTTTGTAAGCACCCTTTAAATCAGGGTGTCCCAACTATATTTTTTTGTTGAAATTGCACAATATCAGGTACCCAATGGAGATACTATTGGCGCTTCAGAAATATTCTTGAAAAATTCAGATTTCAAGAAAAGGTCGCCTCTAGAGATTCCCACAAGTTGTGCTTGTAATTTGTACGCCCGTATTACTATAGGGGCGTACAAACGCCAAAGGCGTGGCTATCGCCCCCCGGAGGGGGTTGCTAACCCCGCCGGCTTCCCCGTTTTCGTGCGCAGCACTCTCCGCGCTGCGATCGCTTCATCCAGCGTCTTCCTCTACCTTAACATCAAGTGCCATTATAGCACGAGCCTCGGAGCACCGTCAAGGGACGGGTACTATTTTTTTGCAGAGCACCGTTTCCTCGCGCAGGCGCTCGGACAGTGCTTCCTGCAAAAAAATCTCCACCCTTAAACCCTTGACTGCGCTCCAGTCTCGTGCGGTGGGCACTTATGAGGTTAAGGTCGAGTATTGCTATCGCAACATCTCTCTTCCATTATAGAAATCGTATGAATGAGACCACAGCGCGGAGAGTTGGATTCGCCAAATTTTAGGCACGGCAAAGAGTCCAAAGTCTCCATTGGACTTGAAAATAATTAATTATATCCAAAAATTAAATGAAATTATATTCCAAAAATTAGATTTACCCCCTTGACATTTTAAAAACTATGTGATATAATAATAAAGTCAAGTGACTATTCTTTTTAATCAAGGTGTCCCGGGTTCGATTCCCGGGTGGATCACTTCTTAATACTATGTTTTGTTTGATTGAAGTCGTAATAAATTGAACAGAACAAATTAGCGCCCGTAGCTCAGCTGGATAGAGCAGTAGCCTCCGACGCTACGTGTCGTGCGTTCGAATCGCATCGGGCGTACCAAAATCATGATGTGATAAAGCTTTTCATTGGAATTGGTTCGGTGGATTGCGGCGTTTACCGATGGTATGTAATTCCCATTCTGTGTGGGAATTTTTTGTTTATTTAGGAGAGTATTATGGGAAAAAATGACCTTCATTCCGGACACCGTGACAGAATGTTTAAGAAGTTTTCAGAGAACGGCATTGATTGCTTCGAAGAACATGAGAAACTTGAGATTCTGCTTTTCTTTATTCTGCCTAGGGTCAACACGAATGAATTAGCACATATACTTATCAATCGTTTTGGCTCATTGCATGGGGTGATAAACGCATCGGATTCTGACCTTATGGAAATAAATGGTCTTGGTTCGTCTTCTGTACTAAAGCTTCACTATCTCAGGGACTTTTTTAATTATTTCAATCAAGAAAAGCCGGATTTAATCGTCCTTGATTCTGTTGAAAAGGCTGCCGATTACTGCCGAAGTATTTTCAGCTTCAAGGTCGAAGAAGAAATGGTGGCTTTATTCTTAGACAAAAATAATGTTTTAATTAGCAGATATAATGTAAGGGGTTTTGGCCCGAATAATGTGCAAATTGATCTTGGTGAATTCTCAAGGAGAGTAGTTGAATCGAATTGTGGAGGCGTAATTATTGCTCACAGTCATATCTATACTCCCCTGCTGCCATCTGACAGTGATTTCATCACTACAAGAAAGATTGCTAATATGCTCAAGGCAATTGGAGTGGATTTGCTGGATCACATTATTGTTAATGATTGGGGAGATTATTCTTTTCGTTCATCAGTAGAACTGAGAGATATTTGGACTTAAACCGTGTCTTGTTAATTGTTAACCGGGGAGATTTATGGACAAATTTGAACTTCACTCAAATTACAAACCAACAGGCGACCAGCCTGAGGCCATTGCTGCGCTGTCTGAAGGTGTTCTCAACGGTGATAAGGAACAAACTTTGCTTGGCGTTACCGGTTCGGGTAAAACCTTCACTATGGCTAATATCATAGCGAACGTCAACAAGCCTACCCTGATTTTGGCGCATAATAAGACGCTTGCGGCTCAGTTGTGTTCTGAGTTCCGCGAGTTTTTCCCCAATAATGCCGTGGAGTTTTTTGTAAGCTACTACGATTATTATCAGCCGGAGGCGTATATTCCGTCAACCGACGCTTATATCGAAAAAGACAGCGCAATAAACGACGAGATTGACCGTATGCGCCACTCGGCAACTGCTTCTTTGGCGGAAAGGCGGGATGTTATCGTCGTTTCAAGCGTATCCTGCATTTACTCACTCGGCAGTCCTGAGGATTACCGAGGTAATGTGCTGTCAATCAGACAAGGGCAGGAGATCTCACGTGACGCTGTAATAGCGAAGCTCGTTTCCATGCAGTATGAGCGTAACGAAATAAATTTTGTCCGAAACAAATTCCGTGTTAAGGGCGATACAGTTGAGATTTTCCCCGCCGGGAGTCTGAATGAACAGGCTGTGCGCGTAGAGTTTTTCGGCGACGAGATCGATAGAATTTCTCTATTCGATGTAGTATCCGGAAACGTACGCGCAACTCTGCTTCACGAAATGATATTCCCCGCTTCTCACTACATCATAGGCAGAGACAAGATGGAAGAAGCGCTTGCCGACCTTGAGCAGGAGATGGAGGAACGCATTAAATTCTTCCAAGAAAACAACAAGCTTATCGAAGCCCAGCGTATTGAGCAGAGAACACGCTACGATATGGAAATGCTGCGCGAGATCGGCACCTGCAAGGGCGTTGAGAATTACTCGCGTGTACTCGCCCGCAGACCTCCCGGGAGCACCCCGATCACGCTTATCGACCACTTCCCCAAAGATTTTCTGCTAATGGTCGACGAGAGCCACGTTACCCTCCCGCAGGTACGCGGTATGTACGGCGGCGACGTCGCTCGAAAGAAAAATCTCGTGGACTACGGATTCAGGCTTCCTTGCGCTTACGACAACCGTCCGTTGAATTTCGACGAGTTCTACGAAAAGCTCAATCAGATAGTGTACGTTTCGGCGACACCCGGCGATTTTGAGCGTGAACATTCAACCCGTATTGCAGAACAGATCATACGTCCGACGGGACTGCTCGACCCGGAAATTATTGTAAAACCAACCGACGGGCAAATTGAGGATCTTATATCCGAGATCAACACCCGTATTTCTAAAAAGCAGCGTGTGCTGGTCACCACTCTTACCAAGAAAATGGCGGAAGACCTGACACGGTATCTTGACAAAGCGGGTATCAAGGTGCGCTATATGCACCACGATATAGATACTATCGAGCGAATGGAGATCATCCGCGATCTGCGCTCCGGTGAGTTTGATGTGCTTGTAGGTATCAATTTGCTGCGCGAGGGTCTGGATATTCCCGAGGTGTCGCTTGTAGCTATTCTGGATGCGGACAAGGAGGGCTTTCTCCGCTCGGAGACGTCGCTTGTTCAGACGATAGGCAGAGCTGCGCGAAACGCCGAAGGTACCGTCATAATGTACGCGGATGAAGTAACAAGTTCGATGGAAGCTGCAATAATCGAAACTCAGCGCCGCCGCGAGATCCAGCAGCAATACAATACGGTAAACGGAATTATCCCGAAGACAATCGTTAAGGAAGTACGCGACGTTCTTGAAATCACAAAGAAAGACGACAAGAAGCGTCCAAAGGGCGACTATAAGAAGCTGCCCCGTGCGGAACGCGAGAAGCTTATCACACAGTATACAACCGAGATGAAAAAAGCCGCAAAGCTTCTTGACTTTGAACACGCCGCATATCTGCGCGATAAGATCAAAGAAATTCGAGGAGATTGAACTATGGATATTTCGGACATTAATAAGATATCTTCAAAATCAGATTTTATGAGTTTTTTAGGCGGACTTGCCGAGAATTTCCGCGACAGACCCAACGAATGGCAAGAGATGACAGTTGACGGTTTTCTTGAGGCCTGCGCTTCGTGGATCATGGACTTTTCGGAGTGTCCGCAGAATGACATAGACTGGAATGGTATTGATTACAGGACGTTTGCCAAAATATTGTTTATGGGCAAGTATTATGAGTAATCTAAGAGAGGGTTTTTAATTTGGCAAACGATAAAATTATTATAAAAGGCGCGAGAGAGCATAATCTCAAAAATATTGATGTGACTATCCCGAGGGACAAGCTTGTTGTTCTGACGGGAGTTTCCGGTTCGGGAAAGAGTTCGCTCGCTTTTGATACGATTTTCGCGGACGGACAGCGCCGCTATATGGAAAGTCTTTCCAGTTATGCGAGAATGTTTCTCGGACAAATGGAAAAGCCCGATGTAGACAGCATTGATGGGCTCTCCCCCGCTATCTCCATCGACCAGAAAACGACTTCTAAAAATCCCCGCTCCACCGTAGGAACGGTAACGGAAATATACGACTATCTGCGTCTTATGTACGCGAGAATAGGCATACCCCACTGCCCCGTCTGCGGGCGCGAGATACGCCAGCAAACCGTAGACGAGATCGTCGATCAGGTGATGGCGCTCCCGGAGAAAACCAAATTTCAGGTACTCGCTCCCGTTGTCCGCGGACGCAAGGGCGAACACAAGAAGGAGTTCGAAAGCGCAAAAAAATCCGGCTTCTCAAGAGTAAGAGTTGACGGCATTACCTACGACCTCTCCGAGAAAATCACACTTGAGAAAAACATAAAACATTCTATTGAAATAATCGTAGACCGCCTTGTTATCAAAGACGGTATAAAGTCGCGCCTATCAGACAGCATTGAGACAGCCGGATCGCTGACGGACGGGCTTGTCTACATTGATGTGATTGACGGTGAGGAACTGCACTTCTCGCAGAGTTACTCCTGCCCCGAGCACGGAGTTTCGATTGACGAGCTTGTGCCGAGAATGTTCTCGTTCAATAATCCGTTCGGCGCTTGCCCCGAATGTACGGGACTCGGCTGCTACCGCAGTATTGACCCCGATCTGATTATCCCGAATACCGGTCTTTCAATCAGGGACGGCGCGGTCAAGGCTTACGGCTGGACGTACAACGAGGGCACTATCGCGGCAATGTACTTTGACGCGCTTGCGGAGCGCCACGGCTTCTCTGTGGACGAACCGATCTCCGAGCTTCCTAAAAAAGCGATAGACGAGCTGCTGTACGGCACTAAGGGTGAGAAGATCCTTGTAAGACGCCCCCGCGCCCAGGGCGGCGGTCAGTATCACACCGAATTTGAGGGAGTTGCCAACAATCTCCAGAGGCGTTACAACGAATCCCAGGCGGGGCAATACGCACGTGACGCTCTCGAGGATTTTATGAGCGACGTTGTATGCCCGAAGTGCCACGGCGAACGTCTTAACGACGCGGCTCTCGCCGTAACCGTCGGCGGGCTTAATATCAGCGATTTCTGTAAAATGTCCGTGGTGAAAGCCCTTGACTTTATCGACAATCTCGAGCTTTCCAAGCGCGATAAGATGATCGCGGGTCAGATCTTGAAAGAGATCAAGGCACGGTTAGGCTTTCTGCGCTCGGTGGGACTGGAATATCTCACCCTCTCGCGCTCGTCGGGAACGCTTTCGGGCGGTGAAAGCCAGAGAATTCGTCTCGCAACTCAGATAGGAAGCGCGCTCACCGGCGTTCTGTATATACTTGACGAACCGAGTATCGGACTCCATCAGCGTGATAACGACAAGCTCATAGCGACGCTGAAAAAGCTCCGCGATCTTGGAAACACGCTTATAGTGGTCGAGCATGACGAAGATACAATGCGTGCGGCAGACTGGATCGTCGATATAGGTCCGGCGGCGGGTATTCACGGAGGAAATGTCGTGTACAGCGGCGAGGTTCCCGGCATCCTCAAGTGTAAAGAATCCATTACAGGGCAATATCTCAGCGGGAAGAAAAAGATCCCCGTCCCCGAAAACCGCCGCGAACCCACTGACAAGTGGCTCTCCGTGATCGGCGCGGAGGAGAACAACCTCAAGAAAATTAACGTGGATATTCCGATCGGTCTTTTCACTTGCGTTACCGGAGTTTCCGGAAGCGGAAAAAGCTCCCTGGTAAACGAGATTATCTACAAGCACCTGTTCGGTAAGCTGAACCGCGGAAGAGTACGCGCCGGTAAATTCAAGGATATGAAAGGTCTCAAGCATCTCGACAAAGTTATTATGATAGACCAGTCCCCCATCGGCAGAACACCGCGCTCCAACCCCGCAACCTACACGGGAGTATTCACCGAGATACGGGAGCTTTTCGCGCAGACCAACGACGCGAAAACCCGCGGCTACAAGTCGGGGCGTTTCTCCTTCAATGTCAAGGGCGGGCGCTGCGAGGCTTGCGAGGGCGACGGTATCCTGAAGATCGAGATGCACTTCCTGCCCGACATCTTTGTCCCGTGCGAGGTGTGCAAGGGGCAGCGCTACAACCGTGAAACGCTTGAGGTCAAGTACAAGGGCAAGAGCATTTACGACGTTCTGGAGATGACGGTCTCCGAGGGCGTTGAGTTTTTCGCGAATATACCGCGAATTTACAGCAAGCTGAAAACCCTCGACGACGTAGGTCTAGGATATATCAAAATCGGGCAAAGCTCCACTACTCTTTCGGGCGGCGAGGCGCAGCGCATAAAGCTTGCGACCGAGCTTTCCAAGCGGTCTACGGGCAGAACGATTTATATTCTGGACGAGCCTACCACCGGTCTGCACTCCGACGACGTACGCAAGCTGATTGACATTCTCCAGAAACTCGCGGATTCGGGGAACACGGTTCTCGTGATCGAGCATAATCTGGACGTGATCAAAACCGCCGACTATATCATCGATATGGGTCCCGAGGGCGGAGACGGCGGCGGCACTGTAATAGCGAAGGGTACTCCTGAGGAAATAGCAAATAATAAGATGTCCTATACGGGCGAATATCTGAAAAAGCTGCTTTAAGGCATTTTAGCCCTACGAATAAAAAAAGGAGGAAACATTATGAAGAAGTTTTTTGAAGAATTCAAAGCGTTTGCGCTCAAAGGCAACGTAATGAGCATGGCGGTCGGCGTGATTATCGGAGGCGCGTTCCAAAGCATTGTGACTTCCCTTACGGACAGCTTTATCAATCCGCTTATTGCTTTGATCATGGGCGGCGTTAAGCATGATGAGAACGGTAATGCCGTCTATATCGGCGGCAAATTCACCATCAACGGAATTGATTTTACTTACGGCTCTTTCCTGTCGGCGGTTATCAATTTCCTTATCATGGCGCTCATTCTGTTTATTCTGGTGAAAGCAATGAACAAGCTTATGGAGATTGGCAGAAAGAAGGAAGAGGAAAAACCCGCCGCTCCCCCCGCACCGTCCAAAGAGGAGGTGCTGCTCACCGAGATCCGCGACCTGCTCAAGGCGCAGAATACCGATAATAGCGACGAATAAAATACATCCTGCCCGAAGCGATTTTGGACTTTTCCCATGCGTCAAAAGTCGAAAATACGATTCTGATACCGCGATTAACGAATAAATAAAAATGGCGATGCCGCACAGCACCGCCATTATTTTTATACCATTTTACAATCAAACAGCAGACAAAGTCTACTGTTTGATGCCGCCGTGCAAAGCACGGCGGTGGCGGCGAAGC
>CAYMTG010000020.1:0-19580 GCA_964393305.1 uncultured Ruminococcus sp.
TTTAATTAAGGAGGAAAATACTATGTCTTTTGCTGTCTGCGGGACGGCACAGTTGATGTGTTCTTTCGGTATGACGCCGTCCGTGTTTAACGTGCTGCCTGCCGGCAGAGTTACAACAACCACGCCTATCGCGAATATAATGGATAACTTACCGTTTGTAAATATTCTTCCGTTTGGGATGTGCAGATCCCCATCTATTCCATCGTTTGCTGCTTTCGGAATACCCGGACCCTGCATCCCTGCGATTGTCGCGCCGTGGGCTCCGCCCTGTCCTACCGTTATGGTGGGAGGCAAGCCGGCAGTGACAAATACGAGCAAGCTGATGTGCTCCTTAGGCGGCGTAATTCAGGTGACTAACCCGGGAACAACGAATATCATGCTGCCTTAACTTCTTAAAGAAAGGAACATAAAATGCGCGAAAACGAAAAATACAATATTTCTGATGAGAAGACCGCGCTGCCTCACACCGGCAATTCCGACTTTCCCGTGCTTAACATCAGCGCGGGGACGCTCTCAGAGATAGCTGCGAATTTGCCGGACAGGGAGATTTTCAATTATGTGAATTCGCTGCTAAAAATCATCGGACCTGTTATCGATCAGAACAACGGACACTTGGCGAGCGTTGATGACAGCGGTTTAACCGCGATTTTCAGTGATAGCTGTTCTGACGCGCTGAAAAGTGCGGTGACGATGTATCAGTATGCAGCGGGAGGCAATACCGGCGATTCACTGTTTAAGAAGCTTGCTGTCGGGATAAGCTTCGGGGCGGTGTATACCGGAAACGTGGGATACGGTAAATTCGGCACCCATCTGGTTATCTCGGAATGTACCGGGTTTGCAAAATTTCTCCGCGGAATTGCCGAAAAGTACAATTCACATATTCTGATAACCGAAAGCGTTGTCAATAAGATACCCAACTTTTTTGCAGGGTACAACAGCAGGCGGCTCGGTAAAATTCTTCACCGAAAAACCAATTATGCGGAATTTATTTACGATGTTTTTGACGGCGACAGCATCGACGTAAAAAACGCGAAAAAGCGCGGGAAACTGTTTTTTGAAACAGGAGTAAATATGTTCCTTGAAGGAAGATACGACGTTGCACGCTCATATTTTATCGAGCTTGTAAAGTCGTACAGGAACGACAGCGCCGCAAAGGAGTATCTTCTTCTGTGCGACAGGTGTCTGAGCGGAAAAGAATCCGAAATCAGAGATTATTTAGAAATATGGTGATCAAAGCAAAATGAAAAATATAAAAAACAGTAACAGCAGATCAATAAAATGGATAATCCTGCTTCTCGCGACCGCTGTTGAAATACTCTGTGCCGTTTGCCTTGTGTTTAATTTTGACAGCTTGAATATTCTTCCGTTTGAAAACAAATATGTCTGGGAATCGCCATCTTATGCCGTCAGACACGGCGATGAGATAATTGTTATCGATTCCAGCAAGAGAAACGTCTCAATCGCGGACGGCAATGGAAATATAACCTGCACGATACCCGGCGAATCGGGCAGCAGCTCGTTTTCCAATACCAATTATGTTACAACGGACGGCAAGTATGTTTACATAGCGGATATTGAGTACGCATCCAGCGGAACGCGCATAGCTGCCGAGTCGATAAAGAAATTCAACAGTGAAGGCGATTATGCAGAGACATATTTCAGTAAAGAATACTCGGGAAACAAGGAAGATAGTCCTGCGCAGAACGGCTTTATTCGCTGGCTTGGACAGTATGAGGACAGGGTGTATTTCATTTACTGCGATAACCTCACCCTTTCGGTATACGAAATCACCGATCAAGGCGTTCGTGAAATTCGGACAATGGATCAAACCCTTGTTCCGGAAATTTGGAATATTTCATATTCGGCCTACGACGATACGATCCTGGTCGCGACAAAAAAGGGCAAGCTTTATTATCAAAGCGGCAGCGTCAAGGAATTCAAGCCCTATAATACCGATTTTGCGGGGGAAAGCGCCGTGTTTATCGATGTTTCCGCTTACGGGGAGAACGTTTACGCGGCAGATGTGATCTCGCATCAGGTGTTTAACGTTGTTACCGGAGAAGCCGTAGTAGCCTGCGAGGATCCGCTTGAGGGAATGTTTATAAACCGTCTCTCTGCGTACGAGGGCGGTATCGCGTTCACGGACGGCGAAAGCGTGATCCTTGCCGCTGACGGTAGCGGAATAACATATAGCTCAAAATTGTCGCGGTATTCGGACAAGATGTTCGGTAAATCTATCTTGGCATGGATAAGCCTTGCCGTGCTGTCGTTGTCGGGGGTCGGGGCGCTGACGGCGCTGCTGGTCTATACTCTGAAACACAGCAGCTCAAGGTATATAAGGACGGCGTTTGTCGTTACGCTTTCGGTAATTGTGTCCACCGTAGTAATCTCGGGAATGATACTCTCGGATATGTTTTCAAGGCTTAATGATTCCACAAGCGAATCGCTTGTGGAAACTGCTTCGGTAATATCCTCAAGCTCCTCCTTTAACGGTGTCGGAGACGCGATTGGCGCGATAAAGTCGGCGGACGACTACAACAGTCCCGAGTATCAGTTTGTTCGCCGGTATCTTGATGCATTCTGCGACGCGGCTTATGACAGCGGGTCGAATATGTACTACACGGTGCAGAGATTCGACGAGAATTTCTTTTACGGGATTTGCGACTATGAAAATACTATCGGGACGCTGTTTCCCTCCGGCTATTATCAAGATGATTTTTATTGCAATGTCGTGGAGAGCGGAGAAATTGCCGTCCTTTCAAATCAGGCGGACGAGTTCGGGGTGTGGACGTTTGCGGTAGCTCCGATTAGGGATTCAACGGGTGAAATAGTTTCGGTCGTTGAATTGGGCGTGAATATGATCACTGAGCAGCAGCAAAATACCGATATTATTCTTTCGGTTATCGTGAAAATCGCCGTAATAATTTTGCTCATCGTTCTTCTTTTGATAGAAAGCACGGTTTTTGCAGATGGTGTTTCCGGCTTCAGAAAGGAAAAAAATCCCGATATTCCATACTTTCTGCGCCCCATGGTTTTCCTGACATTTTTTGCCTCAAATCTTTCGGCGGCATTTATTCCGCAGATGTCTCAGGAGGTTTTTGAAAAGTCCGGCATGGGATACGCGGGTTCGATAACGTCTGCGCTGCCAATGTCGCTGCAGCTTCTGGCAACTGCTGTCGCAGCGATGCTTTGCGGAAAGCTTCTCGAAAAATTTCCCGCAAAGCCGCTAATGCTGACCGCCTGTGCTGTACAAATAGCCGGGTATGCCGTGATAGCCGCAGGTGCGTTTTCTAATCAATACATTGCGTTCTCTGCGGGGCATTTCATTTCCGGTCTGGGAATTGGAATAACGCTTGTGGCGTTTAATACGATGCCCGATAAAATCGAGGATGAGGGGCTTCGCACAAGCTATTACTCTCACCTTAATGCGGGAATTATTTCCGGCGTTGTGATAGGGCTGTCGATAGGCTCTTATATTGCGGATGCCCTGAGTTATGCGTCTGTGTTCATTTTCTCGGGAGTGGTTGTCGTAGGGATTGGGATTTTGGTTTTCATAAGCGTCGGAAAAGAAAAAACCAAAAGATCCGCGCAGTCTCTTGACAAAAATTCAGCTGATGAGAAATTCGGCTTGGGAAAATTTCTGGGCAGCGCGGAAGTCTTGTCATTCGTGGTGTGCGTAATGGTGCCGCTTCTCATTATGATGTATTTTAAGGATTATCTGTTTCCGCTTTACGCAAGCTCGGAGGGTATGAGCGACATAAGCATTAGCAATATCCTGCTGTTTTCCGGCGCCGTTTCCATAGTGTTCGGGACGGTTATTGCGGATTGGCTGTTTAAGCTGTGCGGAAGCCTTGGGATGATCAGCATATCGATGCTTATCACGTCAGCCTGCCTTGTGCTCTTCGGGCTGTTTCCTTCAACGAAATCGGCGGTAATAGCGGTGATTGTACTCAGCCTTTCGGCAGGGTTCGGTTTGGCGGGACAGGAGATTTACTATTCCTCCCTGCAGGCATTTAAACGGTTCGGGGCAAAGCGGGCTATGAGCGTTTACAGTATCTTCGATAATGCCTCACAGACTGCCGCGCCGCTGCTTATGGGCGCACTGCTTGTGTTGGGAAGCGGCCGGGAATGTATCTTGCTGGGGACGGCCGGAATTATATTGTACGTGGTGTTCCTGCTTGTAAGACGCATTTCCGAAAAGAATAGGAGGAAAAATAATGATACAATATCTCAACGCAGATGAAAATGATATTGACGAGATCGAGCGGCTTTACAGAAAACACCTTGACAACGGAACAGCTCTGAGACCGCGCCTGGAAAGGATCTTTCGCGACCCCGACACGCTGGCGCAAAAGGCTGTTGACAGCGAAACCGGAAAAATTGCGGGAGTAGATATATACACCCCGGGAATATCATTTTCCTGCTATTATCCCGAGCTTGTCAAGAATGTCGAGGACTATGTAATGGGCGCGAAGGTTTATACGGGCGAAGCAATATTTGTCGATAATGAATACCGCGGCAAAAGAATTGCGCGGACCTTCGAAAAAAATATGAGCGATCGGCTGGTCGAGATCAGTAGGCTCTGCGGCGAGAAAATATACGTTCTGCACGAGATGTGGGTATATCCCGATGGGAAAACCCCCGCCTATGGCCCGGTAACGGGCGCATTTAATATTTGCCGGGATTTTGGGATAATTCCGCACTTTTACAGGGATTATTTTAAAAACGGTTCTCTTTGTCCCATTTGCGGGGAAAAATGCGTTTGTTCGGCGAGAATTACGATTAGCAAAATAGGGTAATACGCTGCTTCAAAGGAGTATACGGCAATGAAAAAAGTCAGAAAACTGCACAAAATCAGTACAAAAATCATTTTAATATTTGTCGTTATGGTACTCATAATGATATTCGCCATCGGTTTTGTCATATACAAAGTAAGTTATCGTCGTGTTCTGGATAATGTGAATGACATTGCGGCAGGTACAGGAGAATTCATCTCAGCGACCGTAGATACAGATAAGATGGCCGGCTGGCTTGAGAACGGCGTGGACGGCAGTTACGAGGAAACCGCGCGGCAGCTTGCAAAGCTGAACAGCTGCTACGGGCTTAACAGCGTTTATGTGTTCGTACCGACCTTTGATGAACACGGAAATATGCTCAACAATATGATAACCCTCTTTGACATAAGCCGCAGCGGAGATACGTCGCAGGCAAATTTCGATATGCTCGGCACGGAAACGGGCGAGGTGGATGTTTTCGAGCAGTGCCGTATCGTTTATCAAACCGGCAAAACGCTCAAAAGCGACATAATCACAAGGTCGGAGGAATTCGGCTGGCTGTCCTCGTGCTATATTCCGATCCTCAATGATAAGGGAGAGGTCTCCGCACTTGTGGGCATTGACTCGGAGATGACAACAATTATCGAAACCGTATTGCGCCAAACGCTTGTTACCTGCGGGCTTATATTTTTGCTTGTCGCGGCATTTGCCGTAATTTTCATCGTCTTTATCGAGAACTCGGTGGTGAAGCCCGTAAAAAGGCTCTCCGACAGTATGAACAAATTCGTTTCGGGCGGCGGGGACTTGAATTTTACGCCGATAACCGGAATTAAAACCAACGACGAGATCGAGCAGATGTCAGAGGACTTCAACAGCATGGCGAAAGCAATTCTGGAATATACAGAAAATCTCGAAAAGTCAGTCGTCGAAAGGGAGAGACTGCAAGCCGATCTTGACGTTGCCGCGCAGATACGCATATCGCTGTCGGGCGGCACGAATTATCCCGCTTTTCCTAACAGAACGGACTTTGAGCTTTTCGCAAGCATGAAAAACACCGTCTTCAACAAAAGCAGCTTTTGCGATTGCTTTATGATCGATGATAGTCACCTGTTCCTTATTATAGGAGAATCGCCCGGAAGAAGTCTTGCCTCAATGCTTAACGTTATGTTTGCGGCAACGAATATCCGCTGCTTTGCGCGAATGGGATATCGCCCCCGCAGAATAGCGATGGAAACCAACAACCTGCTGTGCGGACAGGGCAATAACGATAAGGGACTCGCCGTGGATGCGATCATTGCCGAGATCGACCTTAAAAGTGGGGTGTTCGAATATGTTAACGCCGGAATGCCGCCTATGCTTCTGAAAAAAACGGGCGAAAGCTTTTCCTACAATTTCGCATCCGGGCAGTTCAGTCTCGGAGAGATGCCAAACATATCATTTTCTCCGGAGACAATACGGCTCTCGCAGGGCAATTCGATTTTATTTATGTCGAACGGCGTTCTCAAGATGGAGAACGAAAACGGCATTGAGTTTTCGGAGACGAATGTTATGTCGGAGATCAACAGAATTGCGGCAAGCAAGTACACGCTGAAGGACATTACCGAAGAACTGGAAAGCTCGCTTGAAAGCTTTCGCGGGAACGTTCAGCCGGAGCTCGATACGTCTCTGATAGCGTTCAGATATTTGGGATAAGGGGAGCTCTAATGGAGATAGAACAGCTTTGCGGCACATATTTCGACCCAAGCGAGAAGTTTAAGCCGTACCGTGACGATGGGGAATATCTGACGGATATGTTTCGTTTCCTTGACGTTTTCTTTACGATTGCCTGCGGAATGAAAGGATTGAACGGCAGCGGTTTTCCGCCCTCCGACATGGTGGGTACAGCAAAAGGGCTTTCAGTTTCTTCGGAAGACTTGCTCTCGATCCTCAAGCCGGAAGCAGACGAAACGCTAACGGACGAGGGGCGAAGACAGCTTGAAGACGCATTCATCCATTTTGAGTGCAGAACGCGCAGAAGTATAAAATCCGGTTTTATACCGCGGTTCGAGATAGTCTGCAAAAAGTTCGGGCTTAGCGACATTGAACGTTTTGCAGCAATGCTGGCGCTTTCGGCAGTGTACGACAGAAGATACGAGGGCATTTACACCTATCTGCACAACAACGCGTCGGATTTTCTTCCATCGTATTGGCTGATAGAGCGCCTTTATGCGATATTGGCGGATAAATCAAGCGTAAAGGAGCGGCTGACGGACAGCAGCTTGCCATTTACGAGATTTATCGTGGATCCGGACGCAGAGCAGCGAAAGCGCGGTATTTCCGCGAACCGTGCGGTAATGCGCGGATGTATCGCTTCCTATATTCTCGGAGGGGATAGCCGCGAGCCGCGCCTTAACGGATATGTCGTTTCACTCGGTGTGAACCTCGGAAATGACTATATCGGGATACGCCCGGAAATTCTGAAATATGTGCGGACGTATTTTATAAGCCACGCATTCAGGAACGGTGGGTGTGCGGTATTAAACCTGTACGGTCCGGACGGGATCGGCAGGCGCTATACCGCAGGTCTTGCGGTCGGCAGGGAGGGCTTTCCCATGCTTGTCGTCGATATGCAAAGAATAACGCTTTTAAATACGGAGCAGATGCTGAAGGTTCTTGATATGGCATACATTGAGTGCGTCCTGAAAAGCGCGATACCGTGTTTTATTTACGATAAAAAGGACGGCTCCGCGCAAGAGGATAAAAAGAGCAGTTCAGCTTCCGCAGCTTTTGAAATGGCGGCGGAATACATAACACGGCTGTTCCGCTTTGCGTTCTGGATCACCCACGAAAAGGAAACGGTGTTTTTTCGTACAGCGGCGGAGTTTTCGGCATTGGAGCTTCCGATGCTGACAGGCACGGAGAGAAAGCAGTTCTGGGACGCGTATTCGGATGCTCAGAATTGCGATTATGACGGTATTGACCTCAATATCGTCTCGGGGCAGTATATTCTTACTCCGCGCGATATAAAAAGGGTCTGCACCGCTGCCCGGGAACGCTCGAAGGCTGACGGTACGAAAATCACCAAGGAAATTCTGCGCGAGTGCGTCCGACAGTATTCAATCAATCAGCTGGGGCACTATGCGGTCTCGATAAACGCCGTTTTCACTTGGGACGACCTTGTTGTTGACGAAGAACAAAAGCGCATAATGAAAATGATTTGCGATCAGGTGCGTTACCGAAGCGTCGTAAACGAGGATTGGGGCTTTGCGAAAAAAACTCCGTACGGCAGAGGGCTTTGCGCTTTGTTTTACGGTTCTCCCGGAACGGGAAAAACCATGGCTGTGCAGGTTATGGCAAACGAGCTTGGACTGGATCTATACAGGATCGATCTTTCGCAGATGACAAGCAAATACATCGGTGAAACTCAGAAGAACATCTCGGAGCTGTTCGACAGGGCGAAGAATATCAACGCCATGCTTTTCTTTGACGAGGCGGATTCGATGTTCGCGAAGCGCTCGGAGGTCAAGGATTCCAATGACCGCTACGCAAACGCCGATACAGCGTTTCTGCTCCAGAAGCTGGAGGATTACGAGGGAATCACTATTCTCGCGACAAATTACGTCAACAATATAGACGACGCGTTCAAGCGAAGAATTAAGTTTATGGTGAATTTCGTTTTTCCCGAGCCGAGTGTTCGGCTTATGCTGTGGAAGAAGCTTCTGCCAACCTCCGCGAAGCTGGACGAAAAAATCGACTTTGAGTTTTTTGCCGAGAAATTCGAGTTATCCGGCAGCAGCATAAAGGAGATAATCACCAATGCGGCATTTATGGCGGTGGCCGAGGGCAGCGGCTTGCGCAACATTCATATTGTGGAGGCGATAAAGCTGAATTTTTCAAAATTCGGAAAAAATCTTACAGACGAAGACTTTGGCTACTTGGGATATTAATTGAAAGGAAGGTACAATTATGGCGGAAGAATGGGAAACGGGTTATTTGCAAATGCTTGAGGAGGAGCTTAAGAACAACTCGGTTAAAGCGTTTATCGAGGAGATCGACGGCACGCCCGCGCTGTTTATTCAGACATCGCCTGCCGACAGCAAAATCGGGGAATCTTACGCACAAATTAGCATTGAGCATGCCGGCGGGAATTGCAGCCAGCTTTTGCTTATGGTGAAAATGTACGGCAATATTGAGGAAAGCATTTTCGCGAATATCGAGAAGGTCACTGCGCGGATAAACGAGGTCTTAACCGTAGGAAACGTCTTTGTGTCCTATGAAGAAAGGGCGTTGTTTTATAACTACGCGCTGGTTTTCACCGAGGATATGCCCGAGGGGACGATCACTCGTCAGCTGGGACTTGCCATAACGCTTGTCGGGAAAATAATCGATGCAATAACGAATATGCTGGATCCGCTTATCGAAGGAAAATTTTCGGCGGACGAGCTGATTTCCCGCGGAATCGGACGGATTCGGTAAGCAGAGAGGAGGATCATAATATGCAAAAAGTGGCTCCGGAAACAGAGGAAAACAGTGTAAACCAAACCACTCCCGCCGCCAATACCGACAGCGGAGATACGCAGGAAACAAAGACCGTTGATGAAAACAATCCCGCGTCCAAACCGAAGGATACCGACACATCCACGGGCGACAGCTCTTCAGACGCCAATTCGGAAAAACCTCCCCGACCCGATCCGGCAAACGGAAAATACGGAAGAAATTTTGCAGATCCCGTAAAGCCCAATGAGGATAAGAGCAAACGAAACGAATTCCTTAAAAAGGAGTATGTCGATACCTATGATAAGGAAAAAGCGTACGACGAGGCGAATTCGGAAAAGGACAAGCAGGAGATATTAGCGCAAATGGGAAGTAACTCTCCCGGTGACGGTAATGCTGCTCCCGGCGATAAGACTGCTCCCGGCGGTGATACTGAAGGCGGTGAGAAAAAGTCCGGTCTTGCAGAGATGTTACAATCGGACAAAATGGGCAATATGTTGGAAGTCTCGGACGCTTCAAGTGATGTTGCAAGTCTGGGATTTGGCATATCCGATATGAAAGGCGGCTCGGAAAAAAATTCAAATATAGCCTCAATTGTAACAAATTTGGCGGGATTGCTTACGGGAGGAGTAAGTACATACAGAGATGTGAAGGACGCTCAGGCGGCGAAAAGAGGCGGAAATAAGGGCGAGCTTCATTCCAACAATCTGTCAGTAGCAGCAGATTTGTTTGGTATGGGAAGCAACGCCACCGGAGTTGTAGGAAGCTCGCTGAAAGCTGCCGGCTTAGATGAAGATGAAATATCCGGTAAAGTAGGCGACAGCTTGGGCGCTGTCGGAAATATTCTCTCGATGAGCGGCTCCGCCGACAGGGTTCGCCGACAAAACAGCTCGCTCAGTAAACTGAGGGCTATCAAGAACAGCGACACCGCAAGCGCCGAGGAGAAAGCTCTGGCAAAGAACTATTCCAAAGCTACGAAAGCAAAGCGCTGGGCAAGCGGATTTGAAACAGGAGCGGGAGTAGCTAATACAATAGCAAGCGGTTTCTCACTTGCGGGAGATTTTGTCGGAAACGAGGCATTATCGTCGATACTTAGCGTTGTTGGAACAGTGATCGGACTTCTGGGAAGGGGACTTAGTCTCTTAGGCGGCAAACTGGAAGACCGAAGGAAGAGCAAGAACAAGGATTCCATCGTAGATGCTTACGTCGCGGAAGAGAAGAATAAAGTCGAACGTCACGGCAGCGTGGACGCAGAGGGCGAGCTTACCGATATCGAGAAGGAGAATATCGCCATTGCGCGAATGGGCTTAGATGTTAGCGAATTCACAGAAAAAAGCCAGAAGCAGACTCTCAAGGATGAGATATTCCGGCACATTGGAGATATCCGCGTGGATGCCGCAAAGCGCAATCCCAAATTGCTTAATGTTATGGGGCTTGCTGATAACGCGAGCGACGAGGTGATAAGAGATGCACTCGGGTTTGAAGAGTAGGCGAGCGGTGCTGCATTGCCCCAAGCGCGGTTTTGTCCGGCGCAAGCGGAAGCTGCCGCCGTCCGTTATCGTTCACTGCTGCGCGGGTTGGGGGAAGAGCGTTTTCCTGGCTCAGCTTGAGCGGGATTTTTGGGGGAAAGCGGCGGCGTTTTCGCTTGAAGGAGTACGCAGCGCGGAGGACCTTACCGCACTGCTTCGCAGTGCTGCCGGGGGTCTGACGGGCGAGAAAATTGCCGACAATTTTGGCGTTTCGGAGCTTATACGTCTCGCGGAGGAACAGCATTGGATAATACTTGCGGATGACATTGACCGCACCTGCGACAGTGCCGTTCTGGGAATTATACGGAAGCTGATCATGAGTACGTCGGAGAATGGGCTGCATTTTGCGGGAGCCTGCCGCCGAGTGCCGGGCATTCTGCTCGATCTTTTCCCTAACGGAGACTGTGCCGAGATGACCGCTCGGGAACTTGCGTTCAGCAGCGATGAAACCTTGCAAATGCTGGAGCTTTACGGTCGGGAGAAGGGTCCCGTTAATATAGAGACCGCCGATACGCTGGCGAAATACACGGACGGCTTTCCTGCGGCACAGTTGTTTATGCTTGACAGTGCCGAAAATGCCGATACGATCGCTCTTGCGGTGGATTCACGTTTGAAGCGGTACATAGAGTCAAATATTCTGGGAGAGCTTGACGCGGGGGTCTCCTCGTGTCTTAAACACGCTGCCCTGCTTGAGAAATACGGCATTGATTTTGGAGAATTGCTCTCGGATCTTTTCACCGACGGGTCAACAATCGATCCAGGCGAGCTGCTTTCCGACGGAATAATTGTCAAAAGCGGCGGAAAATACGCCCTGATTCCGGTAATGCAGCAAGCGTTTTCGGATATGCTTACGGCTCCGGAGCGCAAGGAGTTACTCGGGGAAGCGGTGAGAAGCTTTGTAAAAAACAACAAAATCGTTGAAGCGATAGCTATGCTTGATAGGTGCGGAGATGTATCGTCTATCGAGGGAATTCTCTTAGACTGTGGTACAAGGCTGTTGGAGAACCGCGAATTTGAGCTTATAGGCTATTTCGCCGATATCTTTGACCATCTCGGCGAGCCTGTCAATGCAGAAACGCTTGACATTCTGGCACAGTATTACTACTACAAGGGCGATTATGTAAGAATGGAAAGCTGCTATAACCGCGCCGACAGTATGTTCGGCAGAGAGAATATATACAGCGTTTACCGCAAGCTTTATAACGGGCTTATCAGATACGAGAAAAACCATTCGCTGTATTCGGAAAATGTTATCAGCGCCGAAAAATTCCTCCGTGAAAACAAAGCGCCGCTGCCGTTTCTTTACAGCGCCGATAGGGAGCTTTTTGACAGAATACTGCATAGCGGCGCAAATCCCGGCGGAAACCTTCTTATACGCAAGTTTGGCAAATTCTCTATAACATCCGCCGTCAACGGCTATGAGCTTCAGTGGCGAACAAGAAAGGCGTGCGAATTGATGGCATATATGCTTGAAAACAACGGAAAACCCGTAAGCCGTGATAAGCTGCTTAACGTGCTTTGGCCGTTTGACATACCGAACAACGCCGTCGCTATGCTGCACAACATAATCTACAATATTCGCAGAGAGCTTACGGCGGCGGGGACGGAGAATTTTATCCGATATTCCAACAAGTGTTATAGCCTTGATATGTCACAGGTAAAGGACGAGGACAAGGATATTTTTCACATCTGCAGCGCGTTTACCGGCGGCTCGGTGAGCGAGGTTATAGAATACAGAAATACCTTGCGCGAGTATTGGGGAAAATATCTGGAAGGCATAGACAGCGATTGGGCAAATAATCTTCGTGAACATTACGACAAGTGTTTTGTGGACATCTCTTTGACGCTGGCTGAGTATTATCACGAACAGGGAGACTACTCCTCTGAGCTTAGCGTTCTGAACAATGCCGCTGCGCTCGATCCATATTCCGAGAAAATTGTCAGGGATATTTTATTCTGCTACATCGCACAGGGCAGACCTAATAAAGCAAAGGAGAAGTACGAGAGCTTCAGCGATTTTATCGGAAACGAGCTTGGAATAACGCCCGGCAAATGGCTTCGCAGCGAGTTTTTGTCGTGCTTTTCGGAGGAGTGACACAAGATTGTTTGATTACGGCGAGCTGTGCGATAAAACCGAGCGCTATCTTGCGGAATATTCCGAGAACGGCTTCTCGGTACCGGAATATGAGAAGTACGTGAGAGCGATTAACAGTTTCTCGGAGACTCCGTTTGTGAAGGTTTTTGATATTTTTGATTGTTGCGCGCTTGAACGAGCGGCGGCAGCTCTGGGATTTGTCGTTTCAATAAAAGTCTCGGCTGCCGAGCGGATAAGCCGTATGTTCGGGTGCGAGTCGGGGTCGATAACACCCCGGGCAATATGCGGGCTGTTCTGTGGTACGGATAACGTAAGCGCCTATGCCGATCTGTTTTCCGAGGAATACGCCCTGACAAGATTTTTTTCGGGAACATCCCCTTTTGTGGGAGCAGTTATGAGGATAAGAGCGCCGCTCGCCGTTTTTTTTCTGTTCGGAGAGGTTCGCGAAAAGTACTTCTCCTTGCTCGAGATTGATACGTCGGAGGAGTATATCGCTGTTGAGAAAAGCGTCGAAGCGGTGATCCGAGCTGTCGGAGCGTATGACGGCGAAAATCGCGTCACAATCGGTATGCTTGGCGAAAACGGCTGCGGCAGGAAAACCGTACTCGGTCTTGCGGCGGCTCGGCTGGGGATACGTTTTGCATTGATAGACAGCCTGGCAGCGGACGTCCCTGCTGAAGAGACAGCCGTTTTATTGGCGGCTGCGGACGCTTACCCGGCGGTAACAGTTGCAAGCTTTGACAATGCCGCCATATACGATTTTCTGAACGCGATCTCCGAGGAAGCCGGCTTGATGGCTGTTATTTCTGAGGAAATGCCTGACGATAATCGGCTGGATTGTGATTTCTTCCCCATTATGCCAAGCCGTTTTGGGACGGACGTTCAGGGAAAGATCTGGCGCTTGAAAAGTAAACGTTATTCCGTGGAGAAGGACGTGGACTTCAACGAGATAGCAGGCGAGTTCAATCTTCCTCCGGGAGCCGTTGAAAAGGCGCTGAGATATGCCGCTGTGAGCGCTGCGGGAGAAACGCTCTCCGCGGCGGAAATAAAGAGAGGCTGCTATCTGTCATTGAGCACGGATATGGGAGGCAAAGCGGTGCGGGTCGATACCGTGTTTACATGGGACGAGCTTATTCTTCCCGAGTACAGCAAACGGCTGCTCCGTTCAGCCTGCGACAGAATTCGTAACGCTCACGCGGTCTACGACAATTGGGGCTTTGGGAGACGACTGCCTTACGGACGGGGTGTTTCTATGATTTTTACCGGTCCTCCCGGAACGGGAAAAACGATGGCTGCACAGATCGTTGCGGGAGAGCTTGGTCTGGAGCTTTACAAGGTAAATCTCGCGGCGGTGGTAAGCAAGTATATAGGAGAAACGGAGAAGAACTTGAGCGACATTTTTGACCGTGCGAAGAAAAGCCGCGTGGTTTTGTTCTTTGACGAAGCCGACGTGCTTTTCGGGAAAAGAACCGAGGTCAAGGATTCCAACGATAAATACAGCAATATGGAGGCGGCTTTTTTGCTTCAGAAGGTTGAGGATTACAGCGGGATCGTAATTCTTGCCACAAATTTCGTGCAGAATTTTGACGAAGCGTTTAAGCGTCGTATAGATTTTACCGTAGAATTTCCATTCCCCGAGAAAGCGCAGCGTGCTGAAATCTGGAGAAGCGTCTATCCGCCTGAAACGCCGCTCGGGAAAATCGATTTCGACTATCTTGTTGAAAGCTTTGAGCTTTCGGGGAGCAACATCAAAAACATCGCGGTGTACAGCGCGTTTCTTGCAGCTGCCGCCAATGAACAGCAAGTCGAAATGAAGCACATTATCCGCGCAATACGAAACGAATTTGCCAAGAGCGGAAAAACGTTCGCCAAGAGCGAAGCAGGCGAGTATGCCGAATTTTTGGAGGAATAGCCGATGTATCTCACAGAACGGAATAAACAGGAACTCGCGAATAACGCACATAAAAATTCAGAAGCGGTAATTCACGAGGAGCAGCGTTCTCCCCAAAAGAAAGAAGAAATGCACGGCTATGAGCAGAATACGTCCGAAAAGGACAGCGATACATACGCGCACGAGCTGGTCTGCGCCCACAATGCGTATAATAACGTTTCCGTAGGCGCGGACAAAAAGGGCGATATAGTAATAGCAGGCTCGGCGATCAAACGTGCGAACTCCCCCACGCTTGACAGCGACAGGAAAAGGCTTCGGATCTCGCGCGCCGGAAAAAAGAGGTGCTTTGAGGGGGAACTTATCACTTCCTCGCGCTTGCCGCGAACCGGCGCGTTTGCGTTCAAGGCGAACAAAAAGGTTCCCGAAAAGCGTATGCTCGTGCTGCTAAGGGAGCATTCGCGGCGGCTTAAAATAAGCTCGGCGGAGGATATAATGCCGTTCATGTCGGTGGATCGGGATATGTCGGAGCTTAGTCGGCTGCGCGAAGAAAGTGCCCCGCAAAGTGAAATTATGGCGCTGGAAAGGACGATAAGCGATAAGAACGCCGCCATGCACAGATTTTTGCGAATGTTGAAAGCCGCAGGAAGAAAGGCGAACGAAGCCGTTCTCATCGAGTATAACTCAGGCAAGATGTCCTCCGCTCGCACCGGACGCTCCGGCTCTAAGGCGGGTGCCATTCCTGTTCAGCGGGGGATACGATCCCCCCGCCGAACAGAGCGCGGCAAAGCCGCGCCTTGCCGCGTTAAATGACGGGGCAAGCCCCTTATTGAACAACAGTGCAGTCTCCGCTTTGGAGCAGCAGAACGATGATTTGGACGATAAAAATGAAGATCCCGCCGAGGACGGCGAAAATAAAGATCCGCAAATTGTTTAGAACATTGGTTATAGCTTTGTTTAGATTGTGGTTGTATACTGAGTATATAAGGTCACCTCTAAAAACCTTGTTTGAGAGAAAATCGGTTTCTAGAGGTTCCCTAATCTGTTTTGTAAAGGAGGGAAGCGTTTTTCGTCAGACGGCGAAAAACCGAAATTATGGCAGAGTATTTATCCCCCGGCGTGTATGTTGAGGAATTCGAGTCCGGCGGTAAGCCCATGGAGGGTGTCGGCACCAGCACAGCGGGCTTTATCGGGCTTGCCGAGAAGGGTCCCGTTGAAGGAGTTCCGCAGCTTATAACCAATTTCTCCGATTTCCGAAGAACCTATGGAGGATTTCTTTCGGAGAATGAGTTTGGAGAGTATCGGTTCTTGGCTTATGCGGTAGAGCACTTCTTCGTGAACGGCGGTTCGCGCTGCTATGTAATGCGTGTAGCGCCTTCCAATGCCAAGGCGTCAACAGCAAAGCAGGAAATTCTCGAATTTACCGCAAAAAATCCCGGCATCTGGGGTGACAGCCTGAGCGTTAAGATCCGACCATCGTCCAAGGCAAAGACCCAGATCCTTGAGGCTCTCGACGAGAACAAGTACCGTGCAAAGGGCAGCGTCGGCTTTAACCCCGGCGATATTGTAGCCTTTACCGATGGCGATGCCGTTGAGTACAACAGGGTCGAAAAAAATCAGGACAACATAATCACCTTCGCGAATAAGTTCACTGCGGATGTCGTTGATACGAATATTCTTGCGGTAAAAACGATTAGCACCTGCGAGATCTCCCTTGAGGTAAAGTACGATGATATTGTTGAGGTTTATGAGAACGTCTCCTTCAACATCGATGCCGCAAACTGCATTTCAAAGAAGATTGCGAAGTCCGAGCTTATCACAGCAAGCTTCACTATTAAGGGCGACGATATTGTGACTCCGTTCGAGCTTCTCGGCGGCAGTGCGGAAAAACCCGTTCTGACCGTAGAGTTTTCCGGAGGCAGCAACGGCTCCGTGTCTTCGATAAGCGCCGCAGATTTTATCGGAGTTGATAAAGGCGCGGGCAAGAGAACAGGTATTCAGTCTTTTCTGGATAACGATGTCGTATCCATTATGGCGGTGCCCGGTGTTACCGATCCCAACGTCCAACTGACGCTGGTCGCTCATTGTGAAAATCTCGGCAGCAGATTTGCCGTGCTTGATATTCCGCGAACAGCGACAAAGACTTCGGAGATCCTCGCTCACCGCGATATTTTCTCCAGCAGCTATGCGGCGGTGTACCATCCCTGGCTTCAGGTATTCGACCCGCTGGATAAGAAGAATATCGCAATCCCACCCTCCGGATCGGTTATCGGCATTTACGCGAGAAGCGACAACACCAGAGGCGTACATAAAGCGCCCGCAAACGAGGTAGTAAGAGCCTGTGTGGGTCTCGACTGCCCGTTCAACAAGGGAGAGCAGGACATACTTAATCCCAAGGGCGTAAACCTTATCCGTGCGTTCCCCGGTCAGGGTATACGCGTGTGGGGTGCTAGAACCGTTTCAGGCGACCCGAGCTGGAAATACATCAACGTTCGCCGCTTGTTTATTTTCATTGAGGAGACGATCAAAGCAAATACGAGCTGGGCTGTATTCGAGCCAAACGATGAAGCACTCTGGACAAGGGTTCAGAGAACTATCAGCGTTTTCCTCACCGGTTTGTGGAGAAACGGTTCTTTGGCGGGAACCTCCACAGATCAAGCGTTTTTTGTGAATATCGGAAGAAACACAATGAGTCAGGACGACATTGATAACGGCAGACTTGTCTGCGTAATCGGCGTTGCGCCCGTAAAACCCGCCGAGTTTGTGATCTTCAGAATTACGCAGAAAACCGGCGATGCCGAATAATTAGTTGAAAGGAGTTTTATATTATGGCTTATCCGCATACCCGATTTAGATATAAGGTCGAAATCGATGGACTGGACGCAGGCGGCTTTTCTGAGGTAACGGGATTCGATGCGTCTATCGACGTTGTGGAGTACAGAGAAGGCGATATGGTCACAACGCCGCAGAAAATACCTGGACTTAAAAAGTACGGCAACATCACGCTCAAGCAGGGGCTGGTTGATTCCACGGTAATTTACGATTGGATGATCACCGGCGTAAACGGCGCGGTCGACAGAAAGACCATAACCATTACGCTGCTCGACGAGGAAGAAGCGCCAGCCGCTTCATGGCAGGTCATCAACGCATGGCCTATGAAGTACACCGCTCCCGATTTTAACGCAACAGCATCCGAGATCGCTGTCGAATCCATTGAAATTGCCCACGAGGGAATGACCAGAGTATCATAGCAAGATGTCCCCCTGTCTCTAAGGCGGCGGGGGACATTCCTGTTCGGTGGGTATCGTATCACCCACCGAACAGATCGTGCGGCAAAGCAGTGCCTTGCCGCGTTAAATACGGGGCAAGTCCCTTATTGAACAATGGTAGCCGTACAGTCCCTTCTGTGCGGCTGTCTTTTGGTAAAATATCCGTTTTGAGCGGAGTGCTTCGCGGAGGTAAATTATGATTTGGAATAAGCAGACGGAGTGTATGCCGCACGATAAAATGCAGGCGCTGCAGTCCATGCGTCTGGTGAGTACTGTAAGGTATGTTTATGAGAACGTTCCGCCGTATCGCGAGAAAATGAAGGCGGCGGGTGTGTCCCCCGGCGATATTTGCGGTGTGGGGGATTTGGGAAAGCTCCCATTTACGTACAAAAGCGATTTAAACGAGAATTATCCCTACGGTATGTTTGCCGTGCCTATGAGGGAGATCGTGCGAATACACGCATCAAGCGGAACGACAGGCAGACAGACCGTTGCGGGTTATACGAAAAACGACTTGGAGAATTGGGCGGAGCTTTGCGCAAGAGCGCTCTCCGCCGCAGGCGCATCGTCCGACAGCATTGTCCAGAATTCCTACGGGTATGGACTGTTTACGGGCGGCTTGGGAATGAATAGCGGCGTTGAGAAAATCGGTGCGGCAGTCATTCCCGCTTCAACAGGAAACACGCTCCGCCAGATAAAAATTATCTCCGATTTCAAATCGACAATTCTTTGCTGCACGCCGTCCTACGCACTGTACCTTGCTGAAACGATGAGCAATATGGGAATAGACCCCGGCAAAACCGCCTTGAGATCCGGAATTTTCGGTGCAGAGCCATGGTCGGAGGAAATGCGCGGAGAAATAGAAAAACGGCTGCATCTAAAGGCGTTTGATATTTATGGACTGACCGAAGCTATAGGTCCCGGAGTGGCGTTCGAGTGCGAGGAGCAAACGGGAATGCACATCAACGAGGACAACTTTATCGCGGAAACCGTAGATCCGGATACGGGAGAAGTCCTTCCGGAGGGCAGCGTCGGCGAGCTGGCGTTCTCCTGCATCAACAAAGAGGGACTCCCGCTGCTGCGTTACCGTACGCACGATATAGGGCAGCTCATGCGCGAGAAATGCTCCTGCGGAAGAACGCTTATCAAGATGAAAAAGCCAATGGGACGTTCGGATGATATGCTTATTATCCGTGGGGTAAATGTGTTCCCGTCGCAGGTGGAAAGCGTGCTGCTGCGGTTTGAGAATATTGCGCCTTATTATCAGATCGTGGTTGACAGGGTGAATTACAGCGACACGTTCGAGATATTCGTGGAGAGTGTTTCCGGTGATATAGACGACAGCGAGCGTTCTCATTTGGAACGAATGATGGAATCAATGCTGGGTGTGTCCGCACGTATCAGCATTGTCAAGCCCGGAACTCTTCCGCGCACAGAGTCAAAGTCGGCGCACATTATCGACAAGCGCAAGCAAAGCTAAGATAATACCAAAAAACTGATGTTGTATAATAAAACTTGACACATCTGCCTCGAAGATGTATAATAAAGGTC
>CAYMTG010000021.1:0-19393 GCA_964393305.1 uncultured Ruminococcus sp.
CCGGTGCGAGCGGGGGACATCTTTGCCTAAGTTATTTCTTTTTACGGAAATTGGGGTTATCGTCGGGTTCGCGCATAATCACATCATATAACCGCTGTGTCTTGCTTGACTTGGAATGACGTCCTCCCTTGGGAGTTTCGGACTGCGATGGCTCAGGGACTTGCTCTTCCTCGGCGTTAGGTTCAAGGTACTCTTCAGAAGGCGCTGTGACGGGCGGCGGCTCAACCTCCGGCATACCGCCATTTCTAAACAATCCCCTGTCCTCTGTCCAGAAGCCTCTTGGCTGTTCATCATCTACGGTCTGATGCGGCGGCACGGGAGAAGAACGCTCGGAATAATCCGAATTGAAGCTCTCACTGCTCTCCGTTTTTTCAGCTCCGTCATATCGTGTTTCATCGCCATAAAGCGGCGGTTCACGACGCGGAGGTTCGCCGGTATATTCACGCTCCGGATCATAATACTCGGGATGGCGGCGAGACCTGCTGTTAGTTGCCTCGGACTGTTCCAGAACATCGAAAATGCTGCCAATATCCTTAAACGGCTCCAGCATTTCGCTGTCTATCTGCGGAGCTTGCTCCGGCGGGGCGGACTGCTCGTATTCATTGTTTGGTCGGCTCTGACGCGCAGGTTCTTCCGCAGCGTGGGACTGTATATCGGCAGGATCGATCGTTGAAACAGACTGTCCCGACATCTTGCCATAAGCGCTTATTGCCGCCGCGTTTTTTCTGATCACGCGAGGTCTGGGCGGTTCCTGCTCTATTTCAGATCGGGGCTGTTGTTCGGATCCGCGATTATCATCGGGCTGCTCGTTATCCGCAGAACGGTCGAATTGCCCGAATTGCTCGGATCGAGTATGACCGGGCGCAGCACGGCGGTCGGATTGCTCCGGTTGAGTACGACGGTCAAGCTGCTCAGGCGAAGCCTCAAAGCTCTCCTCGGAATATTCTCCCGAACGCATAACCCGCGTCACCGGCTTCTGTTCCTCGTTGTATTGTGCGGAAGCTTCAGCAACCCCGTTAAACGGCTCGGAACGCTGCTCTCTGCGAGAATTCTGCGGATAATCCTCGACAAATCTCGCAGGCGTTTGTTCTGCCAGCGGCCTAAAGGTATTTCGTTCCTCACGGAGACGTCGCTCCGCCTCCAGACGCTCTTCAAGGCGCTTTAAATTTTCATATGGGTCGCGTTCCTCTCTCCTTGCGGACTGTCTCATTTCAGGCTGTCCGCCCACGGACTGTCTCATCTCGGACTGCGGCGCAATCGGACCTTCCGCTCGCTGAGAGCGCATAGTCTGCGGCTGTGCAGACCGCTGCTGTAACCCAAACGGTTGAAAACCCACCGGGTCGGGAGTGGAACCGCTCTCGCTGCCCAGCGGTTCGCCGTTCCTGATAATATGCGAGATCTGCGGGCGTTCGCCCTTCTGTCGCTGAACGCTTGGCGAGGTGAAAAAGCCCTCGCGGGACGGCTTTTCCATAGGCTCTGCAGACTCTTCTCTCTCTGCGGACGCATTATACTGTATTATATCGCTGCGGCTAATTCTTTCGGGAATAAACGGTTTTACCACACGCTCCTTCGGGGTCTCGGGTTCCTTCTTCGCCACCTCCAGAATAGGGTTGCTCTTGGAAATATCCACCTCACGCGAATACTCCAGAAAGCTCTCCAGCTCGGATGGGGAGATCTCACCGTTATCCACCTTCTGCTTCATCGCTTCGAGATATGTCCGCCAGGAATTATACTCATTAACGCTCATGGTCTTGTCTACACGGGAGTACATCTCGTCCGTAACAGTATCGCAAAGCTCAAGCAGCGAATCCGTCATCTTGGGGCGAGGATTTTCCTCCTCGTAGATGGCAAGACAGGTTTTTCCGCTCGTGACATCACGGCGACGGCAATAGTCCTCGCTGTAATCCTTCGACTTTGCAAAATAAAGACCGCACCTTTTGCACTTGGCAAGCCACATTCCGCTCCCGATGATCGCATCGATCTCAAGATCGATTGCCGCCTTCAGTCCACACGGCATATAAATTCTGTCTGAAAGACTTTCCATCTTAGCCGCAGGGATCTTGTATGTGGATAGATCCGGCGGCAGTCCCGCCTTCATTCGCGAAAAAGCGTCCATAGCGATCTCGTCAGCGTTCTCTGTATAATCATCTATATCGGAATAATCGTCGCTGTAATCAAATCCCGCCAACACATGACGAATTATCTCCTTGGAAGCATTTGGAAACAGAAATGGCGAACCCGGTGTTCTGCCGATCGTATAGTACTTAGTAACGCCCAGATCCTCTAAACGGCAGCCCAGCTCACGTGCGGTAACGCTGAACATCAGGTCGAAGTAGCTGCAGCGTTCTTCCGCTTCCTGCGCCGACCTCATATCCTCCGAAAACACAAACGCCACCTTATTCTTGGCATAATCCTGCACACGGATAATATTCAGCCATTCGTTGACACCACGGTTATAGCGAAAGTCGCATAATCTCTGAAAGATAATCTTCTCGAACTGTGTTTGGCAGCGTATAAATCTGTTCCAGAGCGCGGCATCCCCGATATTATCACGTCTGCACACATAGTCTATCCAGCAGTCGTAAACCACCTTGTCATATGCTGTTCTCGTACTGTACTGCAAATAGCAATGAGCAGCCTGAATGTCCTTCTTTATTTCGGAGATCCTGTCAAAATCGGGCGTACCTGTTTTCAATGCCTCATTGCAGACCTCAATTGCCTCCTGTGCATAGTATGAGAAGTCATATTCGCAAAACGCCAACAGTGTAGAAGGATAACGCAGTCCGAATATTTCATTGGAATTCTTTCCAACGAGCTTCAGCGTGTTTTCCATTAGCATTCTCCTTTACTTTATTCAGACGAGGAATCGGGTGCTGCTTCCGATGTACCTCCCGTACTTCTGACGGAAATCAAACCCTTTGAGGTATAAGTCTTTGAGCTTTTGCTGCTTTGTTCATTCTTGCTTGCTTCCGCCTCTCGTTTTTCGACCTCATACGGATTCTCACGAACGAAGTTTTCTACAATAAGGACTTCGGTTTCCTCGCCGTCTATCACGCGAATATCCCAGTCAACCAGATCCGCCGGAACATCCTCATAGGTAGAGGTGTGAATATGCTTGCAATTCAGCACCAGCTTGCAGACACCCAGCGGGATCTTCTGATCCTTCTCCGTAGTCTCAATATAGTAGGACTGCGTTTTACGGTCACCCACCGTGTCAAAATAGCGCACTATACGGTATTCTCCGGACTCGGACACCTTCTCATATGAAGTGTCACGCTTCGACAGATCCACATCGTACAACGCAATATGCCCTAAGAAGAACGTGGCTCCGATAAATCCCACGATACCGATCACATACATCAGAAGGTACATCGTACCCAGCACGGTCTTAAGCGTCTCGTTGGAATTATTCACAAAAAACAGCACCACCATAACCACCACAGGCGGAATGATCATATACCAGTTACCCAACGCACAAATCACCGTCACAAACACGATCGGCGGCAGCAGATATGAATTTATTCTGGTAAGAAGCTCGCGTCGGGACAATATCATCAATCCCAGAGCGGAGATGTTCACAAACAGATAAAGCACGAACAAAGGGGTAGGATTATCCAGCTCAAAGTAATATGCCGCGTTCAGGACGGCAAGCCATACCATAAATGCCGTATATCCAAAACAGAGAAGTGACACTCCTCGTTTAAACCATTTATTCTTAAAAAAAGCCAAAAGCTTGTCCATCAATCTGTCCTTTCTTTGCTGCGGCTATTAAATCGCGGCTTCCCTTTTTAGGTTTTCCCCGTCTCCGTCGTAAGTCAGTATTTACCTCTAATTAAAATTGAGGTATAAGCTCCAAATGCCTATACACTTATATTTTATACCAATTCAGTGAAAATTTCAAGTCCTTTTAACGCTTTTGGTAAATTTATTTGAACTTTTCCTTTAAAAAAAGAAAATCCAAGGGAAATCCTCGGATTTTCTGAATTCAGCTAAAGGTCGCCTCTAAAAATCAAATGTCTCTGTTCTGATTAAACTTCCTGAGCAGCGCGTCCATATCATTGGCTTCAGTCGAAAAACCGAGATCATCCGACATACCGTCAGGCGCGGGAGTAGGCGTGGGAATGGGATCCGGATCCACAGGCTCAGCCGAAGAATCCGCCGGAACCCTTGGAGCCACAGAAGGAGCTTTAGGAGCGGGATAATCATCCTCATCCACAAAATCGGTAGCAACCACGATAAGCGAAATCTGGTCATCGGCGAGTTCCTCGTCGAATACGATACCACACTTAAATCTCGCGTCGGAATTGAACTTATTGGAGATCTGCTCCATAAGGTTGTCGTATTCCTCAAGCGGGAACGACTCGGGAACGCTGATATTCAACAAACCGCGTCTCGCACCATTGATGGAGGTCTCAAGAAGCGGGCTGTTAAGTACCTCGTCAAGTGCGTCGTCAAGCTTGTCGTCGCCCTTGCCGTTACCGATAGCCATATGAGCCATACCCGAATCGCGAAGCGCCATGCAGACATCGGCAAAATCCACGTTTACGTAGCCGTTGCCCTGCAGCAGCTTGATAATGCCAAGCACCGCCCTGCACAGTACGTTATCAACCTCGCCGAACGCATTCTTAAGAGTTATCTTCATACCCTTAAGCTGCTTAAGCCGCTCGTTAGGGATAACGATAAGCGCGTCAACGTACTTTTTCATCTCGGAAATGCCCGCAAGAGCCAATGTCATCTTGTTTGAGCCTTCGTGAGAGAAAGGCTTTGTAACAACGCCGACAGTGAGGATCCCTTTTTCCTTTGCGGCAGCCGCCACAATAGGAGCCGCGCCGGTGCCGGTGCCGCCGCCCATACCGGCGGTAACAAAGAGCATAGATACCCCCTCAAGCTGAGCCGTAATGTCGTCAATGTTCTCTTCGGCGGACGCTTTACCCACAGCAGGGTTATTTCCGGCGCCTCTGCCCTTGGTAGTCTTTCTGCCGATCTGAATACACTTGATCTTGCTTCTATCCTTTTGACGGAGAGCAGCGACATCGGTATTGGCGATACAGTAATATACGTCTTCAACGCCGCTCTCAACCATATGAGCTACCGCGTTTCCGCCCGCCCCGCCTACGCCGAACACCATTATTTTAGCTGACACCTGGTAATCATCGGGTGCCTCGAAATCGTCTTCATCATAATCAGGCTCAAAAGGTGCCATTTTGAAATCCTCCTCTTTACAACTTTTGTCCAAACTGCGTTTAATTATATCTAAATTATATTATAACAGATTAGAACCAAAATTGCAACTGGTTTTTTACAATAATTTTATCTTCTCAAATTACAGTTTTTAGTCATAACCGCTAAAAATCACCCGACGGCAATACTATTTTCGGATCAATTCGACACCTCATCGGAATTTGACGACTCCGTCTTGGACGTATCGGACTGTTCTTCCGGCTGATTAGTATGAACAGCTACCTGTTCGGGATTGCTCAGAAGGAGGGTAATGCTGGCATTCGGGGAGATCTCATTCTCGGCGTCGATGATACTGCGGGCAGCCTGCATCTTGGCGTCAATGTCGGTAATGCCGCCAAGCTCCAGCGTAATTCTTCCTTCTACCACAACATTGATGGCATAACGGTCGGTCATATCAATACTAACAATATCGGTGATTTTCGCTTTATCGGCGGCGTTTAAAATCTGCTCGGGGATGGTCTTCTTTCCCTCCACCTTTGAGGTAAGGCGAGCGCCTATCTCAAGGGACTCCGCCTCGTAGCCCGTGACCTCGACAAGTCCCTGTGACGAACCCTTCTCCAGAATTTTTCCGCCCCGCGAGATCACTGCCTTAACGCCGGACTGAATTATACAGTACCATTTCTCCGCCTCGGTTACCGTGATCTCAATCTTGGTCGGGAAGGATCTCTCGACCCTCGCACTTTCCACATATGTAAGCCCGGAGACTATCTTCTCCGCCGCCTTGTCCGTATCCACATGAAGAAGATTATCGCCCTTACGTATTTTCGATACGTCTATGATCTCATCCGCCGTATACCTTTGGATGCCCTCTACAACGATCTGCTTGCAGTTGAAAAGCACGGTATTCGCCAGAATGATCATCACCACTATCAGCACTATCGCAACGAGCAGATAGTACAGGATATAGCTTCCGCCCCTAAACTTAGTGCGTGTTTGCGCTGCGTGCTTGGTGTTCATCGCCCTTGCAGCGGCCGCGCTCGCTTTTTTATTAATTACGGGCTTGGCGGTATTCGGCTTTTCAGCTCTCCGCGTCCTCGGCGGTCGGGTATCGGGCTTTTGCGTACTCTGCGGTCTGTGCGGCTGTACCGTTTTTTTGCCTGAAGCTTTTTTCGGAGACAAACCCCTTTTCGGCTTTGGAGGATTTCCCGAATTCCCGCGTCTTTGCGATCCGGCGGCATCGGGACGGCGCTGATGATTATTCAAAGAACTACTCTGTGACGTGTTGGGCATTGGTCTGCCGTTTGCAGACCCGGAACGGTTTGGCGATGTGCCGGACGTTGGTCTGCCGTTTGCAGACTGAGAACGCTGTCTGTTCCCACTCTGAGGGGAATTTGAGCGCGGATTTCCCTTAGGGGTATTCGAGCTGTTCATTCACATCACCATCCTTTTTTATTTCCTATATGCGTTTAATATCCGCTCCTATCGAGCGCAGTGCCGTTTCGATGGCTTCATAGCCTCTGTCGATATAATTCAGACCCGTTATCTCGCTTGTACCCTCCGCCGCGAGAGCAGCTATGACAAGCGCCGCTCCTCCGCGAAGCTCCGAAGCGCATACCTTCGCGCCGGAGAGCTTCTTTACGCCCTGAACTACGCATACCCTGCTCTCGGTCTTGATGCGAGCGCCAAGCCGCACCAGCTCCGGGACGTGGCGGAAACGATTCTCAAAAATCGTCTCCACAAACACGGAAGTTCCCTCCGCAGTGGTACACAATGCCATAAACGGCGCCTGAATATCCGTCGGGAACCCGGGATACGGCATAGTACGTATCGTGGGCGGAGCCGACAGCCGCTTCTTGCAGGAGATGTACAGCTTCCCGCCGCCGTAACTGTACAGCCGCGCTCCCATCGCTTCAAGCATATTGGTGAGAGGCACAAGATGCGAAGGCTCGGAATGTGTGAGAATAAGCTCTCCGCCTGTTATCGCCGCCGCGCAAAGATACGTACCCGCAACGATCCTATCCGGGATAACGCTGTGTTCGCACGGCTCCAGACGAGGCACTCCCTCTATCCGGATAATGCACTCGCCCGCGCCGCTGATTTTCGCGCCGCACTTATTGAGAAAATCCGCTAAATCGGAGATCTCCGGCTCTCGTGCGGCGTTATGGATCTCGGTATATCCCTTTGCAGTAGCCGCCGCGAGAAGAATATTCTCGGTAGCGCCGACCGATGGAAACGAGAGCGTAATTTTCGCGCCGTGAAGTCCCTTGACCGTTGTACAGTCAAGATAGCCGTGTTCCTCCGTAATGGTCGCGCCCATCTGCTCGAGAGCCGACAGGTGAAGATCAATGGGTCTTGCCCCAAGCTCACACCCGCCCGGGAACGAAAGCTTACAATGCCCCGTTCTCCCCATAACCGCACCCAGAAACACGATGGACGACCGCATTTCCCGCATAAGATTATCGGGAATTTCCGCGCCCGTGACATTGGAAGCGTCAACGCTAACCGTTCCGCCGCTTCTGCGGCAGCGGCAGCCAAGCGTGGAGAGTATCCTGCACGCGGCGTCAACATCGGTAAGGCAGGGGCAGTTGTGCAAAACGCTCTCGCCGTGTGCCAACACAGACGCCGACAACAAGGGAAGTGCGCTGTTCTTCGCCCCATGGACGGACAGCTCGCCCTCTAAGCGTCGCCCTCCGTTCACAATCAGTTTTCGGCTATTATCCATTTAATTCACCCTTTCACCATATTGCCCGAAATATACCACAATTTTCACAAATCATATAGCATAATATGGCAAAATGAGAAATTTTGTGAAAGGGAAAATTTGGGTCACCTCTAAAAACCTTGTTTGAGAGAAAACCGGTTTCTAGAGGTTCCCTTTGATTATTCCTTTTTCTCCAGTAGATCAAGAAGCATTGAGAGGATTTTGTCGGCGGCGTTCGGCTTGCGCAGCTTGTGCGCGTTCTCCTCCATCATCCTGAGCCGCGCTTTGTCGGAATAGAGATGCGAGACCTCCTGCACCAGCCGCGCCTTAGTCAGATCCTTATCCTCGATAAGCAGTGCCGCGTGCTCATTTACAAGGGTCATTGCGTTATAATACTGATGATTTTCAGCGGCGTTTGGATACGGCACCAGAATGGACGGTCTGCCTATCTCGGTCAGCTCGGTGATTGTCATCGCTCCGGCGCGGGAGATGATAAGATCCGCCGCGCACATACAGGTGTACATATTGTCGATATATTCCTTAAAGATGTGGCAGGACTTGTCCTCCTCCGCTCCGCTGTTCTTCAGCGCCTCCATAAAGGTTTCGCGGTTGCGGCTGCCAAATGAGTGGATATGGTTGATATTGCCGGTTTTCTGCTCCCACGAGATCAATTCAGCCACCGCTTCGGTAATTCGGTTCGCGCCAAGACTGCCCCCGAACGACAGTACCGTGAATTGGTCGGGGAGTCCGAGCCTCGCTCTCGCGGCGCTCTTCTCCTCGATCGGGATATTGGTTCTCAGGGGATTGCCCGTGACTACGCAGCGCTCGGTATGCTTGAGGTGCTTCTTTGCGTCCTCGGTGGCAAGCATAACGATATCCGCCTTGTCGGAGAGCATTTTGGTAGCCATCCCGGGGTAGGAATTGCTCTCGTGGGTGACTGTCTTTACCCCCATAGCCGCCGCCTGACCGAGTACTGTAGCGGTAACATACCCTCCTGTTCCGATCACAATATCCGGAGAGAATTCCTTGATGATTTTACGAACGGCGGCTTTTGCCGAGATCAGGTAGCAATACGCCGCTTTCACGTTGCGCAGCATATTCTTGGGAGTAGGTTTTCGCTGAAATCCTGCCATCTCCACCCCCCTGAACGCATACCCCGCGTTTACCACCAAACGGCTTTCCATACCGTTCGGTGTTCCGATAAACAGAATATCTGTCTCAGGGAACGTCTGCTTCACCTTATCGGCAATCGCAAGCGCGGGATTGATGTGTCCGGCTGTGCCGCCTGCCGCAAAAATCATCTTCATTTTAAGTCACCTCATATTATCAGTTCCGGTTATCGAAGTTTTGCTCTTTTACTTACCGAGAGCAGCAATCCCATTTCCCACAGCTGGATCATCAACGCCGTACCGCCATAGCTGAAGAACGGCAGCGATATACCGGTATTCGGAACGCAGCATAAATTTACGCCCATATTGAGGAATGCCTGTAATCCTATCTGGAAGGTAATTCCGGTAGCGATAAGGCAGCCGAACTTATCCTCCGCGAGGCTCGCGATCTGAAAACCTCTGAACGTAAACAGCAGGAACATAAGCATTACCAGCGCGCCGCCTACCAAACCGAATTCCTCTATGAGAATGGCATACACGAAGTCGTTGGCCGCTTCGGGAAGGTAATAGTACTTCTGGCTGGAATTGCCAAAGCCCTTACCCCATATTCCGCCGGAGCCTACCGCAAGTGCGGACTGATAATTCTGGTAAGATTTGTCTCCCGGGTCGGACAGCGGATCGATATATTGAAGTCTCGCGAAATAATAGCCGAAGGGTGAAAATTCTACCAGAAGCCATATCGCCAATACCGCGATCGGCAGCACTATAAGTGCCGGTTTTATATTGACGCCGCCCACAAAGAGCATTGCCGCTATTACCATAAAGATGATCAAAAAGCCGGACAGGTGGGACTGTATAAGTATCAATATAACGCCGATAAGTCCCGCGAGCATTCCGGGTTTTACCAGACCCACAGTGAAGCTTCTGATTTTATTCTTGCTTTTGTGAATATAGTACGCCATAAAGATGATGACTGCGATCTTCAAAAAGTCCGACGGCTGAAATCTTCCGAATACAGGGATCTGGAGCCAGCGTTTAGGACCGTCCTCAATGTTGGATACTCCAAGCGGCAAGCACAGAAAATTCAGGAACAGTGTCGCTATCAGCAGAATATGTGCCAGCGAAAAGGTTATTTTCCTGTTTTTGCCAATTGTAAATTCATGACGGAGAAACCGATAATCAAACAATGTGAGCAGGAACATTCCCACAAGTCCCAATCCCGCAGCGGGAAGCTGTCTCTTAACATAGTAGAACGGGTCGTTCTCCTTCTCATAAGCCCACGCATATCCCGCGCTGAACATCATCGTGATACCCAGTGCCAGCAGCACCAGCACGATGATGAACATAGGAATATCAATACCGCGCTGCTTCGCCCAAAACCCAATTTTGTTGGGGTCTTTCTCCTTCTTTGCCGACTTCCCGACCGCATTCGCCGCCTTACGCTTAGGATCTGCGTTCAAGGTACTGCCCGACGGTCTGCCGTTGGGAGAATTTGGCTGCATACCGCCCCGCGGTCTTTGCTGATTATTTACGCGAATACGCGGATCGCTGCCGATCGCCTGACGTTTCGCCTCTCTCCCGCTTGACTGCTGCATTTGATCCCTCCTTAATTGTACATACCGTATGCGAGGAAGATCGCCAGTACTCCGAATAACGCCGCTATTACGGAGAACACTGCGTCGATCTTTATCTCGCCCCAGCCCGAAAGCTCAAAATGATGATGTATGGGCGTCATCTTGAAAAGACGCTTACCCTCTGTGGTATGATTGATCTTCTTCGTGATCTTGAAAACCGTACTCTGGATAACCACTGACAGCGCTTCGAGAACATAAACCATCGCCGCTATTACCATAAGGAACTCAGCCTTAAGTCCCAATCCCAGAGCGCAGACAATTCCTCCCAGAAACATCGATCCGGTATCGCCCATAAACACCTTTGCGGGCGGGAAATTCCACATCAGAAATCCCAGACAGCCGCCGGCAGCGCAGAACGCTAGCAGCGACATACCGCTCATCGACATAATTCCCGCGATGACCGCAAAAACAGCCGTGTATACCACGGTAACGCAGGAGCAGAGTCCATCTATGCCGTCCGTGAGGTTTACCGCGTTTACGAGATAAACGATCCCGATACCCACAACGGGGTAGTAGAATAGTCCCATATCCCAGTTAATTCCGCCGGGAAAAGCTATGATCGTGTTGGCGATCCCGCTGACATACAATGTCGCGAAATATGCCGCGATAATCAGCACCTGAAATATAATTTTCTGAATAGGCGTCAGTCCCTCGTTATGTTTCCGGCTTACCTTGATGAAATCATCAAGAAAGCCCATAAACCCGAACAGCACCGCCATTACAGCGCCCGCGACTACCTTGATGAACTGCGCCTTATCGGCGTTTAACCAATCAGCGGAGCCGTTCGCCTGCATTACCGCAAGTCCAACAGCCAATGCCAGCGACACCGCGATAATGAACGTCACACCGCCCATTGTGGGGGTGCCTTCCTTCTTCGCCTTGTGCCATTTTGGTCCTATATCAAGAATGGTCTGACCGTATTTCAGCTTGTGCAGCAGCGGGATCACCCAAAATCCCGCAAGCCATGTTATCAGAAACGCCGCCGCACACCCGATCATATTCACCAGCATATTCTACTCCCCTTAATTTACTTTTTCGGCAATTTCCTCCATACGCATTCCTCGGCTCCCCTTGAAAAGAACAGCGTCGCCGTCCTTTATGTTCTCCAGCAAAAGACGGGTTATCTCCAACTTGTCCTCGCTGTAAAACACGGGAACGCCCTTCGCCCTGAGTGCCTCGGCAAGCGCCTTCATCTCCCCGCCGTAAAGGAAAAACACATCCGCGTTGTCGGAAAGCTCCGCAAGTCCCGCGTGAAGCCGCTCGGACTGCTCGCCAAGCTCCAGCATATCGCCCAGCACCGCGATCTTCTTCCCCCCGCACCTGATGTTCCTCAACACCGAGAGCGAGGATCTCATTGAAGTGGGAGAGGCGTTGTAGCAATCGAGAATAACGGTTTTCCCGCCGCGCTTTTCTATTCGCTGACGCATACCGCTCGCTTGGTACTCCATAAACGCGGGGATTATCCGCTCGGAAGGTATCCCGAAGCTTATCCCTACGCAGAACGCCGCCAAAGCGTTTAATATATGATGCTCGCCCGATACCGGAACACCCGCCGCGTACCCGCTCCCCGCATAGTGCAGCGTAAACCTCTCGCCGTTCTCAAGATGCTCGATATTGTCCGCCCAAACGTCGTATTTTTCGGAGAAGCCGTACCGCATTATCCGCCTGCCGCCCGCTCTCTCGGAGGTAACGGTATCAAGATACTCGTCCCCGCCGCACAGGATAAGCGGCGCATCGGGAGCTGCCCCGTCCAGTATCTCCAGCTTAGCCCTGAGGATATTCTCCCGCGATTTGAGGTTTTCGATATGACAGAAGCCGATATTCGTTATCACACAAGCCTCGGGATGAGCCGCCTCTGACAGCGCGGAGATCTCCCCTAAGCCGCTCATTCCCATCTCGATGACCGCCGCCTTGTATTCCTCGGAAAGCCCGAAAAGCGTCCTTGGCAATCCTATATCGTTGTTAAAATTGCCCTCGGTTTTAAGGGTCTTGAACTGCGCCGAAAGCACCGCGTAAATCATATCCTTGGTGGAGGTTTTTCCCACCGAACCCGTCACTCCGCACAGCCTTATATCAAACCTGTCGCGGTAGCTTCTCGCGAGAGCAAGCTGTGCCGTGCGGGAATCCTTGACATAAATTATCGGAATGTCCGCGCTCACCGAGCCGCATGGTCTGTCGCTTATCGCTGCCGCCGCGCCGCACTCAGCCGCCCGTCCGATATAATCGTTTCCGTCAAATCGCTCGCCCTTTATCGCGACAAACAACGCGCCCTTTTCAATCGTGCGGGTATCGGTGGAAACGGAGCTTACACGCGTATTCCCGCCAACAAGCTCGCCCGACGTTACTCCCGCAATCTCTTCGGTCGAAAACATATATCGCCCTTCTCTTAAAAACTCCTCGACAAGCTCGCGCTCGTCAAAATGAAGATATTCATCGCCTATTGCCTGATAATCCTCGTGTCCCTTGCCGCAAAGCGCTACAATATCGCCCTTTTTCGCGATCTCCAACGAACGGAACACGGCTCTTTCACGATCGACGTATTCCTCATAAGGAACTCCCTCGGGAATTCCCTCAACTACGCCGTCTATCGTCCGCTGCGGATCCTCATGCCGAGGACTATCGGTCGTCACAATAAGCAAGTCGGAGTATTTCGCGGCTGTCCTTCCCATATCGGGACGCTTTCCCGCGTCGCGCTCCCCCGCCGCGCCAAACACGCAGATCAGCCGATTTTTGGCGAGAGGTTTCAGCGTCGAGAGCAGCTTTTCCAAGCCGTCCTCCGTATGCGCATAGTCGCGTACAACGGTAAAATCGCCGCTGTACAGCGTTTCCAGCCGTCCGCTCACGCCCTTGATCTTCTCAAGAGCAAGCAGCACCTCGTCCATCGGGAACCCCAGCGAATTCACCATCACCGCCGCCTCTACCGCGTTAAGCACGTTATACAAGCCGGTCATTGCAAATCGCACGGGATAGCTCTTCCTCCCCGCTCTGTCGGTCAGAATGAACTCCGAACGGTTGTCGGAGAGCTTCACAAATTCCGTATAGTAGTCGGCTTCGCCGTTTACCGAGACGGTCTTCAGCGGGATTTGGCGATTTCGGCAGTACTCCGCGATCTCCTCTCCCTTTTCATCGTCTATATTGATAACCGCGACACCGTTTGCGCACATATCAAAAAGACTGCGCTTCGCGATGTAGTAGTTCTCCATAGTGCCGTGGTAGTCGAGATGATCACGTGTAAGGTTGGTAAACGCACCCGCCGCGAACTCCTCCCCCGCGAACCGGTACTGCGCCAAAGCCTGCGAGGACGCTTCCATAAAGCAGTATTCCGTCCCTTCCGCAGCCATCCGAGCAAAGGATTGATACAGCTTGTGCGGCTCGGGAGTTGTAGGCGGACCGTCGTGGGAATACACTAATCCGCTGCCGGTGTCAATTCCCAGCGTCCCGATAACACCGGTTTTCTTGCCCATTAAGCGGGTGAGCTGCGCGCACAGATTGACAATCGTGGTTTTGCCGTTTGTGCCGGTAACGCCGCAAAGCTTAAAGCGGCGCGTGGGATAGCCGTAGAAAGCGCTCAACAGCCGAGGATAAACCGCACGGGAATTCTCCGTGTTGATCTCCGCAGGCAGACCGAGCCGCTTTGTGGTAACAACGGCTGCCGCGCCCTTTTCCAGCATTTTTTCGGCGACTGTGTGTCCGTCAAAGGACGCGCCCTTGACGCAGACAAACACAGATCCCTCTTTTACCTCTCGGCTGTCTGACGTGACCCCCGACACTTCCTTTTCGGACAGCGCGGCAGGTATATCCAAAGCAGGCGAGATCCCCGAAAACAACTGAGCAATCGTCATATCTGTTCCTCAATTCTCTTGTATGGTCTATACTAATCGGATTGCGAGTCGTATCTGAACTCGACCTCAATTACAGTACCCTTGTTTATCACGACTCCTGCGGTATAGCTCTGCGATACCGCAACGGCATTGACGTTCTGAGCCGCTCCGCCCGTGATCTTGATATTGAACCCTGCGTTTGTGATCGCTTCGTTCGCCTCCGCCGCGCTCATTCCGATAACGTTCGGCACGGTGCCGGTCTCCGTCTCAGCGTCTCCGAAATACAGAATGACCGTAGACCCCTTCGGAATGCTCGATCCGGACAAAGGAACCTGATTTCTTACAACCGCGTCATCCGCCTCGTCACCGACAAGCTTCGCATTAAATCCTCTTGCCGCAAGAAGGCTCTCCGCTTTCATCGAAAGCTCTCCGAGAACGTACGGCACAACAGCGTCCATCTTCTCCTGCTCTTCCTTGGTGTAGGTGGGGTAAATCCCCAGATGCTCCAGACCCTCTCTGAATACCGCTGATACGACAGGCGCCGCAACCGCCGAGCCGTAATACTGCGTACCGGTGGGAGTATCCGCCGCGACAAGCATAACTATCTGCGGATCGTCCATAGGCACAGCCGCCGCAAACGTTGAAACGTAAGTCATTTTCGCGCCTGCCGCCGCGCCGCCCGCATTGTTATACTCATCGATACGCTCCGCCGTTCCCGACTTGCCGCCTATGCGGTAGCCTTGTATATATGCGTTAGAGCCGCCGTTGTAGTTTACGATTTCCTCGAGAATAGCCCTCATCTGGTCGGACGTGTCCTTTGAGATCACCTGACGCTTGATCTCGGTTTCCTTAGTCTCGATAACGTTTCCGTTGCTGTCGAGAATTTTGTCCACGAGATGCGGGGTTACAAGATACCCGCCGTTTACCAGCGCGCAGATCGCCGTACACATTTGGATGGGAGTGATTTTGTTCGACTGACCGAACGCACTGGTCGCAAGCTCTACGGGACCCATTTGGGAGCGCGAATAATAAATACTTTGCGCCTCACCGGGCAAGTCGATACCGGTTTTTTCGGTAAAGCCGAACGCTTCAAAGTAATCGCTGAATTTATCGGCTCCCAAAGCCGCGCCGATCTGCATAAACGAGGGGTTGCAGGAAGCCGAGATCGCGCCCTGCAGGTTAAGCGTACCGTGTCCTCCGTATTTCCAGCATTTAATATCGGTACCCGCGACATTGTATACGCCTGTGCAGGTGAACTGCGAATCCATGCTGATGACCTCTTGATCAAGTCCCGAAGCGCAGGTTACCGTCTTGAAAACCGAACCGGGGTAGTAAAGCTCGTTTACCGCCTTGTTCTTCCATTGCTGTTCTCTGAGAACTGCCTCGGTTTCCTCCAGCTCTTCCTCGGACGCGCCCTCCTCCGCCATAGATGTGAGAATGCCGTTTTCATAATCGCCCACGATCGTGGAGGGACTGTTCAGGTCATACGACGGAGAAGTTGCCATGGCAAGCACCCCGCCCGTGTTGCAGTCCATAATAATCCCGACCGCACGGTTTATAACCGAGTGCTGGGAGACGCACTTTTCAAGATTTTTCTCCACATAGTGCTGAAGCACCTCGTCCAAGGTAAGGACTAAGCTGTTTCCGTCCACTGCGGAGAAGTAATTGTCGTTGACAAACTCGATTGCCTGTCCCAGTCCATCTTTCGTGTAGAAAGCCTTGCCATCTACGCCCTTGAGATAATCGTCGTAATACGCCTCAAGTCCGTAAACACCGTCTCCGTCAAAATTAGTAAAGCCGATAACCTGCGAGGCAAGAGTTCCGTTCGGATAATACCGACGGCTGGATTCCTCGGTGTAAACGCAGTCGGACGAGATCTTATTCTTCAGGAGAAATTCCTGGATTTCCACAACTACCGGCTTTTCCACCTTGTTCTTGCAGATTATGTAGTTGAACTCCCGCTCATCGCAAGACTTCAGCATTTTGTCGGGTTCGATCTCAAGGATTTCCGCAAGCCCATAGCAGATAATATCCGACAATTCCTTGTATTCCTCCATAGGATCCTTATCGGGATCATCGTCCTTAAGCCATTCGTCATACGACTCATCGTAAGCCTTGCGCAGCTCTTGGTTCTTTTCGTAAATCGCCTGAGGAGCGATTATGACGTTCCAAACGGTGGAGCTTTGCGCAAGCACCGTACCTGTCGCGTCATAGATCGTACCGCGATTAGCCTTGATAGTCATCGAATCCATTTGCTGTGTGTTGGCGCGCTGACGCCACTCATCCCCGTCAATGACGGTGTATTTCAACAGATATACGCCGACATACACCACGAATATCATAAATATCGCCAGAATAATTATCTGACGCCCCCGCGTTCCGAGTACAGGCTCATTTTCGACGGCTTCTTCGTCCTTCTTCTTCAGGTACGCGAAATTTTTTTTCAGATAGTAAGAAAAATTCCTAGGTTTTCCTGCCACAAAAATCTCCCTCCATTAAAACCAAAAAAGCAAAGCCGTCCGAGGTACAATGTGCCCCTTAAGCGACCTTGCTTATTTGAAAATCCGACACAAATATCAAATAAGGCTTGTCACCCTTATTCTATTCCGTCAGAAACCCATGTATTCCAAAGTATGGCTGAACCATTTTTTTACAGAACCGATAAAACCCTCTGTCTCATCGCGTTCAACCTCGATCAGGTTCTCATCAATACTGATATATTTCTTTTGTGAAGAAGTGATTTTCGTCATTCCGAGTTCTTCCGACGCATACTGCTCAATGTAGCTGATATTCGCTTTGGCGTCAAGCTTGCTTTTAAGGAGATCATTGTCGTCCTGCGCTTCCTCGAGAAGCTGCTCCTGCTGCGTCACCATGCAAGAAGCATTGTACTTCATCGCGTTAAAGTAGTTTACCGCAAACAATGCCCCGAACAGCAAAGTTACCGTCAGCAATATTTTAACCGCCGAGCCGCTCTTGGAAACCGATGCGGCAGGCGCCATTTTTATCTGTTTCGCTTTCGCCTCTTCCTGCTGCTTCCTTCGGATGTCACTCAAGCTCGTGTCAAAACGCGAAAGGTCATATTCGACCTCCTCGTCAGCATAAGCCAGATTTGTATTATAGTAAGCCATAGTCGTCCCCTCCGCTTCTGACTCTCATTATGTCCTTATTTTCCTGATAATGCGGAGCTTCGCGCTTCTGCTGCGCGGATTTTCCGCTTGTTCTTCATTACTTGGAGTGATCGGTTTTCTTGCAGCAAGCTCGCCCCTAGGCTGCTTTCCGCAAACGCAGATCGGGAATTCGGGCGGACAGGTACAGCCCGTGCAGAATTCCTTGAACTTGTTCTTCACAATTCTATCCTCCAATGAATGGAATGTGATGATCGCCATTTTCCCGCCGATTTTCAGCCTGTCAAAAGCGCTGTCAAGCATCTCCTCAAGCGCGTCAAGTTCCCCATTGACTTCTATCCTGATTGCCTGAAAGCTCTTACGGCAAGGATTTTTCTCTCGTCTGTATGCTGCGGGTACGCTCTGCTTTATTATATCCGCAAGCTGTCCCGTCGTCTCAATAGGTGATTTTTCTCTAAAATCCACAATGCCCTGCGCGATCCTCGGCGCGTATCTTTCTTCGCCGTAATCGTACAGGATCTGCATCAAACGCTCGAACGAATATTCGTTTACCACGTCCTTTGCGGAAAGTCCCTCGCCGCTCATTCTCATATCGAGAGCGGCGTCATTATGAAATGAAAAACCTCTGTCCTTGTCGTCCAACTGGTGTGAAGACACCCCCAGATCAGCGATTATTCCGTCAAGCTTGTCTATATTAAGCTCGTCCAGAACCTTGCCGATCTCTCTGAAATTCCGCTTGATAAAGGTGACCGGATAACCCTTCAGCCGCTCCCCGGCGGCATCAATGGCTTCCTGGTCTCGATCAAAGCAAAGCAGCCTTCCCCCCGAAAGTCGCTTCGCAAGCTCCAGGCTGTGACCTCCGCCTCCCGTAGTAAGATCCGCGTAGATCCCCCCCGGATCTGAAAACGCGCCCTCAACCGTCTCGTTAAGCAGAACAGTAGTGTGACGAAATTCCATCAGATTTCCAATTCACCCGCCAATGCAGCAATATCTTCGGGAGTAATCTTCGATTGGTTCTCCTCCCAACGCTGTTTGTTCCAAATCTCCGCATGCTCGTCCACTCCGACAACAATTACCTCGGATTGAAGCTCCGCGTAAGCACGCAGCGGTGCGGGGATCGCAATACGTCCCTGCTTATCCGGCTCTGCCTCGCAGGCGCTGCCGAACACATAACGTTCAAGCGCGGCAACGGAGCTTTGAGATTTTTCACGCAATTTTACCTTGAGGGCTTCCCAACCCTCCTCGGTGTAGACCGTCAGACACTTTTCAGTGAAGCTCTTGGTGATATAGAAATGTTCGCCGCATTCCTCGCGAATTTTCGCGGGGAAGTTCATACGCCCCTTAGCATCCATCGTATGCTCGTATGTTCCGTACATTTCTATCCCCCTTCCCCAACAGCGTCACTCATTATATATGTGTTAGTGTCTGTGAGTGCAATTTCCCGTCCTCCTCAGACGGATTTTCCGTAGATTATTTTTCCCCAATTTAACTCTTTTATGAGTTTCGAGTGGATTTTTAATGAACTTTTCACCATTTCGGTGAAATTTTACCCACTTTTACCCACATCCATATTATAACTCAATCCGAAATCTTTTTCAAGGGTTTTTGGAAAATTTCAAAAAACATAAAAATAGAAGTTTTGTTCATATTTTTGTGCAACTTTCACAATTTGTTCATATAAAAATTTGCATTAGATTACAAATTTCTGTGCAATATTACTATATCTTGTGCTGACATTCTTAAAGTTAAACTATATGTTGAAGATTTTTCTCAAAATGTGGATTTTGTTCTTATCCTACAAATCTTGGGAATATTTTTTCAG
>CAYMTG010000022.1:0-18813 GCA_964393305.1 uncultured Ruminococcus sp.
GGCGGCATCAAACAGTAGACTTTGTCTACTGTTTGATTGTAAAATGGTATAAAATAACGAAAAGGAAAGTGACAACGATGTATTATAATGCAGTTAATGAAGCGAAATCCGAGATAAAGGAAATTATTATGGCGGCGCTTGGCGTGCTTGTGGCAAAGGGAAAGATACCGGCAGAACCTCTCCCTGTCTTTCAGATTACCATTCCGCAGGATAGTGCGCACGGGGATTTCTCCGCGAATGCCGCTCTCGTAAGCGCAAAGGTGCTCAAAACCAATCCAAGAGCTTTAGCGGCTCTCATCGCGGAGGAGGCAATTCTTGACGGCACAAGCTTCGATAAGGTCGAGGTTGCGGGTCCCGGGTTTCTGAACTTCTTTCTCGGACAGAAGTGGTTCTCCGGTGTTGTGAAGAATGCGATCTCGCTCGGCGCGGATTATGGCAAGACAGAGCTTGGCGCGGGAAAGCGGGTTCTTGTTGAATTCGTATCCGCAAATCCCACCGGTCCTATGCATATCGGCAACGCACGCGGCGGCGCGATCGGCGACTGTCTTGCTTCTCTTCTTGAAGAAGCCGGCTATAAGGCGGATCGTGAGTTTTATATCAACGATGCGGGAAATCAGGTGGCGAAGTTCGGTAAGTCGCTCGATCTGCGTTATATGCAGATCTGCTCCGAGACGGGCAGAAAGCTGATGTCTGAAATTCCCGATAACGAGACGTTCTGCCAGACGATTTACGACAAAACGGTGGTGGATAAAGAGAATGAGCCTGCCGACAAGAACGATCCGTTCTATATGCCCGAGGACGTTTACCTCGGCGTCGATATAATAGAACACGCAAAGAACTATTACGACCTGCACGGCGGCGAGGTTCTTTCCAAGTCGAACGAGGACGCAAGAAGGAAAGCGCTTGTAGATTACGCTCTCCCGATAAACGAGCAGATTTTGGAGGATGATCTTCTTAAATACCGCATAAAGTACGACAACTGGTTTAAGGAGAGCAGTCTCCATGAGAGCGGCGCTGTTGCGGAGGTTATCGACCATCTGAAAAAGGGCGGTCACACCTATGAGAAGGACGGTGCGCTCTGGCTTAAAGCAACCGACTTCGGCGGCGATCAGGACTTTGTCCTCGTGCGTTCCAATGGTTTCCCGACATACATTGTTCCCGATATTGCGTACCACTATAATAAGCTTGTTATTCGGAAATATGACAGGGCGATTGACGTTCTTGGCGCCGATCATCACGGCTATGTCAAGAGAATGAGGATCTGCCTGCAGGCGATGGGCATTGATGAGAAGCGTCTTGACGCGGTTATTTGTCAGATGGTGATGCTGGTGCGCGACGGTAAGCCGGTTAAGCTCTCCAAGCGTTCGGGCAAGGCGATAACGCTTGCGACTCTGCTTGATGAGGTTCCAATCGACAACGCGAGATTTTTCTTTAATCTTCGTGACGCCAACACTCACCTTGACTTTGACCTTGATCTTGCGATAGAGGAAAGCTCCAAAAATCCCGTGTTTTATGTTCAATACGCTCACGCTCGTCTTTGCCGTGTTATTGAAAAGCAGGCGGAGAGCGGCGCAAAGTATGGCGGGGGAGCGGTTTCGTATTCTGACGCTTCGGAGTTTGCCCTTATCCGGAAGATCGCCGAGCTGCCCGAGCTTATTAACGAGGCGGCGCAGGAGTATAGTCCCTTCAAGCTTACTAAGTATATTTATGAGTTTGCTCAGATCCTTCACAAGTTTTACGATTCGTGTGATATCAAGGATGCCGACGAAGCGACAAAGCTCTCTCGTCTTGCGCTGTGCGAGGCTTCAAGAACCGTAATCAAAAACGTTTTGACACTTCTTAAGGTTGAAGCGCCCGAAAAGATGTAAAAAGGAAACCGGTATGTTTAAATCAGAAAAAAAGTATTATCAGAAATCCTTCTTAATTGCGCTTGTAATGGCTGCTGTTATGTTTTTGCCGTTCGTTATCATGGACGGCGGGTATTTCATCTTCTACGGTGACTACAATGCCCAGCAAATTCCGTTCTTCAAGCACTCAATAGAAATGGTACACAATGGAACGTTTGGCTGGGACTGGCAGACCGACCTTGGCGCTAACTTCATCGGAAGTTATACCTACTATACGCTTGGAAGTCCGTTCTTCTGGTTTATGACGCTGTTTCCCGCGTCGATTTCCGAATATCTGATGGCGCCGCTGCTTTGCGTGAAAATCGCGTTGTTTTCGCTGTTCGGCTTTATGTATATCAGGCGATTTGTCGCAAAGCCTCAGACAGCGCTTATCGGCGGGATACTATACGCATTTTCGGGCTTTAATCTGTATAATCTGTTCTTCCAATTTCAGGATGCGATTATCTGGTTCCCGCTTTTGCTGATTGGTCTGGAAGAAGCTGTGGTAAACAAGCGCCGCGGCTTATTTGCGCTTGTGGTAGCGCTTAATTGCTTTGCAAACTATTTCTTCTTTATCGGAGAGTGTGTGTTTCTCGTAATCTATTTTATATGTAGATTTGCATTTGACAAGCGCTTTGATATTCGCGTTCGTGATTTCTTTTCACTGGCTTTTGAGAGCGTTGTTGGAGTCTTGATTGCGGGAGTGCTGTTCATTCCCTCGATTTATCAGGTGCTGGATGTTCCGCGTTCGACAAATATCCTTACCGACTGGAGCTACCTGTTTTATGGCAAGGAACAACGTTATGGTTTGATTTTAGAGGGAATGTTCTTCCCACCGGAGATTGCTGCCCGCAACAATATGTTCAGCGAAGCCGATGCAAGATGGTCGAGCGTCGCGCTTTATCTGCCGCTGTTCTCTATGGCGGGAGTTATTGCTTTTGTCAAGGGAGCAAAGGGACATTGGGCGCGTATCCTTATAATAGTTTGCGCGGTTATGTCGTTTGTCCCCGGGCTGAATTCGGCGTTTATGCTCTTTAATAATAATTTCTATACCCGCTGGTGGTATATGTTTGAGTTGATTTGCTGTCTGGCAACGGTATACACTCTCGAACACGAAGAGTTTGATTTGAAATTCGGACTGAAAACCTGTACTATTGTCGTTGGACTGATGACGCTGTTGGCGCTGTTTTCGCCTTTCACAGACAAGGAAACCGTTGACGGAGAAGAAAAAAGTACATTGCTCCCACGGATACTTGTGAAAGATAACGGTCATTTAAATTTGGAGATCTTGATTTCAGTTGTTCTTGGAATAGGATTTTTGGTTATTCTTTATTGTCTGTTAAAATCGAAAAAGTCGATCTCGTCTGATGTGTTTATGAAGCAGACTACTGTGGTGACTATTATCTGTTCCATGATGCTGGCGTATTATTTCGTGGGTTACGGCAGGTCAATAGGTCCGAGCTTTGGCAGTTATAACAATGTGTTATCGACAAAATTTAAAATTGACGATGATGAGTTCTACAGAATAGAGGGTGTTAATGAAACCAACAACGTCAATATGCTCTGGGGGATGAGCTCGCTGAAGAGCTTTACGAGTATTGTTCCCGGCTCGACATTTGAATTTTATGATTTGCTGGGCATTAATCGTACGGTAAATTCCGCCCCCGACGAAAAATATTACGCATTAAGAGCGTTTGCCCGTGTAAAATATGTTATGGTACCTCGTAGTGATTCGACTGATATTCCCGCAAAAACCTATATGGAGATATATGATTACGCCGATACTCAGGGAGATTATGATATCTACAAGACGGATTACGCCCTCCCTATGGGTTTTGCGTACGACACATATTATACAGAGGACGAAGTAGACGGCAATAAGAAGGTTGACAACCTTATGGTACGCGCCGCAATCCTCAAGGAGGATCAAGTCGAAAAATACGCAGACATACTTGTTCATGAGGAACCGTATTATGCGGGGGTAATCAATGTCACAAAGTTTAAGGACGATGCTTTGGAGCGGATAGCTCAGGGAGTGACAGATTTTACGATAACGAAGTCCGGTTTTACAGCTAAATGCGATTATGAGGGCGAGAAGCTGGTGGTATTCAGCGTACCCTACTGTGACGGCTGGTCTGCTAATATCAATGGCTCTCCCGTTGAGGTTGATAAGGTAAACGGCGGTATGTGCGCGATACGTGTTCCCGCGGGCGTTTGCGATATCACATTTGAGTACGAAACCCCCGGTCTGATATATGGCTTGTACGCGACGATTGGCGGCGTTATTCTCTATGCGCTGTATGTGCTGATCTTTGTGGTTATCGTAAAGAACAAGCCGCGTAAATTCTCACATTTGTATGATATTGATCAGTATGCGGGAGTAAGCGCACATAATAATTATATCAATCGCGTTACCGATAAGGTTGCGAATACGATAGAGCGCGGCGGGGATATTCCAAGCACAAATCGTTTCATTGATTCGGAGCTTCTCAAAAAGATGCTTGAGGAAAACGAACAAGAGGGTAAACCCAAGAAATAGCGAGGTATATATTATGCATTTGGAAGAAAAACAGTTATCAAGCGATTTAAAATATGATGGAAGAATAGTAAAGCTCTATTCCGATACAGTACAGCTTGAGAACGGAAAGACAACGCTCCGCGAGGTGGTAAGACATCCGGGTGGGGTATGTGTTGTTGCGCTTACTGAGGAAAACGAGGTTCTGTTTGTGCGTCAGTTCAGATACCCTCACGGCAAGGCTCTTCTTGAGATCCCCGCCGGGAAACTGGAGCCCGGCGAGGATCATCGCAGCTGCGGTCTCCGCGAGCTAAAGGAGGAAACCGGCTGCACCTGCGACAGCTTTGAGTATCTTGGGAAACTGCTCCCGACTCCCGCATATGATACGGAGGTTATCCATATGTATTTTGCACGTGGGCTTCACAGCGGTGAGCAGCACCTCGACGACAATGAATTTCTCGAGGTAGAAAAAATACCGCTTGATAAAGCGGTAGAAATGATAATGAATAATGAAATTTCCGATGCTAAGACTCAGGTTGCTGTCTTGAAGACGAAAATGCTTCTCTCAAAATAATTATTGGATATAGCTTTGATAGGCTTCGAGGATTTTCTCCTCAATCTCTTCACGGACGTTTGACGAGATGGGGTGAATAATATCACGGAAAATTCCGCTCTCCTCGCGGCGGCTGGGCATTGCCACAAACATTCGCTCATCGCCTTGTACAAGCTTTATATCGTGGATTGCGATAGCGTTGTCGATCGTTATCGATACCACGGCGCGAAGTCTGCCCTCATGCATTGTTTTTCTGATTTTGATGTCGCTGATTTCCATTGTGTGACCTCCGTCATTTTGATTATTTGACCTGCATATAGTCATTGCGATTGGTATTCTCCCAAAAGCAAAAGGGAAAAAATGTATCGCTTGCTATATTGTGGGATAATTTCGGCTATTTATTCATAGAGTATTTAAAGACAAAATCACTCTTTAAGGAGCAGTTATGGATAACTTTCTTTTGGGAAAAAAACACGTTCACTTTATCGGTATCGGCGGCAGCGGTATGTATCCGCTTGCGCAAATTCTTCACAGTAAGGGGTACTATCTTACCGGTTCGGACAATAACGAGACTTCAACGCTTCAGGCTGTACGCAATATGGGAATTCCTGTGACGTTGGGGCAGCGTGCGGAGAATATCGAGGGTGCGGATTGCATAGTGTTTTCCGCCGCTATTATGGAGGACAACCCCGAGCTTATCGCAGCACGCGAAGCCGCCAAGCACGGCGTTTACCTTGCGGAACGCAGTGAGCTTCTGGGACTTGTGACCGCGCAGTTTGAGAAGGCGTTTTGCGTGTCTGGCACGCATGGCAAGACCACCACGTCTTCGATGCTTGCGATGATTATGCTTGCCGCAGGATTTGATTTTTCAGCGGTAATCGGCGGGAAACTGCGCGCTATCGGCGGCAGCGGCAGGGCAGGCAAGAGCGAGTATATGGTTTGCGAGGCGTGCGAGTTCAAGGACACCTTCCTGCACCTGTTCCCAAATATCTCGATTATCCTGAATATCGACAGAGACCATATGGACTATTTCAAGACAATGGATAATCTTAAAAATTCCTTCGCGAAATTCTCCAACCTTACCACGGATATCCTTGTTGTAAACGGAGATGATAGCAATATCGCCGATATGCTCCAAAGATGCGATACTAAGGCAAGGCTCGTGACCTTCGGCAAAACCGCCGAAAGCGATTATTATGCTGAAAATATCGCCCAACTGGCTGATTTCCACTATCGCTTTACCTTGATTAAGAATGGAAAATCGCTTGGAGATGTGGACACCCATGTCCCGGGTATACACAACGTCTATAATGCGGTAGCTGCGTGTGCGGCGGCTGACAGTGCGGGAATTCCGCTTGATGCTGTCAAGCGAGGAATAAGCGAGTTTACCGGTGCGATGCGCCGTTTTGAGAAGCTGGCGGAGATAGACGGCGTTACCTTCGTAGACGACTACGGACATCATCCGGCTGAGATCGCCGTAACGCTCAAGACCGCAAAGACTATGAGTTTCAAGCGAGTGTGGGTGGTGCATCAGCCGTTCACTTATTCTCGTACGGCTATGCTGCTTGACGACTTTGCGGACGCTTTTTCTATTGCCGATAAGGTAGTGCTGACCGAGATCATGGGCAGCCGCGAGAAGAACACTTACAACATCTACGCTAAGGATCTTGCTGACAAGATAGACGGCTGCGTTTGGTTTCCGACGTTTGAGGAAGTCGCACGGCATGTCGTCGATAACGCGAAAAGCGGCGATTTGGTTATCACCACAGGCTGCGGCGACGTATACAAGGTCGCCGATATGATGATTGAAATGATGAAGAAATAAGGCGGGAGTTAAAATGGCGGATAGAATACGGGATTGGATAGACTCAAAAAAAGACGAAATGCTGAATGATCTGGGAGAATTGGTGGCGATACCGAGCGTGATGGGGGAGCCGACCGAGGACGCGCCTTTTGGTGAAGAACCCAGGAAGGCGCTTTTCAAGATGAAGGAGATTTGCGACAAGTGTGGTTTTGAAACCACGGTTTATGAGGATGCTGTTCTATGCGCCGACTATCTTCCAAACTGCGGCGAGCCTGAACTCGGAATACTCGCCCATCTGGACGTAGTCCCTGTGTCGGGTGGCGGTTGGGACACAAACCCGTTCGAGCTTGTTGAAAAGGACGGAATACTGTACGGGCGCGGTACGATCGACGATAAGGGACCCGCAGTAGCGGCATTGTTCGCGCTTCGCTGTATTAAAGAGCTGGGCTTACCGATAAAGAAAGGCGTTCGCCTTATATTCGGCACTAATGAAGAAAACGGCTCGGGTGATTTGGAGATTTATAAGAAGCACGATAAATTCCCGCCCAAGGTCTTTACTCCTGACGGCAGCTTTCCCGTTATCAACATAGAGAAGGGGATGATGCGCTCGCGCTTTACCGGTAAACTCTTCTCCGAGAAAATCGTTGAGCTTCATGGCGGAAAAATCCCCAATGCCGTTCCCGACAGAGCAGAGGCGGTTCTGAGCGGAGTATCGCTTGCAGACGTTAGTGCTGCAATTGCCTGTGACAGCACGGGCGCGAAATTTGCCGTAGAGAAGCTGTCTGATACGGTAAAAATCGTAACAAAAGGTCGTTCTGCGCACGCGTCAACCCCCGAAAGCGGAATAAACGCGGTTACCGCGCTTGTTTCGCTTGTTAATCGGCTGGTTGATGAGCCTGTTTTGAAGGGACTGGAGCGTATTTTCCCGTTTGGGGAGACCGACGGCAAGTCTTTGGGTCTGAAATCAAGCAACGAGAGCGGCGCGCTTACCTGTGTCTTCAGTATTCTGGATATTTCCGACGGTGAAGCTAACGGCACGGTTGATGTGCGTTTCCCGACCTGCCAAAATCTGGCATATGTGGAGGCGAAGGAACGTACGGCATTTGCCTCGGCGGGCTTGGATCTTGATAGTTATATGGGTGATGAACCACACATTGTCCCCGAGAGCAGCGATCTTGTTCAGGCTCTTCTCAGGGTATATGAGCGTATAGAGGGAGAAAAGGGACATTGTGTTGCTATAGGAGGCGGAACCTATGTTCACGATATCGAGGGCGGTGTAGCGTTCGGTGCGGAGCGCGGCGATACCGACTACCATATGCACGGCGACAATGAGTTCATAACAGTCGACGAGCTTTTGAATGATGCGGTTCTCTTTGCAAACGCAATTTTAGAAATTTGTTCTTAAAAATATATTGGGGGGAGATTCTCCCCTAATATATTACGCAGATGTGAAAAAGAGAAAATCTTCACATCAAACTGTACAAAATTAATAAAAACTATTGACACGAGAGTATATTTTATGTATAATTAGAATAGTGGAATTGTATTTTTTATAATTCCTCTGATTGCGAATTTAATGAATTAAGGAGAACTCGTTATGGCTGAAATAGTGAATGAAATTCTGGAAAAATTTGCTGAAATCTCCCGTGAGGAAAAGCAGATTGCCCATGATATGGAAGCGGCGCATAAGGAATACACGGACTATTGTGAATCATCTGACAGGGATTTAGCGGAGAAAATTCAGGAAATTCGCACAAAGATGAGCAAACTCCAGTATTATATCAACTACGCACGCGAGCATGCCAAGGCAGACGATCTTGAGGAGGCGGCAACCGCGTTTGAAACTTCCGAGGGCGCTCTTGAAAGTCTTCGTCAGACGATCAAGCTCGAGTCTCATAATGATGTAAATGCAGAATCCTTGTATACCAAGGCTACCGGCCAGAAGCTCTTGTACGAACAGAAAATAGAGCAGACCAGAAATCTGATTGAGGGCAGTAAGGTTCAGGCTAAGCGTCAGTATGACAGCGATGTTGCCGCAATAAACGATCGTAGGGCAAAGCACGACGCGGCTGTAAAGGAATATGTCAATTCCGAAGAGTTTAAGAACTATCTCAAAACACTGATGTTTGATAAGTCGGCATTCAACAGCACAGGCACCGCGAATTTGCCAGATAAGTCTTATGTCAGCCTCGGTCAGCGTAGGGTAAAGCTTTCAGTCCCGTTCGATGTTGAACAGGATTTGTCGCTTGCTTCTAACGGTGAGTATAATGCCGCAGCTCATACAATTGGCGCGCCTATGCGTTTGAGCGTTCAAAAGGGCAGCATTTTGTATCTGGATTACGATGAGCGTAACCATCAGTATTTGTTTGGCGGTATACAGCGTTTGCTGCTGAATATTATCAAGTATATCGGTCACAACATTACCGATTGCCTTCTTTGTGAGCCTGCTACAAATTCCCCTGATTGCCTTGGTCATATTTCTGTCCTTGGAAAGGGAATTAACCCCTTTATTGTTGTTCCTCAGACAGTTGATGAGATTGACAGCAGATTAAGAGACTTTTGTGCAAAGGTTGAGGTGACGCCTACACCTGATTTCGTATCTCGTATTCTCGTTATGCATGGTTTCCCGGAGAAGTATGACGACGATTTGGTTTCGCTTTGCGCCGCTATGTTTAAAAGAGTGTCGGAGCTTGGTGTTCTGGTTGTTCTGACGCATGATAATTCTATTCCCGCGACCCCTCAGGAGCAAGAAATTCGCGAGACCGCACTTTCTGTACGCAGTAAAAATGGCGGCTTCTGGATCGAAAAGCTCCGTGAGAGCTTCTTCTGGTACTCCGCTCCTTCCGACATCCCCGAAGATATTCGCAGAGAATATGTTGACCGTCGACGTCAGATGGCTATGCAGCAAGCAACGGCAGCTCCTGCTCAGGCAATGGCGGAACCCGCAGCTTCTGCAGCGCCTGTAATTCACGCTGCACCCGTTAATGCTGCCGCTCCTGTTGCTGCGCCTGTTGAAAGTGTGTCCGAACCCATCCCTGCTGCGGAGCCGGTTAAAGATGAAGAAGAGCCGCTTGCTGAATCTGCTGTAGATTATGTGGAATCTGAAGCGGAGCATTCCGAATCGAACGCCGTCCCGAGTGAAGAAGCAAGTGAGGATGCGCCTGCTGCTGATACTGTTGAAGAAACCGCCGAGGAAACAGCTGACGAGACTGAGGAATACGCAGGATCCGAAGCGGTTGGTGAAATTAATTCTCAGGCGGCAGCTTCAACTGAGAGAGATAAAAATCTCAAGAACATAATGATTGGCAGGACTCTTGGAAAGAAGCCGGTATATTTCGATATCAATGGCGGTATTTCTTATATATGCGGCAAACGCGGTGAAGAACGCACGCAGGTTGCCAATATGATTATTTCGTCGGTTATAAGTACAACACACCCCGACGATGCAGAGCTGTGGATGTTTGATTTTGGCAGCGGCGAGCTTATGAGATACGCGGAAAATCCTGCTGCTCATGTTAGATTTCTTGTTTCTGATGAAAGTGCGGAAACTGCCTTTGACGCGATGGACACTCTTGACAAGGAACTGGAGTACAGAATTAATTTGTTTGAACAGAATGGTTGGAGAGATTTCAATAGTCTCCCGGATAATGAGTATTTGCCGAGAGTTGTAGTCGTCATAAATGAGTTTCCTGTTGTATTGGATAAGATCAAGAAGTCAAGGCAGTTCGGCAGGAACTACACTGCGAAGCTTAATGGTATTTTGAAGTATTGCGGCAATTACGGCATTCATTTTGTACTTATCGGCGAGAGCTTCTCCGAGAATGGCAAGTCTCCGGCTTGCTTTAAAAACTGTTCCATTCGGAGTGCGTTGGCACTTGCATCCTGCGATTTGGATATTTTGGAAATGTTTGGCGGCTTTTCGCTTCGTGAGGGTGAGCTTGCTTCTGTAAGAAGAATACCCGCAAGAAGCGCATACGTTGCGGTTCAAGGTAATGGCGGTGTCCTTGCTCGTCTGGAGTATGAGCCTGTTACTCACTATCCGTCATATACCCCCGTTGCCGAATTCACCGGAGATGCCGATACCTATGTAGAGAAGTATCCGCTTATTATCGATAGAAAGAGTATGCCGCTGTTCGAGGATCATAACGAGGAACGCTTACAGCTTATCTCCGAACGTGAAAATGGCGATACGCTCCTATTCTTTGGCGAGCCTTGCAGACTTGCGGCAGAGTATCCCGTGCATCTGTATAATGATTTTGGTGAGAATGTTCTGGCGCTTGTTCCCGCACGCGAAAAAAGCAAGGGGGTGGGAGTAGTATTTTCTGTTCTATCGTCGCTGGCCGAACAGGCTATTCCCGTGGAGATACTGGCATTCAGAAGCAATCCTGTATACAATGAGATGATGCAGATTGGAGCAGCGCAGGGTATTCAGATATTTGAAGGTGATACCGCAATCGGAAGAGTTAAGCAAATATCCGCCGATATAGCCGGCGGCAGATGTTCCAATTCCTTTGAGATCATACTTGGTGCGGATACATTGCTTTCAGCCGTTGTCGCGGATGATGGTATGGCGAACTTAACTAAAGGCCTTGTTAAGGGACCATCGCTTGGAGTTCACTTTATGTTTGTGGCTTCTAATCTTTCGATGTTTGAGAAGTCGCTGCTGCAGCTCTTCAGGTATAAGCTGGTATTCCCGTGTCCTATGGTTGACGCTGAGAAGGTGTTGCGTGACGTGGATATTGAAATCCCCGAAAATGCCTTCAGATTGTCGAGCGAGGGCGACGAGATTACTGTAATGCCTTACATAATTTAGTTTAGTCCCGAACGTAATTGCAACCCCCGTACGCAGAGCGTACGGGGGTTATTTTGCTTGTTAATTGTTTAAATAAACACCTTGTTGCCGTCACATATTACTTTGACCTCCGCGTTTTCCTCTTCGGGTCGTCCAAATATACCATAAGCCTTGAAAGCATCAATCAGAGCGGTGGTGATTTCTTCCTTATCGCTTAGGAAATCACGGGGCAGATCTATCCTGGTTATTATCCACGAGACTTGTTTTTGAATGACATTTCGCCGGGCTTGAACAGGTACCGAACAGGATTTAAACATAAACAGAAATTCGTTTAAATCAACATCAATATCACGGTGTTGGTAGCAAAACGCTAACCACATACCGGTGTCCTTGTCCGCAGTCAGATATAATGGCATAATTCCCTCTGTGGTGTCCCGATAACTTCCATAAGGATTGATGAGGTGCTTCTCCACGAGCTCTTTTCTTTCGGTTGGCGTCAGCTTTAAATTAACAAATGCCATACTTTTCCCTCCAAATTATTTGTAATATGGTTGCGGCTTACAGAATCGGCGGTCCGGTTTCTTCATCAATATCGTAATCAAAAAAGTCGAAATCTGCGGTCTTTGCGTGATAGAGCGCATCCTGGCAGGCGATTCCGATAGTTGCTCCTGTATATCTGCCAAACTTGCTGTATTCATCGGAATATTTTGTAAGATCGAACGAGCCGCCTATTGCGCGGAAGTTCTCACCGTCCGTACCCCATTCGCAGCGAACCTCACGCCCGCTGAGTACAAACCTGAAACAGAGTTCGCCGTCTGGGGCGGCTATGCGGGTATCGGTGTGTTCGTCAACTATGCCGTTCTCTATTTGAAAGACGCTTATGGCGGGTGCGCCGAGCGTCTCACTGTAATATTTTCTCAGATAAAGGAAGTTCATATTGTCGTAGTACAGGATAAGCCCCGCAGAGTGTTGATATACTTCGGGGGAGAAGTCCAGCTTTGTCGTGACTTGTCCGTAAACGCCTGTAAGCTTTCGCACGAGAATTGAGACCTCGTTGTCCGAGCATAGGAATTCCTGTCCGCGCAGTCTGATATAGCCGTGCCTTGCCGTAAGATCCGCGAACGCTTCCGGGAGAACTCTTGGCGCATAGAAGTGTAATCCCAACGCGTCCTCATTGAAATCGTCAAATCGCGGGGTTTTCGGGAGAATGACCTTGGGAAGCTTCGGTGCTTCGACATACTCGTCCGCGAGATTGCCGCCGCCGTATTTTCTTAGCCAGTTGTCCGCAGTCCATTCCATCTTCTGAATTGCGGTCTCGCGTCCAAGCGTGCAGCGAAGCTCCGGTACAAACGGTCTACTTGTCAGATGTACCAAATAGACATCCCCGTTTGGAAGATTGACATAGCTTCCATGACCGGCTTTCTGGAGAACCAGATTTGGATTGAAGAATTTCGAGGTATCGTGAACCGGGTCGTCACGCATATTGAAGTTTTCAGGCGCGGAGGTAATTATGGGATTGTGCGGATCTGCTTCGTATTCTCCGAAAATATCCTTGCTCCTCGCCATAGTGACGCAGTGTCCGTACCCTGTTCCTCCTTCGGCACACATCAGGTAGTAAAAGCCGTTGCGCTTGGTGATGACAGGTGCTTCCAGCTTGCCGCGATCGGTCGCGCCTTTCCAGATCCGTTTGGGATAACCGATAGGCTTGAAATCTTCGTCAAGCTCGCATAGACAGATCTGTCCCGGTTTTTCGTAACCGGCTCTCGTTTCCCATTCAAGAGAACATATATATTTCTTGCCAGTCTCATCATGGAATAGTGAAGCGTCAAATCCCGCCGAATGGACATAAATCGGGTCGCTCCACGGTCCTTCAACGCTCTTGGCGGTTATAAGCATATTCTTACAGTCGTAGAATCGAGCGTTCATGGAATTTACACAGCCATACAGCAAATAGAAGGTGTCATCAGCTTTACAGTAGGTGAGACTAGGCGCCCAGATACCCTTTGTAGACGAGAGTTTTCGCAGATCGGCTTGTGAAGTCTTTGTCAGAGCGTTGGCTGCAAGCTCCCAGTTCTTCAGATCCCGCGAATGATAAATCGGAATGCCGGGCATCCATTCAAACGATGACACTGCACAGTAGTAGTCGTTTCCTTTTCGACAAATAGAGGGATCGGGGTTAAAGCCTTTAAATATCGGATTCTTTATTTTCATAAAAACACCTCGTAAAAAGCAGGATCTCCCATCTCTTTTGTTATTCAATTTTAAAATATCTGTCTAAACCGCCGTCCTTGTAGAAATCATATAGGATATCCAGATAGCTGAAGACAGGGACAGCACCGTCACGCAGAAGAGATGCCGTGCCGTTGCAGGCGGGATTCATGATGTTGCACGGCGGAACGGCAAAGACCTCTCTGCCTTGCTCCAGCGCGTGATTGGCGGTAAGGAAGCAGCCGCTCCGGTCGCCTGCTTCTATAACCAGCGTACCGTGGGAAAGCCCCGAGATTATCCTGTTCCTAAACTTGAAGTAAGCGGCGGAGGTGTTGTCATTGGGGAGTAGCTCGCTTATCAGCGCACCGCCGGATTCGACTATTCTTCGCTTGAGATAGCCGCTCCCGCTTGGATAATCGGTGAAAATGCCGCAAGCACAGACTCCGATAGTTCTCCCGCCATTGTTAAGACAAGCGTTATGAGCAGCAGTATCAAGACCTTTTGCCAGTCCGCTGACGATAACCGTACCCATTCTTGCAAGAGGGGAGACGACAAAGTCCGTTACCTGAAAAGCGTATTCAGACCCGTGCCTTGTTCCGACCACGGAAATGGCGAATTCGTTGTTGAGGTTGGCAAGGCTTCCCGCGCAGAAAAGGACGATCGGAGGGTTGTAGATACTTTTCAAGGCTTCGGGATACTCCTCGTCATCGAGCGTGATGATTCGGACGTTGTTATTACAGCAGAGCGACATAACCATTCGCACATCGCCTGTTCTTATGACCTTGGCACGCTGTTTTTCAGCATCAGATAAGAAAGGCACCTTGCCGTCACGAATAGCCTTTGCTGCTTCAATAGGGTCATAGCCGTATTCTTCAAGTATGCTGTATGTTTTGACGTTATAGGGCAGCATTACAAGCAGCAGCCAGAGCCAGACCTCAACCGAATTTGTCAAAATAGATCCCTCCCGATACGTTTATGTCTAAATTATACCTTATTTGAAGAAAAATGTCAATACCGTTTAAAATGAGTTCGCAGATTTTTTTACATGAAAAATCCGGAAAAAAGTGATATACTTAACATATCAAGGAAAACGGAGATGATAAAATGTACGTTAAGAGTTACGATAACGCGATCCCGATCAAAATATGGAGTACCCCGGAAAGTGTGGACGAGAAATGCCTCGAACAGGCGGAGAACCTCTCAAAGCTTCCGTTTGTACATAAATGGGTCGCGCTGATGCCCGATACTCACGCGGGTAAGGGAATGCCGATAGGCGGCGTCCTCGCGTGCGAGGGAGCGGTTATCCCGAACGCTGTAGGCGTTGATATCGGCTGCGGAATGGCTTTCGTTCAGACGAATATCCCTGTAAAGGTGCTGAGGGAGACGATCACCGGCAGCGGAACATTGCTTCAGGCAATAGTGGGCGATATCCTTCGCGGAATTCCCACCGGATTTGCTCACCACGGAAAAGCTCAGCCCTCCGCTGTGCTTGACAGGGCAAGGGAGGAGCTTTCCAAGTATGAAAGCGATTCCGAGCTTATCGGCAACATAGAAGAGGGTTATTTTCAAGTGGGAACACTTGGCGGCGGTAACCACTTTATCGAGCTTCAAGAGGATGAGGACGGTCTTTGCACGATAATGCTTCACTCGGGAAGCCGCAATTTCGGATTTCGCATCTGCAACTACTTCAACGATATTGCGAAAACGCTTAACGAGCGATGGCGCAGCGCGGTGGACCCGCAGTGGGGACTTTCATTTTTGCCGGTGGACAGCTCCGAGGGTCAGCGTTACCTCAATTGGATGAACCTCGCGATGGACTTCGCCTACGAGAACCGAGCGGCTATGCTTCAAAGCGCGGAAAATATCTTCTCGCGGTTGGTGGAGAAGTACACGGGGTTGGTTCCCGAGTTCTCTAACGAGATAAACTGCCACCACAACTACGCGGCTATCGAAAACCACTTTGGCAAGAACGTCTTCGTCCACCGAAAGGGAGCTATCCGAGCGCGTGAGGGCGAGCTTGGAATAATCCCCGGAGCGATGGGCTCCGCAAGCTATATCGTTCGCGGGAAGGGCAATCCCGAAAGCTTTATGTCCTCGTCGCACGGCGCGGGGCGACTGTACTCACGGACAAAGGCGATGGAGCTTTTCTCGGTTGAGAATGTAATTGTAGACCTGAAGCAGCAGAACGTCGTTCTCGGAAAGCAAAAGAAGTCCGATGTTCCCGAGGAATCGCGCTTCGCCTACAAGGACATAGATACCGTAATGGCAAACCAGAGCCAACTCACAGAACCGATAAAGCGGCTCTTCACAGTGGGAGTTGTCAAAGGCTAAATCATTCAGCAGCGCACACAGCAAATTTTGGTGATTATCTGATCTTGTATCAATGGAGCGGCTCAAATCCGCTAATGCGCTGCGTAATAACGGTACATACAGCAAAATAATTAGCTGCTTGCCGGGGGTTCGATTCCCCTCGGAGAGATCCGTAGCTCAGTTGGATAGAGCAGCAAAAAAGGTACCGTGTAAACAAAAGGCACTAACAGCAATAAAATGCCTATCACGCATATAATGTGCCTTGTAAGATTTCAGTAAAAAACGGCTCAACCAGCAATTAAAAAACTTTTTATGGGAAAAAGGCAGCTTGATTTATCAAGCACGAATAATTATATTATTTGGAGCCGTGTGAACAAAGGCTGTTACAGCAAAAAACAGTGGATAACGCGGGTTCGAATCCCGTCCCGATTTATCGGTGTTAAAACAGCCTTGTAAGGAGGTTTTATTATGTCATTTCTTAGTTCGTTGCTTAATCACTCAAACGAGACATTCACCGAGAACGGCGCAAAGGCTTTTGCTTCGTCCGGTTCTGATTGTCTCGACCTGTTCTTCGCTGCAGGCGCGCTGCGTTCCGCAAATGAGGACAGAATTCGCACGTTGGTAGCGAGGGCCTACGCGGAAGATCCCAACAAAACGATGAAGATTGTATTCTTCGCACGTGACGTGCGCGGCGGTCTCGGCGAGCGCAGATTCTTCAGGATAGCCATGCGCTTCCTTGCGGAGACCGCTCCCAAGAGCGTTGAGGCGAATATCCGCAATATCGCCGAGTACGGCAGATACGACGATCTTTGCGTTCTTCTTGATACCGCTTGCTGCCGAACCGCGACAGCGGTGATCAAGGAACGTCTTGATGCAGACGTTGCCGCAATGAACGAGGGTAAGCAGGTGTCGCTGCTTGCAAAGTGGCTTCCCTCCGTGAACGCCTCATCGGCGGAGACCAAGCGTCTCGCAAAGAAGCTCAGCAAGCTGCTCGGTATGGACGAGGTTTCATACCGCAAGACACTCTCAGCCCTCAGAAAGTATCTCGACATAATCGAGAACAGACTTCGCGAGACGGATTACACCTTCGATTATTCTACACAATGCTCCGGTGCTATGTTCAAGTACAGAAAGGCGTTTATCCGTAACGACAAGGAGCGCTATACCACATTTCTTGATAGTGTTGATAGGGGCGAGGCAAAGCTTAACGCGGGTACGCTTTACCCTTACGAGGTCGTTCGCCGCTGTATTATGGGTTCGTTCTCAGACGAGGAGCGCAAGTCCCTCAATCTGACATGGAAGAGCCTCACCGACTTTGGCGATGGCTCCGAGAATGATAATGCATTGGCGGTTGTCGACGGTTCCGGCTCGATGTATGGCGGTATCAGCTCATTAAAGCCCGCTTACGCTGCGTTGGCGTTGGGCATTTACTTCGCGGAGCGCAATAAGGGCGCGTTCGCAAATCACTTCATCACGTTCTCTCGGCGTCCTCGCCTTGTAAGTATCAAGGGCACGGATATAATGGATAAGGTGCAGTACTGTAGATCGTTCAACGAGTGCGCGAATACCGATCTTGAGGCGGTGTTCGACCTGATTCTCAGGACGGCGTGCGACGACAAGATACCCGCCGAGGAATTCCCCAAGCGTCTGTACATAATCTCCGATATGGAGTTCGATTACTGCATTGAGGGCGGCAACAATGATACGCTCTTCAACACAATGCGAAAGAAGTATGAAGAGAACGGCTATGTACTCCCTGAGATCGTGTTCTGGAACGTCAATAGCCGAAATTCGCACATTCCCGTAACCATGTCGCAGACAGGCGCGGTGCTTGTGTCCGGCAATTCACCCGCGATATTCGATATGGTGCGCTCGGGCGATATTTCTCCCGAAAAGATAATGAACGATGTTATCGGCAGCGAGAGATATAAGCCTATCTGCGCGTGAATCAATTGACCTCTGTCGTTTTTTCGGCAGGGGTTGACTTTTTTTAAAAAATGAGTTATACTTTAGGAAGGAGTGTGATGAAATGGGAAAGAATTTTGCGGTAATCGACACAGAGACCACATGGGGAGACGACGTTATGTCAATAGGCGCGGCGATTGCCGATTGCGACACGTTTGATCTGGTGAATAAGAGATATTACATACTGCTGCCTTATAAGAATGACGGAGGAATGTTCTCAAACGTCCTTTATCTGGAAACTCCCGATCTGGAATGTTCGCGTGACACGGCTATGCTGGATCTTAAAATATTTCTCACCCAACACGGTGTTGAGGATATTTTCGCGTATAACTCGCTGTTCGACTATCGCCACTTGCCTGAGCTTAACAAGTTTAAGTGGTTCGATATCATCAAGGTGGCGGCATATCGTCAATACAATGCCAAAATTCCCGATTCCAAGGAGTGCTTTAAAACGGGAAAGCTGAAGCGCGGCTACGGGGTGGAGGACATTTACCGTATGCTGAGTGGCGCTGCGTATTCCGAAAAGCATAACGCTATTACGGACGCGGCGGACGAGCTTACTATAATGAGGATGCTCGGATTGCCTTATTCGGAATATTCCGCGGCTCGGATCTCACCGAGAGGATTTTCTTTTAACTAAAAAATATCCGATAGGAGAAATGATGGAAAAAGAAATTTTAAGCGCGCTCTATGTGCGTGAGATGTGCGAAGCCAATGCCTTGGCATCAAGGTAAACATAATGGGTAATATTTCTGTACAAGCCGCATAGGCTGTAATAAG
>CAYMTG010000023.1:0-12121 GCA_964393305.1 uncultured Ruminococcus sp.
GGGGTATCACAACCCCTCGTAATTAAATTCGGGAGTGTACTCCTCCTTTGCCGAGGAGCGCTCCTGCATATAACCCTCCAGTCCCGCCGCGTACACCGCGTCCAGCGCCTTTTTATACTCAAAGGTGGTAATGCGGCGATTATAGCGGGAGAGCGCGGGGTCTATGAGAACTTCCCCCAGCGGGGTATACTGGCTCATCAGGCTGAACAGTATCTCCCCGCCGAACAGCTCGCCCACTCGCCTTATCACCTCGACGCTGTCCTTATAGCAGTCGGGGAGTACCAGATGTCGGACGATAGTCCCGCGAAGCAGCCGCTCCCCGCCGCCATCGAAGCGCGGTCTCCCCGTCTGGCGAACCATCTCCGATACGGCTGCCATAGCGGCGTCAAAATAGTCCGGCGCGTTGGAGAGCCGCCGCGCAAGCTCGTTATCGAAATACTTCACGTCCGGGAGATAAATATCGACCAGTCCTTCCAGTGCGCGGAGAGTTTCCACCCGCTCGTAGCCGCCCGTGTTATAAACGATCGGCACGGACAGTCCGCGCTTTTTCGCCGCGATAAGCGAACGCTTTATCCAAGGCACAAAATGCGTCGGGTTGACGAGGTTGATGTTCTGCGCGCCCTGTTCCTGCAAGTCCAGAAAAATTTCAGAGAGCCGCTCCCCGGTGATCACACGTCCCTTACACCCGACGCTTATCTCATAATTCTGGCAATAAGCGCACCTAAGCACGCAGCCCGAGAAGAACACCGCGCCGCTGCCCCTCTCGCCCGAGATACACGGCTCCTCCCAATAATGGAGCATAGCCCTCGCGGCGGTGATATTTTCGCCCATACGGCAATATCCGCGTGACACGGAGCGGTCAATACCGCACCGCCGAGGACACAAGCTGCAAATCATTCTTACCCGCCTTCCTTCCGCATACCGCAAATGACCCCGAACTTGCGTCCGGGGTCGGTGCTTTATCTGTTTTTGTTCAGGGACTGCCCTGTCTGTCTTCCCACTACCGCGCTGCTGTAATAGCCTATCTTCTTCTTGGTCTTTTTAAGCTCCTCCAGCTCCCTGCGAGAGTCTACGTGCTTATCCTTGAACTGTCCCGATATGACCTTATCCTTGTCGAGAATACGCTGCTTGGTGATCGTGATATTCGTCTGGAGCAGCTGGAGCTTCTTGTGAAGATCGTCCAGCGGCACCGACACCGCGCTGCCGTTTATAAGCGCACGAAGCAGACGCGCCTCATCGGGCGGCTCTACCTCGACCACCGCTTCAAGAGCGTTCTTCAGAGTGTCAAGCGTGCCGATAAGCTCGTTTCGCGCAATAAGACCCTGCTGAAGCACCTCCAGCTCCGCGTTTATCATAATGTCGGTCTGTCTTTCGTATTCCCGGAGCGTTTCCAGAATTTCGGTCATCAGCTCGATAACCTTCTCCGCGCCGAAAAGCTCTGCCATAGTATTTCCCCCTTGCCTGTTTTATGGCTCAGGAGTCATTTTTCGGAAAAAAGTCCCTTCTTCCGGTTAGCCTTATCCTGAGCTTCTATCTCTTCACGGGTCATCTGGCTGATTTGCGTGAAGGCATCGCGCAGATCCGCTATCATCGGGATAATCTTTTTGATCTCCCCGCAGTCCTTGCTGACGTTCGCCTTGACCATCTCCTTATAGAAGAAGATATACAGCGAATCGAGATTTTGCGAAATAGGCACCGACATATCCAGTGCCTCGCGGAGCGCGTCAATGCAGTCCTCCGCCTTGAGAAAAGCGTCGTTTGACTTCTTGTAATCCTTATCCTCAACGCACTTTACGGCGATTGCAAGCTGACGCTCGATCTCGCTGTACAGCTTGATCACCACCTCGACAGGTGTCATAGTCTGAACGGACTGCTTCTTATACTGAGAATACTGATTTATCATATCAGTTCAAACCCCTTTTTAATACGATGAACCGAGATAGCTCGACAGATAGCTTGACTGGCTGTTGAATTCGCTCATCATCTCTTCAAGGTTGGTGAAAACGTCCCACCAGTATTCCTCCTTCGAATCGTAGCGATCCTGCAGAGTATCTATGCGCTTGTTAATAAGCTCCATCTGGCGGTAAATCTCGTTGTTGCTTGCGGACAAAGTACTCTCGACGCCCGCCTTGCGGACAAGCGAGCCTTTGTACGAGCTTGAACCCGAGGTCGTGGTGGATACGGCATTATCAAGGATAGTATCGATCTTCTTCATTATGCCCGTTTCGGAATCGGTGAAGAGCTTTGCGATAGCGTCAGCGTTCTCCTCAAAAGCCGCGTCAAACGCGTCCTCATCTATCTCAAGCTTGCCGTGGGACGTATAGTCATACGCGACAGTGGTAATGCCCATGCTGTACAGACCGAACTTGCTTCCGTCCTCCAGCGTGACCGAGTTATACAGAGCCGTTCTTATCTGCGACATAATGCTAGACACGGTGGAGTCGTTGTAGATAACGCCCTTCTTTGCCGTCGTTTCCCACTTCTCGATCTCGTCGTCGTCCATCTCTTCCTTCTCGGCGTCGGTGAGCGGCTCGTAGAGATTGTCGTTGCTGTCACGGACGGGAGCGGTGCCGATATAATCGTACACGTCGCTGATAAGCTGGTTGTAGTCGCTTACAAAGTCCTTTATAAGGGTCTTGACGTCCTCGTAGTCCTTGGAAATGCCTATCTTGTAGGTCGTACCCTCCACCGCGTCGGTGAAGTCGAACTTGGTGCCTTCGTACTCATAGGAGTTTGAGTTGTGGTAGACCTCCACGCCGTCCAGCTCGAATATGGCGTTCCTGCCCGCCTCGGTAACAGCGCCGCTGTCTGCGGTAAGTCCCAGCTCCTCGGTAAACGCGTTGTCCCCGATCGTGAAATCTCCGCCGTCGCCCATATCGTTCGCTTCAATGATAAAGCGGTTTTCTATGGTGGAATAGCTCATCGTAACGCCCGCGTCCGACTTGTTCACCGCGCTGATGAACTCGCTGACGGTCATATCCTCGTTTACATCGATCGTCGTGCCGTTGATGGTTATTCCGGACGCCGCGTTCTTAAAGCCCATCTCGCTGAGCGTTATATTGTCGGAGATCTTATTGGTAGCCGCGCCCTTCGTAAGTCCGAGCGTACCGCCCTCAACGGAGGTAATCGAAAACTCCGTATCGCAGGTGATCGTACCGTCGCTGCTGCTGACGGTAAATCCCACTCCATCGGACTTGAACGCACTGTTCAGAGCGCTCTCCAAAGCCGCCGAGTTCTTGTCCTTTGCCGCTTGGGTGCTTGTGTATGTATAATCATCAAGGTCGTCCTGATCGATCGACGCGGTGGAGGAGAGGTTGTTTTCCTTTCTGTACGCCGCTTCCTTGAGCTTATTGTACTCGGCGAGAACAGCGGAATTGCCGTCGTCCTCACGGCTGTCGAAATACGTGGACGATACGCCCTCAAAGCTTACGGTTCTGGTAACGCCGCCCGCCGTCACGGATACGGTATTCGTCCCCGTAACGCAGGACTGCATTGCCACGCTCTGCGAGGTCGCCGCCTTCGCCAGACCGAAGTTGCCGGTCTTCTCGGTGATGGATACCGTCGCGTTGCCGCCTACCTTGAAGTTAAGCGTTTTGCCGTCGTCGGACGCTTCAGCCGCGAGGAAATACTCCTTGCCGTCCGCGTTTACCATGCCGGTCGCCGCGTCGCCTGTCCTGCCGGTATAGCCGAAGTCCTCTCCGAACTGCTCATTCAGAGCGTCGGTAAGCTTCGCCGAGAAATCGTCCATGTCTACCGCGCCGTCGGTTTCGTCAACGTCAAACGAGAACTCAACGGTTTTGGTAACATCGCCCACCTTTACATCAAGGGCGAAGTCGTAGCTTCTTACGGTATTGCCGCTCGCGTCGGTGGTCGTTTCGTAATTAGCCTGCGACGCTTTCTCCAGATCGAGCGAAAAGCCCGCCGGATTTATCTTCCCGCCGGTGACCTTCGCCTTGGACGCGGTCTGGGTAACATTGATGGTATGACTGCCCACCTTGGAGCTTGAGGTCGTCGTTACCGACACGCCTCCCTTGACCTCCTCGCCGTTTGCCGTAACGGTGGATTTGAACTTGGAGAAGGTGTTGGGACTCATCAGGTAGGAGCTTTTATTCAGAATATCGAAGTATTTGTCCTGGAAATCGGTGAGCTTCTGGGTTATGTCGCGGTAAGCCTCCTGCTTCCACTGGAGCGTCGTGAGCTTCTTGTTCTGGTTGTCGATCCTCGTCTGATACCCGGACAGCATTTCCTCGATCATAGCCTCGGTGTCGTAACCCGAATTTATTCCCGCAAGACGCATAATATCACTGCTCATGGTATTTTTCCTCCTTTATCGTCACTCGTGCTTATTTGAATTTAAGAGCTGCTTTATCGCCTCGTCCGACGCGTTCGCCGACTGCTCGTTCGTCTGGCGCAGCGTTTTAAGCTCGCTTCGGAACACCCGCACCTCTTTTGGCGCGTTTATTCCTATTTTTACCCGGTCCTTTGATATTTCGAGGACGGTTATTTCAATATTATCGCCGACCGTTATGCCCTCATCCGGTTTTCTTGTAATAACCAGCATAACTCAGTCCTCCTCGGAATACACGGGGTACTTGAAATCGTAGTCCTCAAGCATGATCTGCGCCGCGATATTGTCCTTAGTATTTATCACTATGGGGCAGCGCAGATTTATCGTGGTTTTCTTATAGTCGTCGGGAACTATCGCCGCGGTAAGGCAGCGATAGGGCGTATCCTCGGTCATTCCGAGCGCTTCCTGCTCCTCGTCGCTTATCACGAAACGGTAATCGGGGAGCATCTGCATGGGGTCGTACACCACAAAGCACGGAGTCGTCCCCTCCACCGACTGAAGCCACATCGGAAACTTATCGCTGCCGAGCGGCGCTATCAGCGTATAGCGGTGCGTATCCTCAAACCCGAGTATACCCTCGGGCATCGTTATTATGGTATTTTCCTCGATTTCCATTTCGCCAAAATCTCTGGTTTGTATCTTCATAGTCCTGACCTCACACCGAGTTATTCAGAAGCGGCGGCTCATAGTGGGGATTAGCGCTCGGCGGGACGTATATCGGGTCGCCGATATACTCTATCTCGACACGCGGTTTGTCGCGGACGATAAGCTCTACGCTGCCCGGGATAAACTCCATCGGGAGCTGCGGCATAACGTCCCAATCAATGTCCTGCTCTCCCATTTGGTATTCGATGTTCAGCTTGCCCTCGTCAAACGTGATATTCGCGCCGCCCTTAGGCAGAAACTCCATTATCGTGGAAACGGTAGCACCCGCACGAGCGTTGTTTATCGCAATCTCCGAGGGACTCATGCCCCGTGCGAGCTGATCGCCCTCGGTCGCTACTCTCGCCGAGCCTTGATACGCGATGGTAAAGCCTTCCTGCGCCTTTTGCGCCAATATATCGCCGTCGGTCATATGACCGGGGCCAAGGCTTGAGCGCGCCTCGTAGGTGTCTATATTGAGCTTAAGCGGCTCCGCCTCCATCACATAGCCGCCGTTGCGGGTAGTGATGTTCACCTTTGGCTGTCTGTCGCCTTCAACGGGCTTGTAGCTCCCGTTCGTCACCTTGATCTCGATCTGAATGGGAATAGTATTAATCCGGAGCAAATTCATGTCCATCATAAACACCTCCTCGTTTATGAAATATAGTCGAAGATACTCTGAGGAACTACCGAGCTGGACATCTGCAGGCAGGCGTTGTACATAGCCTCGTACTGCTTCCACAGCGTTATCATCTCCGCCGAATCGACTATTTCAAGGTCGTTCTGGCGTTCCGCGAGATTTTCGTCTCTTATGGTGAGCCTGCTGATATTGAAGTCGATAAACTCCTCGTTGCATCCCATATCCGCTATCTCAACAAGCAGCTTCTCGCTTGCCGAAACTATCCTGTCGATACAGCCGTTCGCGTAATCTATATCGCCGTTCCGCAGCGCTCGTGCCGCGTCCAGCGTCAGCTGAATGTAGTTGTTGGAGTATATGCTCTCCCTCTCGAAAATATCCTCGCTGCCGCCGTCGGGGTTTGAGTTGTTCGCCACGGAAACAGCCTTGCCGTCTGCGGTGACATTCCCGTCCGCATCGACATTCGCGGAATCGCCCAGCGCGTCATTTATCGCATTCACATTCGCATCCGCGTCCGCTCCCGCCGTAAATGTGATGTTCTTTACTTCGTTTCCGATGATGAATTTCAGCGAGTACTCCGTACCCTCCTTAAGCGAGTCAAGGTCGATTTTGTAATTGGTCGTTGCACCAAGGTCGATGAATACCGCGCCCTCACTTGTAGGGTCACCGTCCCCAACCTCCGATATCGTAACGGTCTGAGTGATCCCGTCGCTGTCGGTGTACGTCACCTTGCCCGCGTTTGTGACCTTTGCCGTGCCGTTGAATTTCTTCTCGATCGCTTCGGCTATCGCGTTCTTGGTGTCGGAGGTGGTCTTTCCCGCCTCAAACTCAACGACCTCCTCCGTGCCGCCGATCGTGACCTTCATCGCGTAGAGGGTACCCTCATTGAGTTTCGCGAGGTTGAGCGTATCCGTGGACGCGACTTCCGTCGTGCTTGTCGTGATCACCGCCGTGCCGTACTCCGCCGTGTCCTCCTCCTGCTCCGTTACAAGGCTGTTGGAGAGCTTTACCGTCTTGCCCTCGGCGGAAACTATGCCCTTGGTCGGGTCGTTCGCGGAAACGTTCACCACTCCCTCGCCAAACGCCTCGTCCAGAGCATCCTGGAAGTTCTTCACCGTGACGTCCTCGCGGTATATGGGATTGTTCGGGTCGGAGAGGTTATCCGTCCCCGCCTCAAACGTTATCGTCTTTTTCTCGCCGTCAACCGTAACGTCCAGCGTGTAGGTCTTGCCCTCGGTCAGACTGTCAAGGCAAAGGCGGTACTTGTCGGTATAGTTGGAGTCGTTGTCTACCTTGAGCGTACTGGTGTGCTTATCCGCGTTCGGGTTGTTTATCACGCACACAATGCCGTCCTCTACGGCGTCGCCCATCTTGTCCCTCAGGCTTATCACGCCCTGCGCGTCCATCTCGGGGTAGTTTCTCTCAAACGCTATTTCCTTCTTATACGCTTCCTTAAGCGCTGCGTTTATCTCAGCGACGTTGCCCTCCTGCGTCTCCTGACCCGTGAAGTTTATCTCCTTCTTGACGTCGCCCGCGTATACGTACAGACTGTACTGTCTGCCCGCCTGTATGGAGGAGAGGTCGATATCCGCCACTCCGCGCTCCGCTCCGCAGCCGGTTATCTCCGCGCCGTTAAACGAGATCTTCAGCACGGAATCCGCGTCCACCTCGTGCGTGTCCTGATTTACCACCATTCCCAGTCCTATATCGATGTTCACGTCGTTTGAATAGGGGAAATTGGTGTAGTCGTTCATAGCGTTCACGGGTATGCCGTGATACGTGACCGTAGCCGCGTTTCCGTCCGAACCCGCTATTATCGCGAACGGCTGTGAGCTGTCGCTCTCGCCGCCGAATATCGCACGCCCCGCGCTGTCCGTATTGAATATCGAGCAAAGCTCCTGCGCCATCGTTTCAAGCTGCTGCGCGTATATATTCAGATCCTCGGTATCCTTGGTGGTGTTGCACGCCGCGATGATCGTTTCGCGGATGGTCGCCATCTCCTCGGATACCTGAAGCAGCGACGTTTCCGCCTCGGTGTAGAACTGGGACGCGACGTTGAGGTTTTCCTGATACTGCGTGGAGTAGTACTGCGACTTGCGCACGTTCAGCGCCTTTGCCGCCGAAAGCGGATCCTCCGATGCGCGGGAGAACTTCCTCGTCGTGGTAATTTTATGCTCCGCCTCGTTCTTCATGCTCAGCACACGGTTGAGATCGCGGTTATACCCTCTGAGCAGCGTTGAATTAGTAATTCTCATATATCCTACCTCCGGAAATTCGTGTCAGCGGGCATTACAAGCCTACTCTGCCCGTGCCGTTTATCAGCTTGTCGAGCATATCGTCGAGCGTGGTCACCATTCTTGAGGACGCGTTGTACCACTTCTGGTAATTCAGCATATTAATGCCCTCCTCGTCCATAGAGACCGCCGAAACCTCGTCCCTCGCGTCAAGTATCGTGTCAACGGTCGCCATCGCCGTTTCGTAGCGGCTGTCCTCGTACTCAATCGTCTGAGCCAGACGGTTGCTTATGAACGAGATGTACTCGTACACGCTGCCCTCGAAATCGTTCGCCGTGCCGAACTTTATGTCCTGATTATCAAACTGCGAGATAAGGTACAGAACGTTTGTGTTCTGGAGATTGACCGTGCCGGTATCCTCGTCCGTGATCTCGTCGTAGCCGTACACGTACAGACCCGTCATTGAGTCGAACTTGCGTACCTGTCCTATCATGGTGGGATCGTCCGCCCACGAGTCCGCGACGCGGATGTTTTTCGCGGTGATCAGCGCGCCCTCCTCGCTCGGCGCGAACATCGCCCTGAAATCGTCGATATTCGCGTAATTGGCTTCATTGAACGTATCCGCGATCGTTCTCGCGAACACGTCCACCGCAGTCTTGAAATACGCTATGCCGTAGTAGCTGTTCTGGTTTCCCGTCGCGTAAACACCGTTCCCGTTTATCAGGTTCATATATGCCTTGAGCGAACCGGACGTGGTGCTGAGCGTCTCCCCGCTCTGCCAGTACAGTATCGCGCTGCCGTAGTTGTCGTAGTCCTTCATCAGAAGGTCGTTCGTCCTGAAATTCTCGCCGTCGAGTATCGTCACGCCGCCCATCTTTATGGTATACGCTCCGCTGTCGAGCCGCTCCACCTCAACGTCGCCGTAGGTGGAAAGCTCGTCTATATAGAGGTTCATCTCGTCGAGAAGCTCGTTGGGGTCGTACTCCTCGGGATAGTGGAACTTTTCTTTGACTATCTTGTCGTTCAGCTCGTTCATCTCGGAGAGCATTTCATTGATGTAGTCGACGGTGTCCTCCAGCTCCTGCACGTAGGTGTCCTCTATCTCGGTGAGCTTGGTGTCGTAGTCGTTGAGCAGACGGCAGAGGTTTTTCGCGGCGTTGACGCAGATAGTAGCCGCCTCGCTGCTGTCCGGCTTCTCCCCGGAGTAGTCCTGAAGCGCGTTAAAGAACTGCTGTGTGAAGTACTGTAAACCGTCCGTCTCGAAGTTGTCCAGAACGTCCTCCAGCTCGCTGAGAATATTCGACGCTGTCTCGCTTTCCGCCTCTATCGCCACATTTTCGCGGTAACGCTTATCAATATAGATGTCCCTTATCTGGCTCACGCCGTATGCGTTTACGCCCTGACCCGTCATAGAAAGCGAGTTGGACGGCGAACTCCATCTCAGATCCTGATTTCCCGAATAGTACTGCGCGTAGAGATCCACACGCTGTCGTGTATATCCATTGGTATTGATGTTCGAGATATTGTTTCCCGTAATGTCAATGCTCTTCTGCGCTATCTGGAGAGTGCGCTTCTGTGTTTCAAATCCTAAGAATGTGGGACGCATTTTCTTCCTCCTATATATGTCTGAACCCCTTTGCCGCGGACAAGCCGCCCGCGACCTTGGACGCGTTTTTGTCGTAAACCTCGGGCTTGTTCAATATCCCCGCCTGCTCCACAAGCTCCTTCTGATTATCGAGCTTGCGCTTGACTATCTCCGTTGTTTCCCGGTTAAGCTCGGTGATTTTTTCCACCGTTTCCGTAAGCTGGGCGGTCAACATTCTGATTTTCGGACGGTATTCCTCGGGAGCGTCGTCGGCAAGCTCCGACAGCTTCTTCCCGCTTATTCCCAGTCCCTTGAAGATCGCCAGCCGCTTCTCCTCAAGCGAACGGCTTTTCATCAGATACGCCTGTTCGTCGTTCAGCGAGCTTGTCAGCCAGTCGAGGTCATCCGCCAGTACCTTCGTATGCTTCTTCATCAAGAAAACCGTGAGATCCCGATAAAAATCCACGTCTATCTCCAGGCACTTTATAACCGCTCCCGCAGCGTAGTTATCCATAAGCCGTCACCCCATAATGAGCAGAGCCGCCAGCTCGTCGGACGGAACGCCGTTTTCGAGAGTTTTCTGCGCCTCGCGTATTTCCTCAAGCGACGCATCGCGCTTCGACTCCTCCGCGATAGCCGCCTTAGCCGCCTCAAGCGACTTTGCGAAGCCGAACTCTACCCTGTCCGTATTCTTCGCGGAAACGGCAGCACTCTTCTTTTTCGGAGCTTGCGCCTTCGCCGTGTTGTAAGTGGAGATCACTCCGCTGATCCTTTTTATCTCCATAGTGTCCGCCTCCTTTTTCCAATAATATCCATACGGGCATAATTGCCCCTTATTCATATTATCGGCAGGAAACTCCATAACTTTAGCGTTTTATGTGAGATTTACAAATTTTTTTCAAAATCGTTCCGATTAAAAAAAATCCCCCTCGCGGAGAGGGGGATCGGTACCACATATTAAGTCAGCGCTGTTCCCGCTATGCCGAGCACAGTTCCGGTATCGGTGTTCAGGGACGCGCACACGCCGAACACCTCGTCGTTGACAAGCACGTTGTCCTCTCCGAAGTACAGATTGGCGGTCTGGTAAGCGGAAAACGCCATGCTTCCCGGCGACGGCAGCGGTTTGCGCGTATATCCGGTGTATTCCACCTTGAGGGTTTCCGCTTCCATTTTCTGGGGAACGGTACCGGTAAGGATATTCTTGTAGGTCACCTTTGCGTAATAGCACCCGTCCCGGTACTGGATGCTGTCCTCTATCTCCGACTTCAGCAGATTGCCGAACTCGGTGTTCACCCGGTCGGACGTTCTTTGACAGAGCTGATACAGACCCGCGCCGTCCGCGTACCCGGACGCGGAGCTGTCCTCCGTATAGGTGCATATCTGCGTTATCTGATTATTCTTGGCGGTTATCTCCACATAAAGGCTTGCGGTCGTGGGGAAATCTCCGGCTGTCGTACCCGCCTTATAGGGGTAATTTCCGCCCATCTTCTCAAAATACCGCATTTCTCCCAAATCGGCGTTCGCCTGATACGCGGGAGACAGCACTCCATCGTACAAGGAGTATTTGGTCATTACCATTTGCAGAGCGGCATAGAAATCCCTTGCCGTGCTGTTCGCTTCCTTTATTTTCGAGTCTCTCGCGGAAACCATCGGCAAAATCACAGCGGCAAGTACCGCTATAATTGCGATCACGACGATAAGCTCTATCATCGTAAAGCCCTTTCTCGCCTTAAGAGCCTGTAATTTTTTTATCATAAGCGCACCTCATAATCCGCATATTTAAAGCCTTTGTTTCTGCGGGACGCCGTCCCGCGCAAACAAGGGTTTTAATCACGCATAATTCCCCGGCGGCATTTGCCGCCGAGGAACAACGTCAATTAGTTTTTAGCCGATTAATCCATCACTCCTCGGACGAGCCGTCATCAGCCGCACGAGTGGTAAGTTTAGGATTCGTACCTACTGTAGTACCATCGCCAAGGATACCGTCCTGAGAATCTTCATCCCAAGTAAATGTTCCCTTTGTGAAGTCCTCTTTTGTAGGCAGACCGTCGCTAGTTGTCGGACCTTCGTAGTAGTACACGCCAATAACTTTTCTAGCGTCAATGTAAACCTTCGCGTGACCCGTCTTTGTTCCAAAGTTGTAGTTGTCGTTGAGATCCTTCGCAAGCATTGCGTAAGCGTCCCCGTTGTTGCCGCGTGCAAAAGTACCGTCCGCAACGGTAACCTTTACGACGCCTTCAGTAGCCCCACTGCCAGTGCTGCTGCTCGTACCGTCCGTACCTTCAGCAGCACCGATAGTCGAACCAGCCGCCGAAGCATTAACCTCAATTGTAATGGTTGCTGTCTTCGCTACCTTGCCGCCCTCGGTATCAAGATTTGTCATCCAAGTCTCGACCGTGCTCTTAATACTTTCAGCGGTGGAGTCAACAGATGTAACTCTGGACTTGGTTACCATGCCCATCATGGTAGGAACGAGGATCGCAGCAAGTACGCCGATGATGGCGATAACTACGATCAACTCAACGAGCGTGAAGCCCTTTTTGGCTCTGAGAGCCTGAAGTTTCTTTATCATAGTAAAGACCTCCTATAAAGAAAAAATTTTTTATGTATAAGCCCGGCGGGCCTATATCCGTATCAAATCGCCCGATCCTTTAACCGAACGCGCCGTCCGGTCT
>CAYMTG010000023.1:12221-18745 GCA_964393305.1 uncultured Ruminococcus sp.
ATTTTGTGAAAAATAATTCAATTCGGTTGATTGTTCTTGTGCAAAATGCCATAGACGGGTTTTGCGTTTTCTTTCACGCCGTCATTCCGTCACACTGTTACGCTGTTACGCCGTTACGCTATCACGACTGTCGGAGAAGTGCCGATGATATAGCCGTCCGGCGAGATCCCGTTATTCGTGCCGTCCCAGTCGAAGTCGCCCGGAATGCCGTTCGTGCCGATAGGCGGGTACTGATCCTCCGGCAGCGGCGTGCTCATCTCCGTGGTGAAAGCCGCAAACGAGCAGCTCCCGCCCTTAAGCACGATAACTATCGCGCCGTTCTTTATCTGCGGGAATTTTTCGCTAATCGCGGCGCAGATCATCTTCTCGCCCCGCTTGTCTGTTCCCTCGCCGCTGTGCGTCGTGTAGCTCTGTTCGCTGCCCCACGTAATGCCCCCGGAGCTGCCGTTGCGGTAGGCTCCCTCCTGCGCCGCGCTGCACGTCCAGACCGTATCGCCGCCCGTAGTTTTAACGGTTATGTCGAATTTAAGGAGCTTGTCGGGGATTATCCCGTAATTCGCGTAGTCCGCCTGAAGCAGCATCAGATTTATGCTCTTGCGTATCTCCGAAGCGGTGTTATTCGCGGAGGTCACCCTCGCCTTTACCACAAGCCCCAGCATCGTGGGAACGAGTATCGCCGCCAGAACGGCTATTATCGCGATAACGACAATAAGCTCCACCAGCGTAAAGCCCTTGCCGCGCTTTCTTTTCTTCATATAATCACCCTCCGTGCGGCGGCGCGTCAAGAGGTATACGCCGCATCTCCCATCTCAAGGAAGCGCTTGTACTCGTTTACGTCCTGACAGCGCTCACGAGCCACCTCGTCGAGTACCTTGCCCATACGCACCAGACGCGCCAAATCCTGGTCGAGCGTAAACATTCCGTACTTCTTACCGGTCGCGATTGTGGTGTTTATCTGGTAAACCTTGCCCTCGCGTATCTGCGAACGCACCGCGTCCGTAGCGCACATTATCTCAAGAGCCGCGCAGCGTCCCTTGCCGTCCGCCGTGGGGACGAGCGTCTGCGAGATAACGCCGACTATCGTGCTTGCGAGCTGCGAGCGTATCTGTCCCTGTGAGTGCGGCGGGTACACGTCGATTATACGGTTGATAGTCTCAGCCGCGCCCGTCGTATGCAGCGTGGAAAGCACCAAGTGACCCGTTTCGGCGGCGGTCACGGCGGCGTTTATCGTCTCGAAGTCACGCATTTCTCCCACGAGAATAACGTCCGGGTCCTCACGGAGCGCCGCTCTGAGCGAGCCTGCGAAGGAATCGACGTCCTGCCCTATCTCACGCTGATTTACCATCGACTTCTTGTGAGTGTGAACGTACTCGATAGGATCCTCGACAGTGATTATGTGGCAGTTGCGGCGGCGGTTGATGTAGTCCACCATGGCGGCAAGGGTCGTGGACTTTCCCGAGCCGGTAGGTCCGGTCACGAGAATAAGTCCGCGTGGGTGCATAGCGAAGTCGCCCAGCGTCTGGGGGAGCATAAGGTCGTCGAGCGTGGGAATATCGTCTCTCAGCAGACGGATAGCCACCGCGTGGTAGCCGCGCTGCCTGTAGACGTTCACTCTGTGTCGGTAGCCCGAGGGGGTAACGTAGGAGAAGTCGGTATCCAGACCCTTTGAGATCTGCGTTTTCTGCTTTATCGAAGTGATGTGGTTTATGACGTTTACGATGATGGGTTCGGTGCTGTCGGGGTATCCTTGGAGAAATCTTATCGCGCTGTGCAGTCTTACCACGGGGGGAAGTCCCGCCGTGAAATGCACGTCGGAAACGCCAAGCTCCCGCGCTTCATCCAAGATCTTATCAATGTCTACAATGTTATTCGAGTTGTCCACTTTAATAATCTCCTTTTACGTCGGTTTTTTCGTCGATCATACTGTATATGTCGCCTTTATCAGTTCGTCCATTGAGGTTCTGCCCGCGAGAACCATTTTGGTGACGTTATCGCGGAGCAGCAGCGTGCCGTTCTTAGTCGCCTGAGCGCCGATCTCCTCGGCTGTTGCGCCCGAGGTGATAAGCATCTTGATGTCGGGCGAGGTGACGATGATCTCGTGAATAGCGGTACGTCCCGAGTAGCCTGTGTTTCGGCAGGACTTGCATCCGCCCGGATGTGGACGGCAGATCTTTGTCGGCTTATCCACGTTCATCAGCTTAAGCAGATCGGGATCCTCCAGCACGAAGGTCTCCTTGCACTGATTGCAGAGCAGCTTAACAAGTCGCTGAGCGATAATTCCGACAATGGAAGAAGCAACCATATACGGGGCGACTCCCATATCGACAAGACGTGTTATGGTTGTCGCGGCGTCGTTGGTATGCAGCGTGGACAGAACAAAGTGTCCCGTAATAGCGGCGCGGATAGCGATGTCGGCGGTCTCGCCGTCACGGATCTCACCGACCATTATAATGTCAGGGTCCTGACGGAGGATGGAACGCAGCGCCGCCGCGAAGGTCATACCCGCCTTGGCGTTTATCTGGCACTGGTTTACGCCGTCGATCTTTTTCTCGACAGGATCCTCGACGGTAACGATATTTACGTTAGGCTGCGACAGCTCGCCGAGAGTGGCGTACAGCGTCGTCGATTTACCCGAACCCGTAGGTCCCGTAACGAGCATTACCCCGTTCGGGCATCGGATAATATCCTTGAACATCTTGTAGTTATAGTCCGTCATACCGAGGTCGGTGATCTTGCGCGCCTTATCGTCCGCTGTGGACAACAGACGGATAACGCACTTTTCGCCGTATACGCAGGGAATCGTGGACACACGCATATCCAGATTAACGCCGTCGATACGCACGCCGAAGCGTCCGTCAAGCGGTATTCTGCGCTCGGCGATATTCATGCCGCCGAGTATCTTGATACGCGTGATTATCGGGTTATGGAAGGACGGAGGGATCTTCATCTCCTGCTCGACAAGCTCGCCGTCTATACGGAAGCGGACGCGGGTTCTGTCCTTGAACGCCTCTATATGAATATCGGTACACCCCTGGCGGAACGCTGTTTCTATCATCATATTTACAAGCTTGACGATAGGCGCGTTGTCGATACGGCTCTCGGACTCGAGCGCTGCGGCGTTTGCAGCCGCGTCGTCTGCGGATACCTCGTCGTCAAGCTCGTTCATCGTCTTATCCATCGCGGAGGACGAATAGTACTTGTTTATCGCCGCCTCGATCTGTGTCTTGGTGGAAAGTCTCGGCACGATCTCCATGCCCGCTACGACCTTCAGCTCATCGAAAATGTAGAAGTTGATCGGGTCGTCCGTCGCGACCACCAGACGATCGCCGTCGTGATTGCTTGTGGGATCCGTGCTTCGGTTTGGCTGACCGGGCGGCGCGATGAACGCGTAAGCGATTACGCACTTTTCACGTGCCGTAGCCTCCGGAATCTTCTGGACGGCGTCTGAATCGACTCTTACCGTTGACAGATCAATAAACGGAACTCTCAGTCGTTTTGACAGCGCCTGCGCCATCTGTGTCTCGGAAACGTAATTCATTTCAACCAGAACTTCTCCGAGCTTCTTGCCGCTGCCCTTCTGCTTGGCAAGCGCGCTGTTGAGCTGCTGCTGATTGATGTACCCGCTCTCCAGGAGTATTTCGCCTAATTTAACAGGTCCCGCCATAAACTATCTTCCTTTCGCCTTTATTGATTTTCGCGGAAAACAAACCCGCGTTACGCGGAATTACTTAGTTCTCCAACAAATATATTGCAAAATCAAGCATTTTGTGCTATAATAAAATTATTCTAATAAAAGGAGGGTTTCATATGCCCATTTCCATTCAAATCTTCTGCGCAGTGATGGCATTCGCGTTTGGCTCCGTGATCGGCAGCTTTCTGAACGTCGTCATTCTGCGGACTCCGCTCAAGCAGTCGATAATAACCGAGCCGTCGCACTGCTTCTCCTGCGGACATCGTCTTGCGTGGTATGATATGTTCCCGATCTTCAGCTGGATCTTTCTTCGGGGAAAATGCCGCTACTGCAAATCGAAAATCTCGCCGCGCTATATGATCGTGGAATCCATCTGCGCCGTGCTGTACTGCGGCTCGTGGCTTATGTACCAATACTCGGGAGACGTCGCGTGGGACGGTAAGGTCTGGATGCTCCCCTATTCCGCAATACTGTTCGCGGTGCTTATCGTAACGAGCTTCGTGGATATCGACCATTTTGAGATACCCTACTGGTGCAGCATTACGATCGGCGTACTCGGCGTCGCGGCTATCTGGGTCTTCCCCGACACACCGTGGAGCGAGCGTCTCATCGCTGCGGGAATTGTTCTCGTCCTGTTCGGACTTCTCGTACTTATCGGCGGCATGGGCGGCGGCGACCTACAGCTTATGACAGGCGCGTCGCTTTTGCTTGGCTACCGCGTATTTGTCGCTTTGCTTGTGGGAATTGTGACAGGCTCGGTATACGGAGTGATCAAGAAGCTCCGCGACAAGAAAGTCGAGCGCGAAGTGACCGAAAAGATCCGCGAGCTTGCCCTTGACTGGTACCAGAACCAGCTTGACCGCGACATCGGCTTCGTCAAAGCCGGCTGCGACGACATCATAGTCGGCAGCATAAGCGAGGGCGAGCCGGACATCGAGTGGGAATTTCTCGACGAGAAGGTGTGGCACGGACTGCCCGACAAATCCGCGCTGTCCCGCGCTATCCGCGAGAACGTCTCGGACGAGCGCGAAGGCGGCTTCAAGATCTACATCCGCGAGGATCAGATAACGAGGGTCAAGTACTCCCGCCGAATGGTATTCGGGCCGTTCCTTGCCTTGGGAATTGCCGCCGCGTGGTTTGTGGGTCTTCCGATAATAGGCTGGTATATCGCGTTATTCTGACATATCGGAAATAACGGGGCGGGACGAGCTCCCGCCCCGTTTTTTGCGCTTTTTCGGGAAGAGCAAGGGGTCTTGCCGATCACGTCGTCTCGGAAGTTGTGGTACCGCCGCCTGCGCCGCCTCCGGTCTTGGTCTTTCTGGCGATATAGTAGATGTAGGTATCGGGGTAATAGCACTCGCCGACATCGGGATCATCGTACGTTTTTCCCGGAGAAGCCGCAAGCGCTTCTTCATAGGAGTGAAGCTCCGCGTTGGGGAGAACCCTATTCTCGCCCGACTGATTATAGATACCGGAGATATTGCGGTAATCCGCGTATGTCGTACCGGTAAACGTCATATTGGCTTGATTTCTTTCCGTCTCAGTAGTGCTGTAGCAGTACGGCTCAAGGTAAATGTCTATCGTGATCTCCAGACCGGAGGCAATCTTCACGTCTTCGGGAGCATATTTATCCACCACCGTGCTTGTTTCCAGATTGAGAACCTGATACTGATTATCGTAATTCCCAAATCTGAGCACCGGGTACAGCCCGTCGTAGAAGCACGACTCGAACACCTCCTTGCTCTTGTCAAGGTCAAGCGAAAGGTCGTCATTCACGACTTCGTTTGTGAGCATCAGCTTCATTTCGCCGTTCTTCGGGTCGGCAAGCCAGCGCATACCAATGCAGCGTATCTCGTAATTCACCTGATATTTGTTGAGTTTATCCATGCGGGATTTCATATCCTCAAGCGTTCCGGCGGCAGACTTGTAAGGCTCTTCCGTGCCGGTATAAGAAGCGTTGAAAATATCCGGATTCGGCGAGGTAACGTCCGCTGCGGTCACGCCCGAAAACGTCGCCACGTAGTACGCATACTTGGTGCTGCTCGCTATGTAAGACTCGATAGTCTCGCACAGCATTACCGCTCTCGCGTTCTGCTCCTTCTCCCTGACGCTTCTCATAACCGGCTGAACAAACCCGAACAGTCCGACCATCAGCACGCCGAGCAGCGCCGTAGCCACGATCATCTCGACAAGGGTAAACCCGGCGTTATTCCGCTTGCGAAGCAAGCGTTTTATTCTTTTGAACATATCATTCACCTCTGTTTAAGGGGAAATTCTCATAATCCGGCTCCCTTCTCCGCTGCGCGGGGCGGGGAGCCGAATTCAAGCTATCAGTCACCTCTAAAAACGCAGGTTTTGAGATAAAATCGCCAATAGCCGCATAACGCAGGCGGATAATGCGTCCTTTGCATACGGCGCACTCTGCCGATTTTCTCTTTTCAAACCGGTTTCCGGAGGATTCCTATTGTTTTTCGGAGACTTCTGAAAATAACGCGATCATTCCGTCTCTTGTTCGGGAGTCTACTCGGAATCGGAAATATAATGCCTTGTCGAAAGATACCCCCCGTAGATACTCGGGTGTACCGAGCCGTTTGCGGGCTTCTCGTACTTCGGCGTTCCGTCCGCATTAAAGGTTTCCTCGTAGGCGGGGCAGGCCGTGTAGGTCACCGAGCCGTTGCTGTTCACAACGCCGTTCGCGCCGAAGCTCTCGACTGTCAGATTAGGATCGCCCTCAAACTCAACGTAAAATCTTGTGGTGCCACTGCATCCACCGGTCGTGTCGCCGAAACGCCAAACATCATCGAACGACGGACCTATTCTGATGCCGTTCGTA
>CAYMTG010000024.1:0-17282 GCA_964393305.1 uncultured Ruminococcus sp.
TTCCAAGAAGATAGGCAACCTCAAGCAGTTTCATGTAAGCGACCATAACACCTGACGAAAGTAATACTAATTCATAATCTTTCTGTAGACATTCTGTCTACAGAAAGAGCCGCGTTTCACGCGGCAGTCAAAGCCTTCGGCTTTGACAAAATTAGTATTGACGGCTTTTTCGGCGGCTTCGCCGCCACCGCCGTGCTTTGCACGGCGGCATCAAACAGTAAACTTTGTCTACTGTTTGATTGTAAAATGGTATAAGAACTAACGGGAAGATTTTACAAAATTTGTAGAGTTTGAGGAAAAATTCTTGAAAAGCCCTTGCTTTTTTGTGAAAAATATGGTATAATTACTTTTGGATAAGTTATCCTTAAAATTTTTATTTCAAAGGAGAAGTTGATTATGTTGGTTTCCGCTAAAGAAATGCTCACTAAGGCTCGCGACGGTAAGTATGCCGTAGGTCAGTTCAACATCAATAACCTTGAATGGACAAAGTCTATTCTGGCTGTTGCGGAGGAACTCAGATCGCCTGTTATTCTCGGTGTTTCCGAGGGCGCAGGCAAGTATATGACAGGATTTAAGACCGTCGTGGGTATGGTAAACGGTATGCTTGAAGAAATGAATATCACCGTACCCGTAGCGCTTCACCTTGATCACGGTACCTTTGAGGGCGCTCAGAAGTGCATCAGAGCAGGATTTTCTTCGATTATGTTTGACGGTTCGCACTATCCGATTGAGGAGAACATCGAGAAGACTAAGATTCTTGTAAACGCATGTGACGTTCTCGGCATCTCCATTGAAGCTGAAGTAGGCTCTATCGGCGGCGAGGAGGACGGCGTTGTAGGTATGGGCGAATGCGCGGACCCCAACGAGTGCAAGAGAATAGCTGATCTGGGAGTTACTATGCTGGCTGCAGGCATCGGCAATATTCACGGCAAGTACCCCGCAAACTGGCCGGGACTTTCCTTTGAGACTCTTGAGGCTGTCAAGAGTCAGGTTGGCGATATGCCGTTGGTTCTCCACGGCGGAACGGGTATTCCCGAGGATATGATCAAGAAGGCTATTACTCTCGGCGTTGCCAAGATTAACGTTAACACCGAGTGCCAGCTCTCCTTCGCAGACGCTACGAGAAAGTACATCGAAGCAGGCAAGGACCAGCAGGGCAAGGGCTTCGACCCCAGAAAGCTCCTCGCTCCCGGCGCAGAGGCTATCAAGGCTACCGTTAAGGAGAAGATGGAACTGTTCGGCTCGGTCGGCAAGGCTTGACTTGTCATATGGATCGTTTGTAAATCATTAGAAGGAGTATCGCGTGGTACTCCTTCAACTTTTTATTCAAAAAATTCTAAAAACACTTGAAATTTTTGGAGAAATATGATATAATAAATTCGAATATGAATATTGATGTTTGTGAAAGGATTTTTCGAAGTGAATATAGCGGTTGTGGGTCTGGGACTGATTGGCGGTTCAATTTGTAAAGCACTTAAAGCGAATACGTTTAACCATATTATGGGAATTGATACCGATAAGGAGACCATCAGGAAGGCTCTCGAACAAGGCGCAATCGATGAAGAAATCACTCCCGATAAGCTAGGCGAGGCAAATCTTACAATTGTTGCGCTCTATCCCCTACAGATTGTAGAGTTTGTTAAGGAAAATGCCGAAAAGTTCAAAAAAGGCTCCATAGTAATGGATATTTGCGGAGTTAAGGGTTATGTTGTAAATAACTGCACTCCTATTCTGGAGGAGCAAGGCATTATTTTTATTGGCACTCACCCTATGGCGGGAACAGAGCACTCCGGGTTTGACTATTCATCGGCTGATTTGTTCAACAAGGCGAGCTTTATTATAACGCCTACCGAGAAAACTCCTCAGATAGCAATCGATTTGGTTTCTACGCTTGGCGCGTGCATGAAATTCGGGCAGGTGGTTATCGCTACCCCCGAGCAGCACGACAGCAATATTGCATATACCTCGCAGCTTGCACATATTGTATCTAATGCGTATGTTAAGAGTCCGTCGCTGTTCAGAGCGGACGGATTTTCGGCGGGCAGTTTCCTTGACCTTACGAGAGTGGCGTATCTGAATGAGGATATGTGGTCAAGCCTGTTTATGTGCAACAAGGATGCCATTCTGTTTGAGCTTGATAACATTATTAATTCGCTTACCGAGTACAAGGATGCGATTTTGAATAACGATATTGACACACTTCGTGAAATCTTGAAGATAGGCAGAGAGCGCAAAGAAAAGAGCATGGAGTTCTATGGGCAGGAGAGAAGAAAATAAGCCGGGTATCGGGTATGTAGTTTCCCTTTGCGGTATAATGTGCGGACTGGCTTTATCTGTAATGTTTATATTCGGGATGGTTCCGTCATTCGAGTATATAACTCCGGCGGCTGCGGGTATCCTCATTTGGGTGGTTCGTGAGCAGCTTGGGGTAAAGTATGGTCTGATGAGCTATCTTGCCGTGGGTATACTTTGTATGCTGCTTACTATGAACTATGAAGCCTCAATGATGTATTTGTTCCTTCTTGGATATTATCCTATTTTAAGGGAATACTTTCAGAAAATCCCAACGCTTATTCTCCGTTCTATTGTAAAGCTTGCGTTATATGCGGCAAGCGCGGTCAGTGCATATCTCGTTCTGATCTATTTGTTTGGGATGACTGCGTTTCTAGAGGATATGGGCGGTTTTGGAGAATACGGACAATGGGTGCTTCTGGGTATGGGAGCTTTGGCTTTTATGATGTATGACTTTTTCTTGAATCTTTTCAAGCCATTTTATGAAAAACTTCTCAGACCCAAAATACAAAAGAGAATGAGGTAGAATATGTCTGATAGAATTACGACAAGAGCAGAGATTTCCGCTGAATATAAGTGGTCGATAAACGATATTTACGCTTCCGATGAGCTGTGGGAGGCGGATTATTCCAAGGCGCGGGGGTACGTTGAAAAAATTGCGGGATATAGAGGTTTGCTTGGAACGTCTGCGGAAAAACTGCTTGAGTTTCTCCGTGTGGATGATGAGCTGACCGTGTTGCTTGACGCTCTGGGAAACTATGCTCAACGTAAATCCGACGAGGACACCAGGGTGGCGAAGTATCAGGATATGACCAACCGCTTATCAATGCTTTTTGTTCAGATCGGTGGCGCGTCGGCTTTCGTTACCCCCGAGATTTTGTCTATTCCCGAAGGGACGCTGAACGGGTTTTATGAATCCTGTAACGACTTGAAGCTTTACAAGCGCTCGCTTGACAAAATAAGAATTATGCGGGAGCATATTCTCTCTGAAAACGAAGAGAGGCTGCTTGCGCTCAGCGGGGAGATGATCGGCACGCCTGAGAACATCTTCTCAATGTTCAATGACGCGGATCTGAAGTTCCCGGATGCGTTGGATAAAGATGGCAAGCCTCATCAGGTAACTCACGAGAGTTATATACCGCTTGTTCAGAGTCCCGACAGAGTTCTCAGGAAATCAGCGTTTGAGGCACTGTACAGCGTATACGAGAATTTCAAGAACACCTCTGCCGCTATGCTCTCATCGCAGGTAAAGACGCTGGTGTTTAATGCGAGGGCGAGAAAGTACGGCTCCACGCTTGAAGCGGCGTTAAGCCATAATGAGGTGGATACCGCTGTTTACCGTAAGCTGATCGAAGCTGTTCGGGCAAATCTGGGACTTATGCACAGATATGTTAAAATTCGCAAACGTGCTCTCGGGGTAGACGAGCTTCACGCATATGACCTGTATACGCCGATTGTGGGCGGAATTGAGGATAATGTTCCTTTCGAGCAGGCAAAACAAGAGGTTTACGAAGCATTGGCGCCTATGGGCGAGGAATATCGCAAAATCTTTCTTGAGGGTTTTGATAAGCATTGGATCGATATTTACGAGAACGAGGGCAAGAGGAGCGGCGCGTATTCGGCGGGGGCGCGTATTCACCCGTATGTTCTGCTGAACTATAAGAATACCTTGAACTGGGAGTTTACGCTGGCGCACGAAATGGGTCACGCTATTCATTCCTACTTGTCGAATAAAAATCAGCCTGTCGCTTATGCGGAATATGTTATCTTTGTAGCCGAGGTGGCTTCTACCTGCAATGAGAGTCTGCTTATGCAGTATCTCTTGAAAAACATGACAGACAAGAAGCGGAGGGCATATCTCGTAAATTATTTCCTTGAGCAGTTCAGGACGACGCTCTATCGCCAGACGATGTTCGCGGAGTTTGAGCTGATGATTAATGAGAAGGTGGAGCGCGGTGAGAGTCTTACCGCTGAGAACCTTTGTGAAATGTATCATCAGCTTAATGTGGATTACTACGGCGAGGATCTTATCGTTGATTCCGAGTTGGATATGGAGTGGGCGAGAATACCGCACTTCTATTACGACTACTACGTATATCAGTACGCGACGGGCTTTTCGGCGGCGATCGCACTGTCTCAGCGTATACTGAATGAAGGAGAGCCTGCGGTACGTGATTATCTCGGTTTCCTGAGCGGCGGCTGTTCGGCTGATCCTATTACTCTTCTGCGTGGCGCCGGTGTAGATATGATGGACACGAAGGCGGTTGACGACGCATTGAAGATGTTTTCATCGCTGCTTGATGAGATTGATTTACTGGTTTAATGTGTAAAGCTGCGGACTGCGTGGCAAAAATAAGGATGGGGTGATAAGATTGGAAATAGGATTGCGGCAATTTATAAAGGATGTATGCGGCTCCTTTAATACTCCTGTAGTATTACTTGATGGAAATTTCAGATGCGTTTATTGCAACAGGGAAGGGTTTTTTGAGGAGGGTAGATTATTAGCTTCTATTTTGCTTACTGAAATCAAAAAACCTGTTACAATATGCTCTAAAGCAATGGCATCGTTGAACGGCATCAAATATACTGTTAGATTGATGCCTTTTTTAGATGAGTTCTATTTCTGTGAGTTTTTTGATTTGCAGGAGGTTTATGAACTTGCAGAGTTTTCAGATTGTTATTCGAAAGTGATTGTTTATACCAAATCTATGAATCAGAATATCACTGATTTGTGGAAAAAATCAAATGAATTGGAGGATTATCAGCGTAAAATAAACGATCCGGGATTATATGACAGAATTCTTTCGTTTAAAAGATCTTTGAATGCCTTGAATTCCGATATCTATAGTTTGTCAAATATTTTGTCTATGCTATTTACTGTTCAAGACTCAAAGCCTGTTTGCGTCAATAGGTTGTTAAGGGATTTGATTGACCGTTGTAATTCGCTGTTGTCTAATTGTGGCAGGGCAATTGTTTTTGAGCGCGAGATTGAAGAGTATTGGATTTTCTCTGACGAGCAGCATGCTTTAGTTGCTTTGATAAACGCACTTCAAAACGCATTACTCTATTCCTCGGCAGACACCATTCCAATAGTCGTGCTTACAAGTCTTCTTGAAAAGGGTAAGAGATATGTTGTGCTGAAGGTAATTAATGACGGCGTTTATTTCATAAATGAGAAAAACGGGGATAAGATAGACCGTAATTTTGCTTTTCAACGTGTTGGACTAGGAATTCCGATTATAAAATGTTTTGTCGAAGAATGCGGCGGTACTTTCTCTATGGAGGATAAAAATAATAAGGTTATACTTGAGATAAAAATTCCTCAATACATACCGCATTTTACCGGTGAACTTTCCCTTGAAAGTCCCGGAAGATCGTATTTTAAGACCGGTATTCCCGATCTTGTTGAAATTAAGATGAATGACGTTGTTAACTTCTTTGGGGCGAAGAAACCTTGAGTCTTTACTTAGAATTTATCGTTTTATCACATTCTTTTCATAAATATAAGGTATAATTAATTTGTCGGGATATCCCGACAGGCAATGTTCATAGTTTCCTCTCGTTAGTTAGGGCGTTCTTCTCTTGATTTTGAAAAGAACGCCGTTTTTTTGAGGAATGCAAAATGATCTGATAAATCCACTGGTGATGGAGGCTTGTATGTACAAAATATTAGTAGTTGATGATGAGGAGAATATCCGAGAGGTCCTCAAAGAATATGCCGAATTTGAGGGTCACGAGGTCGACGAAGCCGCTGACGGTATGGCAGCAGTTGAAATGGCAAAAAACAAGGATTATGATATCATCATTATGGATATAATGATGCCAAGACTTGACGGATACTCAGCTTGTAAGGAAATCCGTAAGATAAAGCAGACTCCTATGCTTATGCTCTCCGCACGAGGCGAGGAGTATGACAAGCTGTTTGGGTTTGAGATCGGTATTGATGATTACGTAGTGAAACCCTTTTCACCGAAAGAAGTTATGGCGCGTGTGAATGCGATCGTTAAGCGTAATTCGCAAGCTGCGGCACCGGCGTCAGACGTTGAAAAGTTCGAGGGACTGGAGATAAATTTCACCTCGCGTGATGTCTTTATTGACGGAGAAAAAGCAAATCTCACTCCTAAAGAGTATGATCTGTTGTTCTATCTTGTCCGTAACAAGAATATAGCGCTTACCCGCAATAAGCTTCTAGAGGAAGTCTGGGGATATGATTTCTTCGGAGATGACAGAACGATTGATACGCATATAAAAATGCTTCGTAACAACTTGGGAGTGTATCGCAAGTTTATTGTGACATTGCGTGGATTAGGATATAAATTCGAGGCATAAGATGGATTTTTTTCGCAGTATAAAGTTTAGGGCATGGCTGCTTTTTGAGACTATTGTTGTCGCTATGCTTGGATTTACCTATGTCTTTTTGATTGCGTTGTTCCCATCGTTTTATGAGTGGATGAAAACGTATGAGATCAGCGAGGCATTTGTTGAAATTAAAGCAAATTGGACTAGCGATAATGTGGTGGATGTTATCAACTCTCAGGCGCAGGAAAAGAAAATGTATATTGAAATATGTTTTCCGGCCACAAATCTTTCTTACACTGCGGATAGATTGGGAGGCAGCTTCTCACCCGCTATTCTCGCCAAGGGCGTGTTTATCGAAAGCATAAAGGAATCGGAAAAGGGAATAATATATGAGCATTTTCGTGACGAACGAGAGGACAATTCCGTCCTTCTGATGGGCAGTTATATCGGCGTCGACAAATCCAACCCCGAAGCTTATGTCTTTATTTGCAATTACCTGCAGCCGATAGGTACAACAGTCAGCATATTTGTGCGGCAATTCTTTTTTGTCGGAATTATGATAATGATCTTGACAGTGTTTATGTCAACCTTGTTTTCGCATAATCTTTCGGAGCCGATAATTCGTATCAGTAAGTCCGCAAAGGAATTACCACAGGGAAAGTTCAATGCGAAAATTGAGAGGCATGACTACGAAGAGATAAAGCAGTTGGCTGAAACTTTGAATTCGGCTTCTAAGGAAATCGCGAAATCGGACGATTTGCGGCGCGACCTGATGGCGAACATCTCTCACGACCTGAGAACCCCTCTTACTATGATAAAGGCTTATGCCGAGATGATCAGGGATATTTCCGGTGAAAACCCGGAAAAGCGTGAGAAACACTTAAAGGTCATCATAGACGAGACAGATCGCCTTTCATCATTGGTGACGGATATTCTTGACCTGTCGAAGCTCCAAGCGGGCGTTACCGAGATGCACCTCGAGACTTTCAATTTTTCCGAGAGGTTGTCGGGCGTTATCTCCAGATTTGACATTCTTAAGGAAAATGACGGCGTGATTATTGATTTGCAGGCAGAGAACGATATAATCATTTCTGCCGACATCACAAAGCTAGAGCAGGTTGTCTATAATCTGATTAACAACGCTGTGACGTATGCCGGAGATGATAATAAGGTAATAGTAAGGCTGTTCCGCAAGGGTGACGGCGCGGTGCGTTTTGAGGTGGAGGATCACGGCGAGGGTATCTCGGCTGAAAACCTGCCGTATATCTGGGACAGATACTACAAGGTGAGCGAGCGCAACAAGACCCATAAGCGAGCGAAGATGGGCAGCGGAATTGGACTATCCATAGTTAAGAGCGTTCTGGAACAGCATAATTTTAAATTCGGTGCTGAAAGCATGGAAGGGCAGGGGAGTACCTTCTGGTTTGAGGCTCCCGAGTATAAGGAAACGCCTTCCGAACCCGTAAAGCCACAGAAGAAAAAACTTGAACTCAAGATAAAGAAGTAATGCTGAAGCCCTCTGCGAATGAATTGCGGAGGGCTTCCGGTGATTATGCAATCAGAATAAGGCGTAAAAGTTTTCTTTTACGCAGTTCCGTTTTGCTGGTAAAAAAAGGTTCGAGATTCTCGAACCTTTTTGTTTGCTTCAAATCAACCTACGAATATCCTCTTTGATCAGATAATCGCCACGCGGAGAGAGCGGGGGATATTTTTTGGCTTCATCCGGCGAAACCGGAGTTGTATGGTCGAAGAAATCCACAAGCCGCGTCCCGCTGCCTATCCCAAAGTGAAAGATAATGTCCTCAACGTCGGTCGGTATATAATTCCCGCACGCGCCGATAATCCGCCAGTCTCCCTCGCTCTTTCTGTCAAAGAGACTGTAGCTATCCAGCACTTGTACGTAAATTCTTTTCGCTGAATTGAGGCTATCCGCGCCAAGCTCCGGATTGTGGGCGGTATAATCAAAAAATTCCGCGATATGCCCGACGGATACTTTTGTCATTAGCCGCCCAAAGCAATAGGTGTTATCATCAAATTTGAAGCAGAATATCTGCCCCGCATCGAGGTACCGAAGCATGGTGCGCGGCTTTTTTTCCCAACCCCAGATCTCAAGATCCGGCTTTTTCTTAGACAGTTTTCCATGGATATATTCTTTGCCGATTTTTGGAGCTATGATCCGCTTTATTTCATCGCTGCCAAGAGGAGCAAATGGAGCGAGACTCTCGGTTTCCTCAGAGGAAATTTCGGTCACCTTGCCGAAGAAATCCACTTTTTTGTTTTCCGTTCCTATGCGGTAATTGATTTCATCCACATTCTCGGGAACATAGTCTTTGTGATTTCCGATAATACGCCAGCTATGTTCCTTGTTCCGCTCAAACAAGTTTATAGTATCGAGTATTACAACGTCAAGGCGCTTGGCATTCAATACGGTCTCCGTGTCTATTTCGGGCAGGGGAGAGGTGTAATTGAAAATCTCCGCAATATAGCCTACAAGAGCCTTTGTCATTATTCGCCCGAAGCAACAGGTGTTCTCATTGAATTTAAAGCAGAATATCCGTCCGGCGTAAAGATTTCTTTGCAAATGCGGCGGGACGTTATCCCAACTCCAAATGCTGATCTCGGGACGCATTACTTTTCGGGAGCCATCAAGCGCACCATAACAGCTTTTTGTGCGTGGAGACGATTTTCCGCTTCATCAAAAATCTCGGCAGCGTGCTGCTCGAATACTTTGGCGGTAATCTCCTCCTCGCGATGAGCGGGCAGGCAATGGAGAACGATTGCGTCCGATTTAGCCGACTTCATAACGTCGTCGTTGATCTGGTACCCCTTGAACGCGATTTTGCGCTTCTCCGCCTCATCCTCCATACCCATGGAAGCCCATACGTCGGTATAGAGAATATCAGCGTCAGCCGCAGCTTCAACGGGACTTTTTACTATCTTGAAGTTGCTGTAATCCCTTGCAAAGTCCAAAACCTGCTTGTCGGGGTGGTAGCCGTCGGGGCAAGCAAGCGTTACGTTCATTCCAACCTTCAGGCAGCCAACAGTGAGGGAGTTCGCCATATTGTTGCCGTCACCGATGTAGCAGAACTTCAAACCCTCGAGTTTGTTCTTATACTCGCGGATTGTCTGGAGATCGGCAAGCACCTGGCAGGGGTGGCAGAAGTCGGTAAGCCCGTTGATAATCGGAATATTGCCGAACTCTGCGAGATTTTCAACCTCGGACTGCGCAAAGGTACGGATCATAATACCGTTAAGGTAGCGCGAGAGAACGCGTGCGGTATCCTGAACAGGCTCACCGCGTCCGATTTGGAGCTCCTTGGAGGACAGGAACAGAGCCTGACCGCCGAGCTGGTACATACCGGTCTCAAACGAAACACGCGTTCTTGTGGAAGCCTTCTGGAAGATCATGCCGAGGGTCATTCCCTTGAGAATGTTGTGCGGGATCCCATGCTTTTGCTCGTATTTGAGCTGATCCGCAAGGTTCAGAATGTCAATGATCTCGTCTGTGCTGAGATCAAGCAGCTTCAATAAATGTTTCATAATTAAATTCCTTTCAAAATCAATATTTATCAGGTATCTATCCTGATCATTTTCGTCAATGCTTTGTTTCTGTATACCAGATCGTTCCGAACGGTAAAACCAATGCTTTCCCAGAAAGAATTTCCATCAAAGTTGCGGTCAAAAACCACTAAGGCAACCTTGTTGATACCCAGTCCTTGCAGTGCGTCAAGAGCGGCGTCAACTAGCCGTCTTGCTATGCCTTGTCTACGGTAGTCGGGATTTACGGCAGTGTGATAGATATACCCGCGCCGCCCGTCGTTTCCGGCGATTATCACGCCTATAATCTTATTGCCGTCTTCCGCGACAAAGCAGGTCTCGGGATTACGTTTAAGGAAGCGCTCTATGCCGCCGTGCGAATCATCGAGGTCGTTCAGTCCCATGCCCTTGCACGAAAGCCACAGCGCGTAAACCGCATCATAATCGGCTGTTGTCATTATTCTGATGTTCATCCGCCCCGCTGCTCCTATTCTCTCACCAATCGCGTTCGCCGATTGCATCCTCGACGTCTATATCTATGTCGAACCACTCCAGTATATACCGGACGGTTTCGCCGATACTGTCGCGGGCAACGGTTTCAATCTCGCTGTCGTTGTTCTCGAAATCCTCCTCAAGGTCGTTTATCGCAAGCGTCATTTCATTGAACCGCGCTTGTATTTTGTCAAGATCCCGCTCGCCGGTCTCCAGAAAATCAATAACGCTTTGTATCAAATCCTTTACCTTATCAACAAGGAAGTCGGGGAAATATCCGTCGCTGTACATATCCTTAAGGAGCCTGTAGTTTTTGTCAAATTCTTTCATTTTGATAAATTGATTCCTTTCGTTTTACTTTAGTAATTCCGCAAGAATTGCAAGCCCCTTGTCAATTTCCTCGTAGGAAATGGTGAGAGGGGGAAGCAGACGAACTTTCGCCTTCGCGGTGAGCAGAAGCAATCCGTTTTCCAGTCCCGCCTTCACGATATCGGGTGCTTTCTTTGTCTTAAGCTCAATGCCGATCATAAGACCTTTTCCCGAAACGGACTTTACCTCGGGAATTTCGGCGAGCTTCTTGCGGAAGTATTCTCCCTTTGCGGAAACTTCGTCCAAGAAACCGTTTTCCGTGAGCGTGTTTAGAACAGCGAGACCGCCCGCACAGCAGATGGGATTTCCGCCGAACGTGGAAGCGTGCGTTCCGGGAACCAGAACGTCCTTGCACTTCTCACCCGAGAGACAGCAGCCGATAGGAACGCCGCCTGCCAATCCTTTGGCAAGCGTTGTTAGATCCGCTTTCTTGCCAAAGTGATCTCCGCAGAGAAACTTGCCGGTTCTTCCCACGCCCGTCTGAACCTCGTCGGCGATTGTGATAACATCCTTCTCGGCACAGAGCTTGAAAATCTCGTCAACAAACTCCTGGTCCAAAGCCATAACTCCGCCCTCGCCCTGAATGTACTCGAACATAACGGCGCAAACCGTATTATCCAGTTTAGTACTTAGATCCTCAATGTTATTTGCCTCAACGTTGATAAATCCCTCAACAAAGGGGAAGAAGTAGTTGTGGAAAACGTCCTGACCCGTTGCCGACAGCGTACAGATTGTTCTTCCATGGAATGAGTTCACAAGCGTGATGATGTTGTAACGCTTTGCGTCCTTGCCGTACTTGTCGAAGCTGTATTTGCGCGCGATCTTGATAGCGCACTCATTGGCTTCCGCTCCGGAGTTGCCGAAGAAAACGTTGGTGTATCCCGCCGTTTCGCAGAGCTTTTTCGCGAAATCAGCCTGAACCTTTGTGTAGTAGTAGTTCGAGGTGTGCTGAATGGATCTCGCCTGATTGCAGATCGCCTCGACCCATTTGTCATTGCAGAATCCCAGAGAATTTGTTCCGATACCCGAGCCGAAGTCGATGTATTGCTTTCCGTTCTCGTCAACGGCGGTTTCGTGCGCGCCTTTTTCCAGAACGAGGTCGTATCTGCCGTAGGAGTGCATTACATATTTGTTAAACTGTTCAATAGTACTCATTGTCAATTACCTCACGCTATAATCATAGTACCCGCGCCAATATCGGTGAGAAGCTCGATCAATATCGAGTGGGGAATACGTCCGTCAATGATATTTGCCTGCTTTACGCCGCGCCTTACTGCCTCAACACAGCAGTCGATTTTCGGTATCATTCCGCCTGTGATAACGCCTTGCTTTTTGAGCAGCGGCACTTCGCTTACTCCGACAGTGCGGATTATCGTGTTTTCGTCGTCCTTATCCTCGAGAAGTCCCTTGATGTCGGTAAGCAGAATAAGACTAGGGGCTTTCATTTCGGCGGCGATACGCGCAGCCGCCGTATCAGCGTTGATGTTGTAGACTGTGCCGTCCGCGCCGCGTCCTATTGTCGAGATAACGGGAATATAACCGTTATCCAGCGCGTTCTGAATGATCTTCGGGTTTATGGCTGTAATCTCGCCGACGTATCCAAGCTCGGGATCAAGCGTTTCCGCCTCGATAAGCTTGCCGTCAAGACCGCAAAGTCCGATAGCCGAACCGCCGTGGCTCTCGAGCATGGAAACCAAGTCCTTGTTGACCTTACCCGCAAGCACCATCTGAACTATATCCACAGTCTCCTCGTCGGTGTAGCGCAGACCGTTCACGAATCTGCTTTCCTTGCCAACGCGCTTGAGCATATCGTTAATCTCGGGACCGCCGCCGTGAACCAGTACAACCTTAATTCCAACGAGAGACAGAAGTACTATATCCTCCATAACGGCGTGCTTTAGCGTGTCGTTAGTCATAGCGTTGCCGCCATACTTGACGACAACTACTTTGTTGTTATATTTCTGAAGGTAGGGAAGAGCCTCCACCATTACTTTTGCTCTTACATCATAATCTATTTGCATTTTAAGCTAACTCCTCATCAACAAAATGATATTCCTTGCCCGACTTTGCGCCTTTCAGATCGATAACCACCCAACTCCAGATATCTGGACGGTCGTCAAGCGTAAAGCTCATACCCTCGGGCGGATTTTCGATGAACTCCTCAAGGAACTGTTCCTTGCCGTCAAACTCAACGGACATTTTGATTTCAAAGTAGCGTTCATCGTCGGCGACAACGGTTATAAGCTCCTCGTCCGAAACCGAAAAACCGTCGCCACAAATCAGTCCGTCATAGCCGTGCTTTGCGAAATCAAACAGCTCCCATTCAGTACCGCAGTCGCGGCAAACCGCTTTAACGACAAGCGCGTATTTGTCGTTGTATGCCTGAACTCCAACGCAAGAGGGCGGATACTGTTCGCCGTAATACCGTACTCCGAACGTGCTGCACCCGCACTCACAGACAATTTTTCCGCTCGTATATCCATCTTCGCTTTCGGTTACCCTTAATATGCTCCCGAGATGCTTCGGGATATTCGCCGTGCCGCTCACGTTCTGTACTCTGCGTTGATTTTAACATATTCAAATGTTAAGTCGCAGCCCCACGCGATAGCACTGCTTTCGCCCTGATGCAGATCAACGATGATCTTAATCTCTTCCTCGGAGAGAACGTCCTTAGCCTCTGCCTCGGAAAATCCTATTCCCGCGCCGTCTACGCAAACGGTGAGCTTTCCCACTTTGCTTGCAAGCTCTACGGAGGTCTTAGAGATGTCGAAATCTCCCTCTGCGTAACCGATAGCGCAGAGGATTCTTCCCCAGTTTGCGTCAGCCGCAAATAGAGCTGCCTTTACAAGACTTGAAGAGATAACCGACTTTGCGACTGCTCTTGCGATATTCTCGGTTGGAGCGCCGTTTACAACACACTCAAGGAGCTTGGTAGCACCCTCGCCGTCACGAGCGGTCTCGCGAGCGAGATTCATCATTACCGCATAAAGCGCGTTCTCAAAGATCTCATAGCTTCTGTCCTCGCAAATGATTTCCTTGTTTCCCGCAAGTCCCGAGGACATAATGATAAGCGTGTCGTTGGTGGATGTGTCGCCGTCGACGCTTACCATATTGTAGGTGACGGAATTAACCTTGCGCAGCGCCTTTTTAAGAAGTTCACCGTTGATTTCCACATCGGTGGTGATGAAAGCGAGCATTGTCGCCATATTGGGGTTGATCATGCCGCTTCCCTTGGAGATACCGCCGAGCCTGCACTTCTTGCCGTCGATCTCAAACTCAACAGCGAATTCCTTCTTGCGGGTATCGGTAGTCATGATCGCCTCGCAAGCGAGAGGACTATTTTCTTTTGCCAGAGAGTTCGCGAGAGAGGGAATAGCGTTCTTGATAGCGTCGATATTCAGCTTTTGACCGATAACGCCGGTAGAACCAATAAGAATATCGTCAGTTTTGATATTAAGAGCCTCAGATGTGAGACGGCACATCTCCTCTGCGATCTCAACGCCGTCGGGGTTACAGGTGTTGGCGTTGCCGCTGTTTACGATAACAGCCTGAGCGTATCCGTCCTTAAGATGTTCTTTTGAAACAAGAATAGGCGCGCCCTTGACCTTGTTTGTGGTGAAGAGAGCCGCAGCTTTGCAGCGCTTCTCGCAGACGATCATTGCGAGATCGCGCTTGGTGGTGTTACCCGCCTTTATTCCCGCGACAACGCCGCCGGCTTTAAATCCCTCAGCCGCGCAGACTCCTCCTTGAATAAAATTATATCCGTCAAATTTAACCATAGTAACCTCCGAATTATACCAATCCTGTTTTCTCGTCAATGCCCATCATTATGTTGAGACACTGAACCGCCGCACCGGACGCGCCCTTTCCAAGATTGTCAAGTCTCGAGCATATGATCATACGCTCCTCGCTGCCGTTTACGAAAATCTCCATCATATTCGTTCCGGAAAGGTTGTTAGCGCCGATAAAACCGTCCTTCGGCTCGCCCTCGGGCATGACCTTTACGAAGTATGAGCCGTTCTCGCCGTAGAAATCGGTAAGCGCCTTTCTAACATCGTCAACGGAATACTTCTTGGTGAGCATTCTTGTGAATAGGGGGAGAGATACCACCATTCCGCTGAAATAGTCGCATACCAGCGGATTGAACGCCGGCGCATACTCCAGACCGCAAATTATTTGCATTTCCGGGAGATGCTTGTGCTGCTGAGTAAGCGCGTATTGGCGGGGACTGTCGAAATCAGCGGGACGATCTTCTCCCTCGTAAACCGCGATAGCCTTCTTTCCCGCACCGCTGTAACCGGAGACCGCGTGGCAGGTCACAGGGTAATCCGCAGGCATAATGCCAAGCTTTACAAGCGGGTATACCATTGAAATGAATCCGCTTGCGTAGCACCCGGGAACAGCCGTCCTGTTGCTCTTTTCGATTTTGCTGCGGAAATCCGCGCCAAGCTCAGGGAAACCATACGCCCAGTCGGGATTGGTTCTGTGAGCAGTGGAAGCGTCGATAATTCTTACCTTGTCGTCAGCCATAGATACGGCTTCTCTAGCCGCAGCGTCAGGCAGACAAAGAAATGTGAAATCCGATGAATTGATCATCTTGCGGCGCTCGTCGTTGTCGTGACGCTTTTCGTTGTCAATTCTCAGAAGCTCTATATCGTTTCTGTCCTTAAAGCGCTCAAGAATTTTAAGTCCGGTGGTACCCTCCTGACCGTCTATGTAAACCTTAGCCATTGCAAAGCTCCTCCAGTTTCTTTCTTGTAAGCTCAATCTGCGTCTTTACGCTCTCCGGAGCGGGACCGCCGAAGGAGCGGCGCTCCTTAACGCAGGTGTCAAGGCTTATCGCCTTATAAACGTCCTCGGTGAACAGCTCGCTCTGCTCCTGATAGTCTGAAAGCGGCAGTTCCTCAAGCGTAGTGCCGTGCTCAATGCAGTGCGCCACAAGTCCCCCGGTGATCTTATACGCCGTGCGGAACGGCATACCCTTCTTAACAAGGTAGTCGGCGCAGTCGGTAGCGTTGATGAAGCCCTTTGCTGCGGCTTTTCTCATATTGTCCTTATAGAGGGTCATTGTTTTCAGCATGGGAATGAATGTTTCAAGGCACAGCCTAAGATTATCCACAGCGTCGAAAATAGCCTCCTTGTCCTCCTGCATATCCTTGTTGTAGGCGAGGGGAAGCCCTTTCATCATTGTGAGCAGGGTAACGTTGTCGCCGATAACTCTTGCGGTCTTGCCGCGGATAAGCTCGGTAACGTCCGGGTTCTTTTTCTGCGGCATAATGCTTGAACCGGTTGAAAACGCGTCGTCAAGCTCGATAAACTTGAACTCCCACGAACACCACAGGATTATTTCCTCGGAAAACCTTGACAGGTGCATCATGCAGATTGAAACCGCGCTTGCAAGCTCTATGCAGAAATCCCGGTCGGAAACTCCGTCCAGCGAATTTACCATTGGCGCGGACATTCCGAGAAGCTCTGCGGTGCGGTCGCGGTTGATGTTGTAGGTAGTTCCGGCGAGGGCGCAGCTCCCGAGAGGGGAAACGTTCATTCTGCGGAGGGTATCGTCAAAGCGCTCGATATCCCGCAGCAGCATCTGAGCGTATGCCATCATGTGATGCCCGAAGGTAACAGGCTGCGCTCTTTGCAGATGCGTATATCCCGGCATGATAGTATCGGTGTTGTCCGCAGCGATACCGCACAATACTCGGACGAGAGATGCCACCAGCTCCCGCAGGCTCTTTATCTCGTCCCGGAGGTAAAGCCGGATATCCAGCGCGACCTGATCGTTTCTCGAACGCGAGGTGTGAAGCCGCTTTCCCACATCACCAAGGCGCTTTGTAAGCTCCGCCTCGATAAACATATGGATATCTTCCGCATTCGGGTCGAATTCAAGCTTGCCGCAGTCAATATCCGCGAGTATTTCTTCCAGACCTCCGATTATTTCAAGGCTGTCGCTCATGCTGATTATGCCCTGTTCTCCGAGCATTGTCGCGTGGGCGATACTGCCCTCGATATCCTGCTTATACATTCTCGCGTCAAACGAGATCGACGAGTTGAAGGCGTTTACGCCCTCGTCAACCTCCTTGGAAAATCTTCCTGCCCACATTGCCATAACCTTATTTCCCTCCTGCCACACATTCAAAGATTTTATGTTCAACTCAACAATCTTTAAAAAGCGGGAAAGTGCGTTTCCCGCTTTTCATATAATCGCAAAAATTCCGCTCGGCCGGATTACTTATTCCTTTCCTTGTCGAGAAGCGCCTTGACCTTGATAGGCAGACCAAACAGGTTGATGA
>CAYMTG010000024.1:17382-18730 GCA_964393305.1 uncultured Ruminococcus sp.
CTTTCCTTGTCGAGAAGCGCCTTGACCTTGATAGGCAGACCAAACAGGTTGATGAAGCCTGCGGAATCCTTCTGGTTGTAAACGTCGTCCTCGCCGAAGGAAGCGAAGTCCTCGCTGTACAGAGTATACGGAGAGGTTACGCCGGCATTGATAATATTGCCCTTGTAGAGCTTGAGCTTTACGTCACCGGTAACAGTTTCCTGTGTCTTGTCAACGAAAGCGTCCATTGCCTCGCGCAGGGGAGTATACCACTGACCGTTGTATACGATATCCGCGTACTTCTGAGCGAGACCGTACTTGTAGTGCTGGGTCTCCTTGTCAAGGCAGATGGTTTCAAGAACCTCGTGAGCGTGATACAGAATCGTTCCGCCGGGGGTTTCGTAAACTCCGCGCGATTTCATACCTACAAGACGGTTTTCAACAACGTCGAACAGACCGATACCGTTCTCGCCGCCGAGCTTGTTCAGCGTCTTGATGAGCTTCACACCGTCCATAGCCTCGCCGTTGAGTGCGGTAGGAATACCCTTCTCAAAATGAATGGTGACGTATGTGGGTTTGTCGGGAGCCTGCTCGGGAGAAACGCCCAGCTCCAGAAAGCCGGACTTGTTATACTGGGGTTCGTTCGCGGGATCTTCAAGGTCGAGTCCCTCGTGAGAAAGATGCCAGAGGTTCATATCTTTGGAGTAGTTGGTCTCGCGTGTGATTTTGATGGGAACGTTGTGCGCCTCGGCATAGTCAATCTCTTGATCGCGGGACTTGATGCTCCAAATTCTCCAAGGAGCGATAATCTCCATCTCGGGAGCGAGCGCCTTGATGGTCAGTTCAAAACGTACCTGATCGTTGCCCTTGCCGGTGCAGCCGTGGCAGATAGCGTCTGCGCCCTCTTTCTTTGCGATTTCAACAATGCGCTTAGCAATAGGGGGACGCGCAAAAGAAGTACCGAGCAAATAACCCTCGTACTTTGCGCCAGCCTTGAGTGTGGGGAAAACAAAGTCGTTTACAAACTCGTCCTGAATATCCTCGATGTACAGCTTGGAAGCACCGGTTTTCTTTGCGCGTTCTTCAAGACCGGTAAGCTCCGCGTCCTGTCCTACGTTTCCCGCAACGCAGATAACCTCGCAGCCGGGGTATGTTTCCTTCAGCCACGGAATGATAATAGATGTGTCAAGTCCGCCAGAGTATGCCAGAACTACCTTTTTGATTTCCTTAGCCATAATTAAAATCTCCTTAATTTTTGTTATTTTGTAAAGGTTACATCTTATCCTAATCTCCCATTAATAAAGGTCACCTCTGAGAAACCTTGTTTGAGATAAAATCGCCATAGCACACCGTCTGCTGCGTCAAACCT
>CAYMTG010000025.1:0-18629 GCA_964393305.1 uncultured Ruminococcus sp.
TTTCAAGACGGGGTGTTTGCTTGTGCTTTTGGGAACTGCACCGCTCTGCCGACTTCGGGGGGAATCTCGCTTACCACTGCTTAACCGCATAAGGGTTAAGCTTTTTAAGTATGCCCGTTCTGGCAATCACTTGGATAAGTATAACTCCAAGTACCGCGCCGAATCCGCCCTGAAGCAAATTCATCGGCAGACCCGCAAGTGTCGGAACAATCCCGTATCCCAGAACAACGGCATCGTAGAGGTAATACCCGACGACCATAATCGTCTCGCCCGCGACAGCACCCGTTACGTGACCCGCAAGCCACAGCTTCTCATTCTTCTTAATGAAAGCGTGAGCGATAAGCGAAGCCGCAACCGCAATAAGTCCCTTGATCACAAGTGTGCCGGGAGCGTAAATCGCGTATCCCGTGAAAATATCGGCGAGCGCAGAGCCGATACCTCCCGCTGCAAAGCCATACACAGGCCCCAAGATCCAGCAGCCGATAAGTATAAAGCAGTCGCCGAAATTCAGATACCCCATTCCGGTAACGGAGATCTGAATAAGCATTGTCGCCACGCATACCATCGCGGTAAACATCGCCGCTACACACAGCTTAACCACCTTATCCTTCGCGGACATTTTCTCTTTTTTCATAATTGGTATCTCCCTTCTATACTTTTTTCGAATATTATAGCACTTTACTCGAAAAATGTCAAGTGGTTTTGTAAAATTTCCCTTGAAACGTATCAAGCTCCGCCATGCGTTTATCTATGCCGCCTAATACCGCGATTTTGTCCTTACTCCAGAGCGGCGCTTCGAGGAGCGACTTATCGCCGTCCCCTGTCACTCGCTCGATCACTGTCTCGGGCGGGAAAAGCTCCAGCTGGCGCACAACTATATCTATATACTCATCACGTTCAAGCGGGACGTACTCCCCCCTCGCAAACATCTCCGAGACAGCAGTACCCCTCATAACGTGGAGGGAGTGAATTTTCACCCCGTCCGGACGAAGCTGCCCAAGCTGACGCGCCGTCTCCAGCATCATCTCGGAGTTTTCATCCGGGAGACCGTCTATTATATGCACACATACCCGCAGATCGTGCTGTTTGAGAAGCCTGTAACACCGCAGGAAGTCCCCGAACGTGTACCCTCGGTTGATAAGCTTCGCGGTTTTATCATGTATAGTCTGAAGACCCAGCTCCACCGTTATAGGGAGCGGACAATTCGCGAGGACCTCCGCTCTCTCCTCGTCTGCGCAATCGGGACGTGTAGCTATGGAGACTGCGAACGCGCCGCACTCCCGAGCCTTTTCAAGCATCTCTAAGAGGTATTCTGGAGTGCAGAAGGTATTCGTGCGAAGTCCGTAGTACATCAGGATCTTCGCGTTTGGGAATTTCGCGTGGATACGCGCCTTCTCCGCAGCGAACTGATCCTCGATCGTCCGCCTGTCGACCGGCACTTCCGCGCAGAACGCGCAGCGCCCGTGGGGACAGGACAGTCCCGCGTCCACAGTCGCCTTGAACACCCTCCCGCCGTACTCGTGAATATTGTGATAGTACAGCGTGTGATAACGCTTGTTGTCGTCGGAAAATCTGAACTCTGACATATCACTTGCCCTCTTTGTCGGAATTTTCGGTTTTCTCACTGATTTCGGCGTTGACATCCTCCGCCATTGTGAAGATCACGTTCTTCATCACATCAAGAACCTGCTCGCCTTTGTCTACCTTTACCAGCATCCTCGGTCTGCCAACGGTTTCCAGCCGCATACGCTTGCCGTATATCCTGCTTACCGACGAAAATTTTCCCATATCGAACTTGTTAATATAGAAAATCAGATCGTCGCCTACCTGCGAGATCTCCGAGATATTTTCAGCCGCCATATTACGCAGCCTTGCCACGTCGATAAGTCCCAGCACGGGGACGGGCGGATCTCCGTATCGGTCGATAAGCTCATCCGTGATATCCATAGCGTCGTCCTGCGTAACTATCCGCGCTATCTTGCGGTAGCAATCCACGCGCTGCGCCTGATTGGAGATATACTCGTCGGGAATATAAGCATTTATACGTACGTCGACAAGGCACTCGTCCTTGTGAACGTTCTTCTCGCCCTTTTCCTCACGCACAGCCTCGTCAAGCAGCTGTAAATACATATCGTAGCCGACGTTGGCGAGATGTCCGCTCTGAGAAGAGCCGAGAATATTCCCCGCGCCGCGTATCTCCAGATCGCGCAGCGCTATTCTGAAGCCGCTGCCGAACTGCGTGAACTCGCGTATGGCGTCCAAGCGCCGCTGCGACACCTCGGAAAGGACTTTTCCCGGCTTAAACGTAAAATACGCAAAAGCGCGTTTGTTGGTTCTGCCGACGCGCCCGCGTAATTGGTGAAGCTGGGCAAGACCCATATAATCCGCGTCCTCGATAATCAGCGTGTTGACGTTAGGGACGTCAATTCCCGTTTCAATGATCGTTGTGCAGACAAGAACATCGATCTCAGCGTCAAGCAGCTGCCGCCACACCTCGAGAAGCTCGTTTTCCTCCATTCTTCCGTGTGCCACTCCGATCCTCAAATCGGGTATAAGCTCCCGCAGCTTTTCGACAACGCCATATATTGAATCGATACGGTTGTGGATATAGTACACCTGCCCGTTACGGCGAAGCTCTTTCCGGATAGCCTGTACGATCACCCCCCAGTCGTGTTCAATAACGTAGGTCGTAACCGCCTGCCTGTCCTGCGGTGGCTCGTCGAGTATACTCATATCGCGTATTCCGGTCATCGCCATATTGAGCGTTCGGGGAATAGGCGTAGCCGAAAGCGATAGAATATCCACCCCCGCGAACATCTCCTTGAACTTGTCCTTGTGAGCGACTCCGAAACGCTGTTCCTCGTCGATGATAACCAACCCCAGATCCTTGAACTTTACGTCCTTCTGAATAATACGATGAGTACCGATCACCATATCGATTCGCCCCGAGGCAAGTCCCTTTAGTATCTCCTTCTTCTCTGCCGCGTTCTTGTAACGGGAAAGGAGCGCAACGTTGATGGGAAAAGCTTCCATTCGTGCAGTGGTTGTCTGGTAATGCTGCCATGCAAGAACGGTGGTAGGCGCAAGCAATACGCACTGCTTCCCCGCCTCAACGCACTTGAACGCGGCACGGAGCGCGACCTCGGTTTTTCCAAAGCCAACGTCTCCGCACAACAGGCGCTCCATTGGATGTCCGCTCATCATATCCTGCTTGATCTCATCTATACAACGCAGCTGCGCGCCCGTCTCGACATAAGCAAAATGCTGCTCGAATTCCTCCTGAAAAACATCATCTTCGGGGAACGCAAAACCCTCGGAGCGCATACGCTTCTCGTACAGCTCGATAAGCTCCGCCGCCATCTCCTTAGCCGCCGCTTTTGCCTTTGCCTTTGAGTTTTTCCACTGGTTGCTGCCGATCTTGTTGAGCTTGATCGTACCCGGGTCACCCGAACCGATATAGCGTGACACCATATCAAGCTGTGTTACGGGGATATTCACCACATCGCCCCCCGCGTACTTGATGCTTATATAATCCTTGAGAACACCGCCTGCGTGAATTTTGTTCACGCCGCTGAATATACCTATCCCGTACGACGCGTGAACCACAAGATCACCCACGGCAATATCCTCAAGCGAGCGAATTTGCTCGTTCTTCTTGAGCTTCGGCGCTTTTCGGCGCTCGGCATGGACCGAGGTGTGGGTAAACACGCAAAGTCCCGCTTCTTCATATGAAAATCCCGCCGATAGCGTCCCCTCGGTAACGATTATCTTGCCCGGCACAACCTCAGAAGGATTTTCGGAATATTCCGCGCTGAAACCATCCTCGATAAGGTCAAAGGCGAGGTTTTTCGCTCCCTTCGACGTTCCCGCGAATATGAAGCAGCACATCTTCCGGTCGAGATAATTTCGCATTTCCTCCTCGAGGAGTTTGTATTCGCCGCTCCACGGCGCGTTCTGTATAGCGCCCTTCGCATTGATGGAAATACCCAGCTCCAGACCGCCGCCGCGTATAAACGAATCAAAATACACGCGAGTGCGGCTTAATAATTTGTCGTAAAGCTCGGTTTTCGTGAGCATAAAGCGGTCGAGACCCTTGCAGATCTTCGACTCGTCCGTTAAAATCTTCAAATCCTCGGTATGCTGAGCGGAAGCTGCGCGGTAGGTCTCTTTTACGGTGGAATTCTCACAGACAAAAACATAGCCGTCGTTTCCTATATAGTCGAACACCGTTGCTTCCTCATCATAGCAAAGCGGAAAAAAACGATCGGAGCTGTTAAGCGTCACCCCGTCTCGGAGCTTTACAATATCGGCGCGCAGGTTCTCGCGCACGCCCTCCGCGCTTTTGGAGCGAAGTTTCGACGCGACAGCCTCGATTTTTTCGCACATTTTCTCCGCGCTGTCAAAGAGCGTCTCTCTTGCCGGAGAGATCAAGAGCTTCTCAAGCGTACCGGTTCTGCGCTGAGTTTCGATATCGAACTCCGAGATGCTGTCCACCGTATCGCCCCACAGCTCAACACGGAGCGGAGCCGCACTGCTGGGCGGGAATACGTCTACGATACCACCCCGCACCGAGAACTGTCCCGCGCCCTCTACCATATCGGAACGTGCGTATCCCGCCGCCACAAGCCGCTCGGCAAGCAATTCAAGCGAGATCTCGCCGCCTTCTTCAATGGAAATTGTACGCTCGGCAAGCGCCGACTTAGGGATAGTGAGCTGTGCCGCCGCAGTGGGGGAGCAGATCACCGCCTTGCACGCGGAATTTGCGAGCGCGTTCAGCGCGAAAATACGCTTATGCTCGTACTCGCGTGAGACCGCCTCCGCGTCCGCGAGGATAAAATCCTTCTCGGGAAACAGTAAAGCTGCGTTCTTTTCGCCGAGCATCATATTGACGTCAAGTGTGAGCTTCTGCGCTTCGCCCTCGTTCTCCGCAATAACAAGAGACGGTGCGGACTTCTCCGCGATAAGCGCGGCTATAAAATGCGCCTTGTGTATATGCGAAACGCCCGTTACAAGAGCGGGCAGGATGTTTTTCTTTTCGCTGATATATTTTTCCAATCGCGCAAAATCCGCGTTCCGCCGCGCGGCTTTTACAAAAAATTCCATATAATTCTCCCTATTCGCCTATTTGCCGATCTTGCCGGTTCAAGAATTGAACTTGTTCATCGCCTGATCGATCTTGCCGTCAACCATAAGCTCTAATGCGCTTACCGCGTTCTGAAACGCCTGTTCAAGCTTCTCGCCGTCCTCTTTCTTGAACCGACCCAGCACCCAATCAGCGAGATTGTAGTCCGGGTGCGGCTTCGCGCCCACTCCCATCTTTATTCTCGGAAAAGCGTCGCTCCCCGAGAGGTAAATTATGCTCTTGATGCCGTTGTGACCGCCATCGCTTCCCTTTCGACGAATACGCAGCTTTCCCGGCTCCAGAGAAATGTCGTCATACACCACAATGGTACGCTCCGGCGGGATCTTGTAGAACTGCATTGCTTCGGTCACTGCCTCGCCACTGTTATTCATATAGGTCGTAGGCTTCATGATAAGGCAGCGCTTCCCCGAGATCACAGCGCTGCAGGTAAGCGACTTGAATTTCAGCTTCTTACAGTTGATACCGAGCTTATCGCAAAGGGTATCAATCGTCATAAAGCCGATGTTGTGGCGAGTGCTTTCGTATTCCGTGCCGGGGTTGCCCAAGCCTACGATAATAAATTCCACTGAGCCGACCGGTTCGGTTCTTTCGCTTTCAAGCTTTTTAAAAATGTCAAAAACAGACATATTGTCTCCTCTTTCAACTGTTTACAATATTTTTTGATTTGTTTTGAAAAATTACAAATAAACGCGAAATTCCGCCCGCAATTGCTTGCGAGCGGTGAAAAATTCGTCAAATTTCGCTTTAGGTCACCTCTGAAAACCTTGTTTGAGAGAAAATCGACGCAACACACCGTCTGCCGATTTTCTCTTTTCAAACCGATTTTTAGAGATTTCCAAAATTATACAATATCATCCGCGTCAAACGGGTCGCCGCACTCGGGACAGAATTTTGGCGGATTGGTAGGATCATCCGGCTGCCAGCCGCACTTGTCGCATTTATAGAGCGGAACTCCCGCCGGCTTGGGTTTGCCGCAGTTCGTGCAGAACTTGCCTTGGTTCTGAGCGCCGCACGAGCAAGTCCAGCTGCCGCCCTTTTCGGGCTTCTTTGCGCCGCAGCCCATGCAGAAATTGCCGGTGTTCAGCTGACCGCAGGAGCATTTCCAGCTATTCGCCGCAGGAGCCGACTGCTGCGCCGCTTGCTGCTGCATAGCCGCGTTCTGAACAACCTGTTGCTGAGCCGCCATATTGTAGAGATTGCCCGCATTGACGCCGCCCTGCTGCTGAGCCATATTCATTCCCATAAAGCCCATCATTGCGCCGCCCGCGTTGCCCGCAGCGGTCTTCATCGCGTCGCCCTGAGCCATAGTCAAATGAGCGGCAGCCATTCCGGGATCGCGCATAGTGGCGGTTTTCTGGAGGTTCTTAATCATCTCCTGATCCTCGGTGGGGAGGGACGGAGGATTCATATTAAAGGACGCAATGGTGATACCGCGGAGCTTCCCCCACTTCTCGGAAAGCTGCTCGTTAAGCGCATCGCAAATAGCCATTGCATGAGCCGGCAACGCGCTGGGACGAACCCCTTCCGCAGAGAATTTCCCCAGAGCTGGCTGAAGCGCGGTCACGATCTCGGACTTCATAGCGCTGTCGATGCCCGACTTGTTATATTTGCCGGAGAAGTTACCGCAAACATTGGTATAGAACAGAACAGGGTTTGTTATTCTGTAGGAATACTGACCGTTGCATCGAAGCGAAACGTCGATATCAAGACCGATATTCTTGTCAACTACGCGGAACGGAATGGGAGACGCCGTGCCATAGAGATTATCCACGATCTCCTTGGTATTGATGAAGTACACTCTCTGATCCACGGGAGCGGAACCGCCAAAAGTAAAACGTTTGCCGATCTCCTTGAACGTCGCCATTATCGAATCGCCAAGATCGCCGTAGAAAATGCTCGGCTCCGTAGAAGAATCGTACACGAACTCACCCGGCTCCGCGCAGACCTCCGCTACCTTGCCGCCGTCAACGATAAGAGCGCACTGCCCCTCGTTCACATTGATGATCGAGCCGTTGGAGATAACGTTGTCGGAGCCCTTGGTGTTGGAGCTTTTGCCGCCGACCTTCTTTGTCCCGCGAACAGCCAGCGTCACAGAATCCATCGCGTCACAGAAGAAGTAGTCTCTCCAACTGTCTGCCAACACGCCCTGAAGCGCACCAATGCCTGCCTGAAGCAATCCCATAGTTGTTTCCTCCTGTAATAGATAATACAAATAATCCTTATGGATATTGTACAATATTTTTCCGCCGTTGTCAAGAGTTTTTTTCCAATTTGTAGTAATACAGATACATTTTCTGGACGGAGTTTTCAAGAAAATAGTAGTGCTTTATGTAGGCGGCAAGCATTACCAGCAGCAAAATCGCGAGTACCACCAATCCGGTGTTCTTCACCATAAAGCACATCATCAGTGCCAACAGAAAGAACACCGCGAACGACATCGTAATTATCAGATGCACCAGCCGCTCGTGACTGTAAAACGCTATCCGCTGCAGCAGCTCTGCCTTCATCCTGAGCAACTCCGTATCGGAGTGTTCTTCCCCGAAAAAACGCTCTAATATTTCCAGATATTCCCTGATTTGCTTAGTCATCGAATTCCTCCAATGCCCTTGCGCCCTGCTCCCAGTCCTCCATCGCGGTTTCCTGGGCGGAACGCAGCCGTTCGATCTCCTCGGAAAGCTCCATCGCCGCTTTGTAATCGGCAAGCTCTGAAAGCTGTTCCGTCTTCTCGGCAATTTCAGCGTCAAGCCGCTCAATTTCCGTTTCAAGACGGGAGACCTTGGTCGTCAGTTTGCGCCGCTCGCTCTCCCGCTCCTTCTTCTGCCTGTAATCAAGCGCCCGGGCGGATATCTTAGGTTTTTCCGGCTCTGCCGTTTCGGCTGCCGTACGCTGCTTTTCAAGATAATAGTCGTAATTTCCGAGATAATTCTCCGTGCCGTTTTGAGTAAGCGCGTAAACGCGGTCGGCAAGCTTGTTTATAAGATAACGATCATGCGAAATAACAAGAAGCGTCCCATCGTAATTCGCGAGGGCATTCTCCAACGCCTCACACGAAGAAATATCAAGATGGTTTGTCGGCTCGTCGAGAAGCAAAAAATTCGCCCCCGACAGCATCAGCTTAAGCAGTGCCACTCTCGCGCGCTCGCCGCCGGACAACTCCGAAATTTTTTTGTAGATGTCATCGCCCTTAAACAGGAACGACGCCAGCGCGGTACGCACCTCCGTCTCGGTCATTCGCGGGTACATATCCCACACCTCGTCAAGCGCGGATTTGGAATCCGTAAGTCCACGCTGCGCCTGATCAAAATACCCCACCTGAACACGCACGCCATACTTAAACTCGCCGCCGTCCGCTTCATATTGTCCCATCAGTATACGGAAAAGCGAGGTCTTTCCGCAGCCGTTGCCGCCGATAAGAAAAACACGTTCGCCCTTCTTGATATCGAGGTTCACTCCCGAGAACAGCCGTTTCCCGTCAAATGAAAGAGAGAGACTATTCGCCGTCAGAACGTCGTTTCCGCAGCCGTCCGCGCTCTTGAACTCGAACTTTATCGCGTCCGGAGCCTCATCCGGCTTCTCAAGGTCTTCCTCAATACGGTCTATCTGCTTCTGCTTACTGGCGATCGTGACATAGTTATGCGCCTGGTTCCAGCGCTTCTGCTGGTCGATAATACCCTCAATGCGGTTGATCTCTTTGAGCTTCGCCTCGTACACCTTACGGCGGCGCTCCACGTCCTCGGCTTTAAGCTCCAAAAAGCGCGTGTAATTGCCCTTGTAATCGCGAATACGGCAATTCTCAAGCTCCAGCGTTCTCGCCGTCACCTTGTCGAGAAAATAACGATCATGGGAGATCACGATATACGCGCCGCGGTAATCGGATAAAAACCGTTCCAGCCACTCTACGGATTGAATATCGAGATGGTTTGTCGGCTCGTCCAGCAGTAAAAGATCCGCATCCGAGAGCAGCAGCTTCGCCAACTGCAACTTGCTCCGCTGACCGCCGGACAGCGCCTCAACGGGGAGCGAGAAATCGCTCTCCGAAAATCCCAGTCCCGTAAGCGCCGACGCCGTGCGGCTCTTGTAGGTAAGTCCGCCATCGCGCTCGAACGTCTCGCGAATCCGCGCCTGCCGTTCGAGGGTATCCTCAGAGGTGTCGCCGTAATCTATCTTATCGTGCAGCTCCTCAAGGATAAGCTCCATCTCCTCCAGATTCCGGAAAATGTCAAGCGTCTCGTTATAGAGCGTCTTTTGCGAGTCCCTGCAGGCAAACTGCTCCATAAACCCTATTCGCACGCCGCCTGCTATATGAACGTTTCCCGCATCGGGGACGATCTCGCCCTTCAGCAAACGGAAAAGCGTGGTCTTTCCGCTGCCGTTCACTCCGACGAAGCCTATGCGTTCTCCCTCATAGACGTCAAACGTCACGTCCGAAAAAAGCGTCCTGTCCGCAAAGGAAACAGCCGCACCGTCCAAATTAAGCAACAGCATAATTAGTTCTTACTGATAACCTTCTTGGGAGAATACTTGGTGTTTACAAGGTAATCGTTCTGCTTAACGTCAAAGTTCTGACAGATAATGTCCATCTTGGAGTCGAACTCGTCGCCTTTCATCTCGCGGAGAATATCGGTACGGTAATAAGTCTCCCAGTTTTCAAGATCAAGAACGGACTTTCTTACCACAACATATGCCGAAGTCGTACCTTCAAGCACGTATGCCTTTCCATCTGTAGGAAGGCTGAAGATAAAATCGGTCAGTTCATCGGTAACCGCAGAGTTGTCCTTGGAGATAAATTCGTCAAATTCCCTTTCGTCCTCTGCCCTTTCAACGCTTGCCTCCTCAGCCGCCTTTTCGACATACTCTTCCATAGTAAGACCTTCGTCGTTATCCTCGCTGTAAGACGCCTCTGCGTCCGCTCTTGCGTCGTTCTGCGCCTCATAGAGATAGTAGTCGTACATAACGTCGATCAGCGATTCACCGTCATTGATACGTTCAGCATATTCGTTCGCCCTATCCTTGACCTCCTGATACTCCTCGTCTAAAATAAGAGGATCTCCATTATAGTCCAGATACTGAAGCGTGATCAGGTTATATCCGGCATAGTCCTCGTTTGCCTTCTCGCTGAACTCCTCATCGGAAACCGCCCAGTCGCCGCCTCTGTCATAGTGGTACAGGAACAGCTTTTCGTTAAGCTCGTCAACAAGCGACAGCTCTTTGAGAGATTCGAGGCCTATGCCCAATGTTTCGTAGTACTCTCCCCAATTCGCAAAGCCCAATCCATAGTACGCGATTGTTGTATCCTCCCACTGCTCCTTGACTTCATTTATAATATCAGTCTGTTCCTCATCGGTAAGAGCAATGCCAAGCCGCTCACACTCGCGCTGTATACCCACAAAGCGCTTAACCGCGTCTCTGGTATCGCTGATTATCCAGTCGGAGTAGGACTTGCCGTCAATCACGCTGTCGAAAATACTGGTCACCCCTTCCGTCTCCGAGTCCGTATCGGAGCTTGTGTCGGAAGTTTCCGAACTCTCGGATGAATCAGAGGTATCGGAAGAATCGTCCTCCGCCTCATTCTGTTCTTCAACCTTACTGTTGGCGGTACTTATTGAGGTCTGTAAAAGCGAGAGATATATGCCGTTTCTGATTTCCATACCATCAACGGTCATAATATAACCATTATCCACACATCCCGAAAGCGACGCCGCAACAGCAGCAGCGGTCAAAACCGCCATAATTCTTTTAAAAATCTTTTTCATATTGTCCTCCTGAAAAATTTAGCCTCTCATCTTTGAGAATTCGCTGTATTAAGGAAGTGCCGGATTAAACCGTGACCCTCCTTTTTGTATGATTTTATCGGCCTCTCTTGCCTCCGGCAAGGGACGGCCGCCAAATCAATATTTCCTTAAACAATTTCGATAAATTTCACCGCCATAAGCGTGTTCTTTTTATCGTATCGGTTGATGGTGTACTCCATCACCTTGTCGGGAACGCTCTCTACGCCCAGATCGTCGCCAAACGCCGAAATTGAGGGCGGCAGATATTCCACACGGCAAACATAGGTGCCGCCGCCCGTGTTCGTCATTTCGGTGATCCTCGGCGCATAGCTGAGATATCGCAGACTTCTCGAACAGGTATATACGTGGCTTTCCTCGTCATACGAGAACTTTGCCTCGCCGTATCCCACCGTCTGATGCTCGATCGACGAGCCGGTACCAAACAGCTCCTTACAGGATACGCCCACATCGTATTCGGGGATAATATACTCGCCCGCCGTTTCGCTCTTATAAGCGCTGTAATCCTTGTTGAGCAGTATATTCCACACCGCGCAGTTTATCTTTGCCGAATCGGAGATTTCCGTCTCGTTCTGGAACGGCGAAATATCATTTGCAACAACGGGCAGTATAAACCGCGCAAACTCGTTTTTCAGCGAGGTGTCGTCCATTATGCTTTTCACGGCTTTTGTCGCCAGCCAAATGCAGGAAATAACGCCGATTATCGCCATAATCACGACAACGATCGCAAATCCGAAGAAAAATTTCTTTTTTGCGGGATTTTCCGCGACCTTGGTATCGTCCTCCGGTTCCTGCCCCAAGTCCGCGATATCGGTTTCGATATCGGGTTCCTCCTCTGCGGAGCCAAACAACTCGTTTATAATATCGTCGTTATATTTCTCACGGAGAATGTTTTTATTATTCTTTGACATAATATTCCTCTTGCCCTTTTGTCATTATCTGCGGATCTGACCATCGCCGTTTATCAGATACTTGTATGAGGTAAGCGCTTTAAGACCCATCGGACCTCGTGCGTGAAGCTTCTGAGTGGAAATGCCGATCTCCGCGCCCATACCGAACTCAAAGCCATCCGTAAACCGCGTCGAAGCGTTGACATACACCGCCGCCGCGTCCACTCTGCGCTGGAACTTCTCCGCGTTCCCGAGATCGTTTGTTATAATGCACTCGCTATGCCCCGTGCCAAAGCGGTTGATATGCTCTATCGCCTCGTCGACCGAGCTTACCACCTTTGAGGAGAGCTTCAGATCGAGAAATTCCGTGCCGTAGTCGTTATCATCCGCAATTTTCTCCACCTTGATAAGACCCGCGGTCTTCTCGTCGCCGACGATTGCGACCTTTCCCGCCCATACCATATCCAGCCTTTTGAAGAAGCTCTCCGCAATCTTCTCGTGAACGAGAATGCTTTCGATAGCGTTGCACACCGAGGGACGCTGAGTCTTCGCATTGTTGACAATATCGACAGCAATATCAAGATCCGCGCTTTCGTCCACGAAAACGTGGCAGTTGCCCTCGCCCGTCTGAATTACCGGCACGGTCGCATTCTCTATAACCGAGTGAATGAGCCGTCCGCTGCCGCGTGGAATAAGCAGGTCGATATATTGATTAAGCCGCATCATAGCGTTTGCAATATCGCGTGATGTATTCTCCACAAGCTGAATACAGTCCGCAGGAGAGCCGGCGTTTGAGATCGCCGTTCTCATAAGATCAACAAGCGCCTTGTTGGAGTTGATAGCGTCCGAACCGCCGCGCAGGATTACAGCATTTCCCGCCTTGAAGCAGAGCGCCGCCGCGTCCACCGTAACATTGGGACGGCTCTCGAAGATTATCCCGATAACGCCCATCGGAACCCGTTTCTGTACCACGCGCAAGCCGTTTACCAGCGTGCCGCCGCCCATCACCTCGCCGATGGGGTCGGGGAGCGCAGCGACCTGCTCCACGCCCTCCGCCATCGCGGAAATGCGCTTTTCGTCAATGGTCAGTCTGTCCTGCATAGACTCGCTCATACCGTTCTTTTTCGCGTTCTCAAGGTCAATAGCGTTCGCCCTGAGAATTTCCGCAGCGTTCTCTCTGAGCGACTTTGCGATATAAGTGAGCGCGAGATTTTTCGCGCTCGTCTCCATATCCGCGAGGACAGGAGCCGCTTTCTTGGCATTCGCGCCAAGCTGTTCGATATATTCCATAATTTACCTCTTTATTTGAAATTAGTCCTTGTTTGCCTTAAACCATGTACAGCGAGCGTCGTCTCTTTCAAATAAATCGTAGAGGAGCTTCGGGTCGCTGTTGCCGATGATAACGGTGTCAATTCCCGCCTCGGTCGCGATCTGCGCCGCCTCGATCTTCGTGAGCATCCCGCCCGAGCCGAGCGAGCTGCCGGTATCCTGCGCGTAGGAAATGATCTCGCTGTTGATATTGTCTACCTCAGGGATAAATTTCACGCCATCTTCCAAGGGATTTCCCGTGTAGAGTCCGTCCACGTCCGTCAGCATAATCAGCAGATCCGCTTCACAGAGCGTCGCCACGATAGCCGACAAGGTGTCGTTCTCATCAAAGTCGAGCTGCTTTATGGATACGACGTCGTTTGCATTGATAATCGGGATAACCGAAAGCTCAAACAGTTTGTTGAACGTGTTGATAACGTTGGTACGGCGCGTCTGATTGCTCACCACGTCGCGGGTTAGCAGCAGCTGAGCCACCTTATGGTTGTACTGCTCAAAGGTCTCGCTGTAGAACTTCATCAGCTCGCTCTGTCCGATAGCCGCACACGCCTGCTTTGAGGGAATGTCCTTTGGCTTCTCGAGAAAGCCGCCCTTCGCGGCGCCTACCGCCTGGGCGCCGGATGTAACAAAAACTATCTCGCGTCCCGAATTCTTCAGATCCGCAAGCACTTCCACAAGCGCACGGCTCTTTCGTATGTTAAGGCTGCCCGTCGGGTATGCAAGCGAGCTGCTTCCAACCTTCACAACGACTCGTTTCTTGGTTGAAAAATTAGGCATATAATCAGTCCTTTTGTATTTATTCTGTTTAAAAACACATACACATTTTATTATAGCAAATTCTAAAAGAAATTTCAACATAAATCCGAAAAATATCACAGATTTTTTATCAAGTGTTCAGTTTCTGAAAATCATTTTCATAAATTTTATGAAAAATAGATAAATCCCCCTTGATTTTTCGGAGAAAATATGTTATACTCTTAAGGGAAAGATTGAAGGGAGCCTCTGAAAGCCCCTTTTTCAGTCCGACTTTCTCCGTGCAGAGGAGCAGAGGAGCAAAGGAGGACATAGGATCAATATTTATGGGGTTTTTAGAAATCCCTTGAATAGAATGGGAGAAGGAAGAATATGGATAATTTCTCCGAACAGTTGGTGGCAAAAAAGCGCACCGGAGCGGATATTGCCAAGATTGTTCTTACGCTGGCAGGCTGTTCCGTTATCGGCCTAGCCGCGATATTTTTTGGGTTACTTACCGGTTTTCTGGTGCTGATTCTAATTGGGATGGCGATAATCGGCGTCGGAATATGGCTTTCCACCGGCTTCAATGTTGAGTACGAGTACATCATCACTAATAATGAAATGGACATAGACAAGATACTTGGCAAACGAAGACGCAAGCGCATGATCACCGTGGATCTCTCCAGGGCGACCGCCTTTGAACCATATCCCGGTACGCAGGAATCAGAGGCTGACGTTATAGTCCACGCTTCCACGGGAACGGAAGAAGACGCTTATTTCTTGGTGTGTGAACATCACGATTACGGCAAGGTCGAGATAATCTTCAACCCCAATGAAAGAACAAGAAGTTCAATTATCCATGAGTTCCCCGGATTACTTAAGCAGAAGGTGAATGATAATGGCTAAATCAGTTAATATCCGTACCGGCACGGCAATTATTGAATTGGAGCGCATCAAGAAGTCTTGCAAAAACAAGAGATTTCTATCGGATTACTTCTCCCCCGATGAGATCCGCTTTCTTGTCAAACACCGTTTGAACAATGCGCTTATCGCGGAAAACTACTGCGTCAAAATCGCGTTCGCAAAGGCGCTCGGAACCGGTATGCGCTTTATTCGCGCACATGATATTACTGTAATTCGAGATCGGCTCGGCGCACCGTTGGTTATCTTAGACGGCTACGCAAAGATGCTGGAGCAGCGCGAGGATTTTGAAATCAGCGTTTCGATTTCGCACTGTAGGGACTATGCGGTGGCAAGCGTTATTCTCACACGATAAGAGGCAATTTAATAAGGGGCTTACCCCGTCATTTAACGTGGCAAGGCGCGGCTCTGCCGCGCTCTGTTCAGTGGGGATTGTATCCCCACTGAACAGAAATGTCCCCCGCCGCCTTAGATCCGGAGCGTCCGGTGCGAGCGGGGGACATCTTGCCTAAGTTATAAATGACGATCCACCTTGTAATAATGCAGGGTGGATTTTATTTTGGGAAAGGAGGAGATACTGTGAAACGGCTTGTAGTAGGCGTTGCCGCGCACGTAGACGCGGGAAAAACCACACTTTCCGAGGCACTGCTGTACCGCGCCGGCGAGATCCGCAGGCTCGGACGTGTGGACAACGGGGACAGCTTTCTTGACAACGACCCCATTGAGCGACGACGCGGTATCACGATCTTCTCCAAACAGGCGGTTATGAGGACTGAAGACGCGGAATATACCATCCTTGATACGCCCGGACACGTGGACTTCTCCGCCGAAGCGGAGCGAGCGCTTGCTGTACTCGACTGCGCGATCCTTGTAATCAGCGGAGTGGACGGCGTTCAGAGCCATACGCGGACACTGTGGGAGCTGCTCGCTCGGTTCGGCGTACCGGTTTTCGTATTCGTCAACAAAATGGACATATCCCACAAGTCGGAGACATCATTAATGAACGAACTGCACGAACTCTCCGGGTCGTTTGTAAAGTATGACGGATTTCCCGAATGCACCGCCGACTATGACGAGGACTGTATGAACGCGCTTCTGGAAAACGGCGAGATCCTCGACGGCACCGTTTCGGCGGCAATTTCACGGCGAAACCTCTTCCCCGTAGTATTCGGCTCGGCACTTAAATCTAACGGTATTGACAAGCTGATGGAGATGCTGGAAAGATTTGCCGCCCCGCGCGAGCGCTATAACGAATTTGCCGCCATAGTCCACAAGATCACGACCGGCGAAAACGGAGAACGTCTCACCCACCTCAAGATAAACGGCGGTACGCTCAAACCACGCGCCGTTATCGACAATTCCGACGAGAAAATCACGCAGCTTCGCCTGTACAACGGCACGGGCTTTACCCAGCCCGACGAGGTATGTGCGGGACAGCTTTGCGCTGTTACGGGACTTACCCGCACCTACGCGGGACAGACGCTGGGCGTTCAGCCAAGCCGTCCTGCTCCGCTTTTGGAGTCATTCTTATCGTACAGGGTCATTCTTCCCGAAAAAACGGATATTCCCAAGGTCTACACGCAATTGAAGCGGCTGGAGGAAGAAGACCCGCAGCTGCGCTTTTCGTGGTCGGAGCAGCACCGAGAGATTACCGTCTCGGTTATGGGAGATATTCAGCTTGAAATTCTCCAAACATTAATTTCGGAACGCTTCGGACTATCTGTTACCTTCGGCGAAGGCAGCATCGCTTACCGTGAGACTATTTCCGAGCCGATCATCGGCAGCGGACATTACGAGCCGCTTCGCCACTACGCGGAGGCGCACCTGCTGATGGAACCGCTCCCCGCAGGGAGCGGCGTTATCTATGCCGCCGATTGTCACGACTTGGACGAGCAGTGGCAGAACCAGATAATCTCGGCGCTCCGCGAGCGGCGGCATATCGGCGTTCTCACCGGCTCGCCGCTGACGGACGTGAAAATCACGCTTATCGCAGGTCGCGCACACCTTAAGCACACCGAGGGTGGCGACTTCCGTCAGGCAGCATACAGAGCCGTTCGACAGGGATTAGCAAAGGCGAGGTCGGTGCTGCTGGAGCCGTTTTACCGCTTTCGGCTGATAGTTCCCATCTCCTGCACGGGCAGAGCGATGACCGATCTGGAGCGTATGGGCGCGCAATTCACCCAAGAAAGCGCGGGCGAGGATCAGTCCGCTCTTGAAGGCGTTTGTCCGGTAAGCGAGATGAGAGGCTATCTGCGCGAGGTCGTCGCCTGCACGCACGGCGAGGGCGCGCTGAGCTGCCGCCCCGACGGGTATCTCCCCTGTCATAATGCCGAGGAGGTAATACGTGAGATCGGGTACAACTTTGAAAGCGATGTTGAAAACTCCCCCGACAGCGTTTTCTGCACCCACGGCGCGGGTTATCTCGTGAAATGGAACGAGGCGGACGCTAAGATGCACGTTCCGCCGCAGCGCAAGCAGGAGGAAAAAACCGAGGTCGTCACCGAGCGCACGATCTCTCAATACAAACAGCGCCTTGCCACCGATAAGGAGCTTATGGACATATTTGAGCGCACTTACGGCAAAATCAAGCGTCCCGAACAAAGCGCCGTGCGCCGCGACAAGCGTATTGAAAATTCTCCCAAAACATCAAAGCCGATAAGGAGTGGTCCGGAATTTCTGCTGGTGGACGGCTACAACATCATTTTCTCGTGGGACGATCTTGCGAAGCTCGCACGGGAGAGCATGGACGCGGCAAGGGCGAGGCTTATCAATATTCTCTGCAACTATCAGGGATTTCGCAATTGTAACGTCATCCTGGTGTTTGACGCGTACAAGGTCAAGGGCGACCGCGAGGTGGAAACACACGGCAATATCTCGGTAGTTTACACAAAAACCGCCGAAACTGCCGATATGTATATCGAAAAGACCGCGCAGAAGCTGAGTGCGGAGAACCGCGTCCGCGTCGCAACCTCGGACGGCACGGAGCAGCTTATTATCCTTGGCGCGGGCGCAATACGCGTATCCGCACGGGAATTCAGAATTGAGGTGGACGAGGTGGAGCGTGCTATACGTAAGATCCTTGACGATATGCACTAACCCAAATGCCTATGAACATTGAACCTATCGCCTATGCGGAGAACGACTTCACGGAAAAATTCGGCATACCGCGCCAATGCGGACTTACCGCACTCCCAACTATGATCACGCTTCTTCCGCAGTATGCTGACCACAACGCGCTGCGAGGTCTGAATGAATTCACACATATCTGGCTTATCTGGGGATTTTCCGAGACGCGGAATAAGGGATTTTCCCCTACCGTGCGACCGCCGCGTCTTGGTGGGAACACGCGGATGGGTGTGTTCGCTACCCGCTCGCCCTTTCGCCCGAATTCTCTGGGATTAAGCGTTGTGAAGCTCGAGAAGATTGCCGGCTGCACGCTCACCGTGAGCGGCGCGGACTTGCTCAACGGAACGCCAATCTACGATATCAAGCCGTACCTTCCCTACGCGGACAGCGTCCCCGAAGCCTCCAACGGCTGGGCGCTCTCCGACAAAGCGCCGTTACTCACGGTGGACTTCCCCGCCGAGCTGCGCCGCCTTATCCCCGAGAACAAGCTTGCCGGACTTATCGAGCTGCTCTCGCAGGATCCCCGCCCGCAGTATCAGAACTCCCCCGAACGGATCTACACGATGTCGTTCGGAAAATATCAAGTGAGCTTTCGCGTTAGCGGCGATACCCTCACTGTTGTCGAGATCCGATAAAGGTCACATCTAAAGAAAAACCGCGGCATAATAAGACCGCGGTTTGTTCATTTTGCATATATAG
>CAYMTG010000026.1:0-17109 GCA_964393305.1 uncultured Ruminococcus sp.
TAAGCAAAGAGATGAGGCGGCTGGAGAAAATGAAAAATGTATAATTGAGAATGGATAATTAATGTATAATTGAGAATGGAGAATTGATAATTTTGGTGTCCGCCGAAGGAAGAATGGAGAATTGAGAATGAAGAATTGAGAATTTTGGTGTCCGCCGAAGGCGGACATTTATTTTAATTTGCGCCGCGAAGCGGCGCGATACCTTAATTGTCAATTATCAATTATCAATTATCAATTTATCTGGGAGGAGTGATCACTATGACTAAGGAACAACTAATGGAACTGGGCTGCGCGGAGAGCTTGGCTGAAAATATCGCCAAGTCCTTTTCCGAGCAGCAGACGCTTCACGAGAAGCAGATGGCGGCGCTTAAGCTGGATTTTGCGGTGGAGTCCGCGCTCTGCGCGGCGGGCGCAAAGAACAACAAGGCTGTGCGCGGTCTTCTCAACCTTGACGGCATTACGCTCGGAGAGGACGGGAAGGCTGTGGGTCTTGCCGAGCAGCTCGCGGCGGTCAGAAGCTCGGACGGGTATCTGTTCAGCGAGCCGGAGAAGCCGGTGTTCAGGGGTTACCGACCCGCCGATTCGGCGGACGGCGTGCCGAGCGTCGACGCGAACAATATGAGCTACTCGCAGCTTAGTGCGTATATGGGCGAAAATCCCGATTTTAAGCTGGGCTAATTTTGAGGCGACTTTGAGTATCTTTAACGAAAGGATGATGTACAATGGCAAATTTTGATTCCAAGTCTTTTAATCCGGAGGCGTTCGGTCACTATGTGAAACGAATTCCTAATCCCGCGAAAAACGAGCTTGCCAAGTCCCGTGCGGTGGGTGTAAACCTCTCGGCGAGAGCCGCGCTCGGCGGTCAGGGCGGGTCGCTTTACGCAAGAGTCCCCTACTTCGGGCTGATAAGCGCGGCGACTTCCCAGAACAACGACGGCGCTACCGATATTTCCGCTAATACCACCGCCTCGTACGAGCAGGGATTTGTCACCGCCTCCCGTATGGACGGCTGGACGGAGCGTTCGTTCTCAAAATCCATCACTGCCGGCGTGGACTTTATGGACAATGTCGCCGCGCAGATCGCCGACTACAAGGCGGAGGTGGAGCAGAATATTCTCCTTAAAATGCTGGAGGGTGTGTTCTCCATGGATACAAGCGGCACCGATACGGCAGGCAAGGCGGCTAAGGACTTCATCAACTACCACACCTACGATATTACCGGCAAGACCGGCGACGATGCGTACATCGGCGTTGACACCCTCAACCGCGCCATGCAGAAGGCTTGCGGCGACAACAAGAACGTTTTCAAGCTCTGCGTTATGCACAGCGAGGTGGCGGCGCGTCTCGAAAATCTCCAGCTTATGAAGTACCTCACCTACACCGACAAGGACGGTATTTCCCGCGAACTCTCTATCGGCACATGGAACGGGCGCACCGTGCTTATCGACGACAATATGCCCACAAAGTATGTGGCGGCGAGCGGCAGCGGCGATACCGCCGTTGCCGCGTACACGAGCTATACCACCTACATTCTCGGCGCGGGTTCGATCATTCTGGATGACATCGGGGACGCGCACCCCTACGAGCTTACACGCGACCCCGCGAAGAACGGCGGCGAGGACACGCTTTATGTTCGTCAGAGATTTATCTGCGGCGTGGACGGCTTGTCGTTCGAGAAGCCTGCGTCGCTCGTGGCTTCCGCGTCCAACGACGATCTCGCGAACGGCGAGAACTGGAGCGTTATCAACAACGGCGTCGAGGCTGTGCCGCACAAGTCTATCGCAATAGCTCGTATTATCTCGAAGGGTTGACGGTAATGGATGAGGTTGTGTTAGCCGCAAGGGAGCGGCTGGGATCATTCGGGTACGTTTTCAAGGACGGCGACGAGGCTCTGCTGAGCCTTGCCGTCAAGCGGGTCGAGAGCGGCATACAAAACGATCTCGGACGGGCCGATATTCCCGAGGGTCTGATCCCGGCGGCTGCGGATATGGCGGCGGGAGAGTTCCTGAGAGCAAAGCGGACTTTCTCACCCGCTGACGTTGTCGTTCCGGAGGGATTGCTTATGGTGGATCAAATTTCGATCGGCGATACCCGAACGTCGTTCGCGGTGAATGCCGAGGACTCGCCCGACGCAAGACTTGAGCGGCTTATTTCGTATCTTCTGGATCGCGGAAAGGGGGAAATGTCGTGCTATCGGAAAATTCGCTGGTGACGCTGACAAGAGAGTATAACCAAGAGGCGGGCGGCTCGGATATAAGCCGCCTTTCCTTTGTGAGAACGGCAATCGAGAGCGAGTATCGCGGACTGTGCGACGTGAAAGCTCTTGTGTGGGAGACGGACAGCGACACGGGAATTGTGACGGCCTCGGAGGAGATCGTTCTCCGCGACCAACCGTGCCGCTTGTCATTCGAGAGCCTGAGTTCCGTTGACAAAACCGAAACGGCGGGGGAAATCTCGCAGAGGGCGAAGCTGTTTATCTCTCCCGACGTCGGGATAAAAACCGGCTCGGTGATCACCGTAAGGCAGGACGGTATGGAGCGGGAATACGCGATGAGCGGCGTTCCCGCCGTTTACCCCACTCATCAGGAAATAATGCTGAGACTTGCCGCAGAGTACAGCGGAGAGGGGGACGAGTGATGGATATTCCGGGAGCCGTATGCAGCGGTATCCGCAGGCTCGGCGAGTGTCGGGTGTATACGGAGGCGCTGCCGCAGGGGTTTAAGGCGCCGTGCTTCTTTGTCCGCGAGGTCAGGCGTACGAGCGTGAGAACCGTGGGCGAGCGCTTTCGGCAGCGCGTGGAGGTCGAGATCGTCTACTACCCGAAGGACAAGCTCAACCCGCGTGAGGAGTGCTATGCGGTCTCGAACGCGCTGTTTGAGCAAATGGAGTTCGTCAAAACGGACGAGGGTCTGATCCACGGAGTGGACAAGCGCTCCGAGGTCAACGACGGCGTGCTGAAGTTCCGCGTCTCGTTCGACTTCTTTATCGTCGGCAGGAAGGACGCGGAGAAGATGGAGAGGCTGGAATACAACGGTTCGGCAAAAAGTCGGTTTGTTTCCTGATTTTTAAAAAAACTTCTTTTATGGAAGGTCGTGATAAAATGCAGAAAGCGGAAAAAGCGGCGGTTTTTTCCAAGCTCCAATTGGTGAAGTCCGCGCTGTTTAAAAAGCATACCGACTTGCTTCAGGCGGCTTTAATGCCGAACAAGGATTATTCCTTAGAGCAGGTCAAAAAAATTATCGAGGAATTTATGAAAGGCAAGGTGGTTTAAATGGCACTTGGCGGAGGTTCTTTTCTGGTTCAGAATAAGGTGCTGCCCGGTTCGTATATCAATTTCGTGAGCGCGGCGAGAGCATCGGCGGCGCTCTCCGACAGAGGTACGGCGACTATGCCGCTCGAACTCGACTGGGGCGCGGAGGATACGATTTTTGAGGTGACAAGCGAGGATTTTCAGAAAAGCTCAATGAAGCTTTTCGGGTATCCGTATACCCACGAGAAGCTCAAGGGACTGCGCGATCTGTTCCTCAACGCGAGTACGCTCTATGCCTATCGTCTGAACAGCGGCGTTAAGGCGGCGAACGAGCTTGCTGTCGCAAAGTGCGGCGGTGTTCGCGGAAACGATATACGTATCGTTATCGCGGCAAATCCCGACGAGAGCGGGAAGCTCGACGTGTCCACGATGATGGACGCGGACGTCGTCGATACGCAGACAGTCGCGGACGCGGCGGAGCTTTCGGATAACGACTATGTGGAGTTCAAGAAGGACGCGGCTCTCAGCGCGAACGCGGGTATTCCGCTTGCGGGCGGCACAAACGGCGAGGTCACGGGAGCTTCATATCAAAGCTATCTCGACAAGATCGAAGCGTACTCGTTCAACACCATGGGCGCTGCCGTTACCGACGACACCACCAAGGGATTGTTCGTATCCTTCTGCAAGCGTATGAGGGACGAGGTGGGCGCTAAGTTCCAGCTCGTCCTGTATAACAGGAACGCGGACTATTCCGGCGTGATCAGCGTCAAGAACAAGTGCGTTGACGGCGCGGTAAAGGGCGATGAAGGCACGGTTTACCCCAACGAGGCGGCTATGGTGTACTGGGTCACCGGAGCTGAAGCGGGGTGCGCGGTCAACAAGTCTATCCAGAACAAGAAGTATGACGGAGAGTTTACCCCCGATACAGGGTTCACACAGAACGAGCTTATCGCCGCTGTCAAGGCGGGTGAGCTTGTGCTGCACCGTGTAAACAGCGATATTCGCGTTCTTGAGGATATAAACACGATGGTGACGACCTCGGACACTCAGGGCGAGATCTTCAAGGACAACCAGACAATGCGCGTGTGCGACCAGATCGCCAACGATATTGCGGTTCTCTTCAACACGAAGTATCTCGGAGTCGTGCCGAACGACAACGCGGGGCGCGTGTCGCTGTGGAGCGATATTGTAAATCACCACAGGCAGCTTGAGCGTATTCGCGCTGTCGAGAATTTCTCCGAGAGCGATATTACGGTGTCTCAGGGGGACAGCAAGAAGTCGGTAGTCGTAAGCGACGCGGTGACGGTGGTCAACGCGATGGCAAAGCTGTATATGACAGTCACCGTATCTTAAAAAAGGGGGAATTTGAATGTCCGAAAACATTACTATGCGCGGCAAGGACGCTGTTTACGCGGGACTTGCGGAGTGCTTCATCACGATCGACGGCAAGCGCTACAACTTTATGTCGCTTACCGAGTTCGAGAGCAGACTCAAGACGAATATCGTCAAGGTGAATATCCTCGGAAAGGTAGGCGCGGGACATAAGGCGGCGGGAAGCGAGGGTACATGGAGCGCTAAGGCGCACTACAACCAGTCGGTTATCCGTGAGATGATGCGAAGCTACCAGAAGTCCGGGGAGCTTCAGTATTTCGAGATCCAAGTCTCCAACGAGGATCCCACAAGCTCGGTAGGAAGACAGACTATCGTCCACAAGGACTGCCTGTGCGATGAGATAACTCTCGCAAAATTCGCTGCGGGCGACGATCTCCTCGATGAAAAGCTCTCCGGTACCTTTGACGATTGGGATATGCCCGAGAGCTTTACCATGATGGATGGCTTTGAGACGAATTAAAAAATAACTAAATTGCCCCTTGCCCTTTAGGTGAGGGGCAAAATCTAGGGCAACACCGCACTAGGTGAGGGGCAAGATCTAAGGAGGTCTTTATGTCTGAATTTTCTAGGTTTATGAGGGCTTGCAAGATCGTCAAGCCGAATGAAAAATACGCCGCTACAAATTCTCTTCTTGATGAGAACGGCGAGCCGCTGCTATGGGAGTTTCGGCGAATTTCGTCCAAGGAGAACGCGCTTTTGCAAGAGGAAGTAATGGCGGCGGATAACGTAAAGGGTAAATCCTCGGAGTATCTGCACAGGCTTATCGCGAAAGCTACCGTGTTCCCCGATCTTTACGATAAGGAGCTTCAGGACAGCTACGGAGCGCGCACTCCCGAGGAGCTTCTGTACGCTCTGGTTGACGATCCCGGCGAGTATGGCGAGCTGGCTTTGTTTATCCAGAAGCTTCAGGGTCTGATACCGTTGTCCGAGAGAGTGGATAACGCAAAAAACTGATAAACGGAGGGTGTGCGGAGGCGAATTACGCCTATTACGCCCTCCACAAGCTGCATATCCGTCCATCCGAATTTTTGGAGATGGACGACGCGGAAAAGGCGTTCGTTATTGCCTGTATCGACGTCAGGATCGACGAGTGCCGCAGGCAGGAACGAGAGCTTGAAAGAAGCAGAAGGCGGAGGTGAGCATATGGCAACGGTTTTGGAGATAATGGAGCTGTACAGAACTATGATGGCGCTGCTCAAGCCGCTTGAGGGCGCGTTTGGCGGCGCTTGGCCGAGCGTTTGGGCGGACGGTATGGGACTGCCTGAGCGTATGGAAAACGCCTTGAGCAGCTCGGGCGATTCGGGGAAAATCGGCGGGGTCGCTGTGTCGGCTATGCCGGATGTTTTTTTCGGAGAATTTACGGATAGTGTCGGCAGCGGCAATACCACGGCAGCCGCGTCCCGCAAAGCCGCCGGATCTAACGGTTTTGACAGGCTCGGCGATTTGGGCGGTTTAGGAGATTTAGGCGGTTCGGGCGGCTTGGGCGATTTGGTCGATTTGGTCGATTTGGGCGGTTTTAATGTTTTTGATCTTGCAAGCAAGCTGCCGGATAACGGCGGCTTTTTATATACCGACTTTGGGGACAAGGGCGCGGTCGGACGGGGTCTTAACAGTGCTTCGGAAAAGATTCGGGGCGGGTATGGCGGATCCCGTTCGGCGGACAGCGTCGTTGATTTCGGAATGGTCTTGGATAAGCAATTAACAGGCAAGCGGATTTTCGGGATCGGCGGTGTTGGCGTTGTTGGCGGTGGAAATTTTGGGTATTTTAATTTTTCGGAAGAATATGGCAATTCCGGAAGTTCGGGAGAAAATCTCGGGTTGCTTTATTCGAACCGGACGCTCCGGTCGCACCGGACGCTCCGGTCGAACCGGTCGAACCGGTCGAACCGGACGCTCCGGACGCTCCGGACGTTCGGAGAATCCCAAAACGGACTTGTCCCCAATGCTCGGAGCGAGGCATACGAGCTTTGGAGGAATACGGAGCATCTGCGTATAGCGGAGCTTCTCAGAATAAGCGAGGATACGCCGAGCGTGGAGCGTTCGGCGGCTGTGCGCGGCTATGCCGAGCGGGACACGGGCGGCTTCGGCGGCTCGGAGATCAATATCAATATGTCGCCTGTGAGAAATATAGTCGAGAGCAAAGACGATATGGACGAGCTTATCGACCGCCTGTGCGGCGCGATAGGCGAGGCGGCGTTTTCTATGGCGGAGGGGGTGCATAGCTGATGAATTACGATTTCTATCTGGATAAAACGCTTCTCCCGGTGACTCCCGAGAAGCTCAGCGTTAAGACGAAAAGCGGCAGCCAAACGATAAATCTCATTAACGAGGGTATGGTGAGCCTTATCAAAAAGAGCGAGCTTGCCGAGATAGAGTTTGAGTGCCTGTTTCCCGCGAAGAAATACCCGTTTGCGAGGTATCCCGACGGGTTTAAGGCTCCGGATCTCTTTATCGGGGAGCTGAAGGGGCTGAAAGCGGCGCCGTTCCAGTTTATCGTGTCAAGGAACGGCGCGGACGGCGTTCCGCTGTCCTCCACCAATATGACGGTGACGCTGGAGGACTTTACCCTTTCGGAGAGCGCGAAAAATCTGTTTGACGTGACTGCGGATATACGGCTTCGCGAGTACCGCGAATTCAAGGCGAAGGTGGTAAAAGCCGCGGATAACAGCTCCGCCGCGGAGGAGAAAAGATCGCCGTCTACCGTTCAGAGCGTGCCTGTTCGTATCGGTTCGGAGGTCGTTGTAAACGGGCGGCTTTACGGGAACAGCTACGGCGACGCGCCCGGCAAGACGCTGACCAATTATCGGGGGAAAATCAACTTCATCAACCTGAAAGGCTCGCATCCCTATCACGTCACTACGCCTGACGGCGGATGGCTTGGCTGGGTGCTTTCCGAGGCGGTAAAGGCGGTGACCTGATGGAATACAAGATACTGATAAACGACGGCGGGCGGGTGTTCTCGCCGTGCGTTATTGACGGCGTGGAGTGGAGCACGGCGCGGCGAGGAAGCGCGGGGAAGCTGGCGTTTTCGGTTATTCGTGACAAGACGCTTGTGCCGTCCGAGGGAGCGGCGGTGACCTTCTTCGCGGACGATAAGCCGGTGTTCTGCGGGTACGTTTTCTCAAAAAAATGGACGAGCGGAGGCGTTATTTCGATAACGGCATACGATCAGCTTCGATACTTTAAAAACCGTGACACCTACGTCTACTCGGGGAAGACCGCCTCTCAGGTGGTGAAGATGATAGCGGAGGATTTCGGGCTGTCGGTCGGGGATATCGCCGATACGAAGTATGCTGTCCCCTCAAGGGTGGAGGACAACGAAACGCTGTTCGATATTGTGGGAAACGCGCTGGACATCACCTTGCAGAACACCGGCGAGCTGTACGTACTCTATGACGACTGCGGGAAGATCGCTCTTAGTAATATCTCCGATATGGCGGTGAGGGACGGCGGCAATTATCTGCTGCTCGACGAAAGCGTGACGGGGGATTTTGAATTCTCCGCGAGCATCGACAACACGTTCGACCGAATAAAGCTTATCCGCGAGGACAAGCGCTCGGGGCAGCGCGAGGTGTTTACCGCCGAGGACGGTGAAAATATCAAGGCGTGGGGCGTTCTCCAGCATTTCGGCAAGCTCACCAAGGACGAGAACGGCAAGGCTAAGGCGCAGTCGCTGCTTAAGCTGTACAATGCCGAATCCCGTGGACTGAAGCTTAAAAACGTGCTTGGCGACACTCGGGTGAGAGGCGGGGTCACGGTGGGCGTTTCGCTCCCCTCCGCCGGAATTGAAAAACCCGAATTTATGCTGGTGGAGAGCGTTTCGCACTTCTTTAGGGAGAACGAGCATTTTATGGATCTGGTGATAAGCGGGGGTGAGGAAAATGGCTGATGTTTCAGCATTGGTGGAGGAGATCAAGCGGTTGGCGGTGAGCGCGGTGGACGCGGGAAAACCGTGCGGCGTTTTCTTCGGCACGGTAAAGAGCGAGGATCCCCTTGAGATCGCGGTGGAGCAGAAGCTCACGCTCGGCGAGGGGCAGCTGATCTTGCCGCGAAGGCTCACCGACCATGAAGCGGAGGTCGAGCCGGACTGGGAAACGGAGCTTCAGTGGCAGGACGTGACGGGCAAGGAACACCTTCACGAGATCAAGGGCAGGAAAAAAATCAAGGTATACGGCGGTCTTAAGACGGGAGAGCGGGTGGCGCTGCTGCGTCTTGAGGGCGGTCAGAGTTTTTTTGTGTTAGACAGGGTAGGTGATTGAGTGATTCCGTTTATTTCCAAGCCGATCTTAAGCCTTGACGAGAGTGAGGAGCAGCCCTCGCGGACATACGGAATGAATGTGTCGGACGAAACGGTGAGAGGTTACGCCGACGATCTTGAGGCGATGAAGCAGGCGATTTACAAGATTCTCCGAACGGAGCGGTATCGGAGTCCGATCTACTCGGGGGACTACGGCGTGGAGCTTGCGGACCTATTCGGTCAGCCCGTGTCGTACGTTCAGCCGGAGCTTGAGAGGCGCATTTCCGAGGCGCTGATATGTGACGACAGGATAGAGAGCGTATCGGATTTTAATTTCACACTTGAGAAAAAGGGCGAAGTGCTGGCGACATTTACGGTACACACGATTTTCGGTGAAATTGAAGCAGAAAGGACGGTGAATTTCTGATGTACGAAAGTATGAGTTATAAAGATATTCTTCAGAGAATGCTTGACCGGGTTCCAAGCACCTTTGACAAGCGTGAAGGCTCGATAATTTATGACGCGCTTGCGCCTGCCGCGATGGAAGTGATGTCAATGTATATCGAATTGGAAAATCTGCTGAAAGAAACCTTTGCGGATACCGCGTCAAGGGAGTATCTCATCAGGCGAACAGCGGAAAGGGGCGTTTCTCCCTACTCCGCTTCCAAAGCGTTATTAAAAGCGCGGGTGACGCCCGAAACACTTGACGTAAAGATCGGTTCACGGTTTTCACTGAACGAATTGAACTACACTCTTACATCAAAAATTGGAGATGGTTATTTTGTCGTTGAATGTGAGACCGAGGGTACTGTTGGCAATAAATACTTTGGTTCGTTGATACCGATCGATTATATTGACGGTCTGGAAAGCATTGAAATAATTGAACTGCTTATCCCCGGCGAGGACGAAGAGGACACTGAGGACTTGCGGGAGCGGTATTTTGAAACGTTCGGCTCACAGGCGTACGGCGGAAATCAAAAGGACTACATTCAAAAAGCCAATGCGATAAGCGGCGTGGGTTCAACGAAAATCACACCCGTTTGGAACGGCGGCGGAACAGTGCTGCTGACGATCCTGAACAGTGAGTTCGGAAAAGCAAGCGAGGCGCTGATCGAAAAGGTTCAGGAGGAAATTGACCCTACACAGGACGCGTCGGGTCAGGGAATTGCGCCCATCGGACACATTGTGACGGTCAGAACAGCCGATGAGACGGAAATTAATATCAGCACCGTCATTACATTCCAAGAGGGATATACCTTCAGCGGCGCGGAAACGGCTATTACCGAAGCAATTGAAGGGTATCTGCTCGAAATCAGAAAAGTGTGGGCGGATGAAACCACATCTGTTGTCAGGATCAGCCAAATTGAAACAAGGATAATGAACATCGCGGGCGTGGTTGATGTAACGGGTACGAAAATCAACGGCGAAACATCAAACCTTGTTCTTGACGTATATTCGATCCCTGTTTTGGGGGCGGTGACAAATGAATAAAAACGTTGATTTGATCGGGTATCTTCCTTTATTTGTTGCCGAATACAAGGAAATTCAGCAGATCATGAACACCGAAAATCCCGAATTCTATCTGCTTGAAAATGAAGCTGAGAGGGTGCGGAACAACCAGTACATTATCAGCTGTGATGAAAACGGTATAAAGCGCTTTGAAAAGCTGCTGAATATCGTCCCGCTGCCCGATGATACGCTTGATTCGAGAAAATCAAGATGCCTGATGAGATGGAACGAAACTATTCCTTATACCTACAAGTCATTAGTGAACCGTCTGGATCTGATATGCGGAGAGGGAAATTATCAGCTCGTTCTTAAACCCAATGATTATGAGATCGAGATCGTTGTGTCATTGGAATTATATGGGCAGACCGACGAATTGAATAAAATACTGTCGTACATCCTTCCGGCGAACATTGCGGCAAACGTGAGAAACAATATTCGCTGCGAAGCGGGACTTGCCTTGAGCGTGGGCGGCGCGGCAAACGTCGCCGAGATAATCACCGTATCCACATAATAGAAAGGAGAATAATTTTGTATGTCACAGTTTTCTAAACTGATTATCACCCAAGCGGGGCGGGAGCTGATCTCGGAGACGCTGTCGGGCGACGCCGACAGTCTGCGCTTCACGAGGATCTCCGTCTCTGCGGCGGAGTATGATTTATCCGAGCTTGAGAGCCTGACCCGACTTGCGGACGTGCGGCAGACGTCGCTTATTTCCCGCACGGAAAGGTCGGGCGAAAGCGATGTTACCGTTGAGGCGGCGTTTACCAACGAGCAGCTTGCCGAGGGGTACTATATGCGCGCCATAGGACTTTATGCCGAAGATCCGAACAGCGCGGACGGCGGGGAGATCCTCTTTGCGGCGACGCTCGAACAGTCCGGGAACTGCTATATGCCGCCGTTTAACGGAACTGCCGTATCGGGGGCGGCGGTAAAGCTGATCGTCGCGGTGGAAAACGCAGAGAATATTTCGATCGAGACCAACTCGGCGGCGGTGGCGACTGTTCTCGACGTCAAGCGTCTGGAAAACGCGCTCTCCGTTCACAACTCCGATCCGGACGCGCACGGCGCGATACTCGGGAACATCTCGCAGCTTGAGGGCGATGTTTCCCGCCTTGAAGGCGAGGTCGCGGAGATAAAGCTGCGCGTCGACACCAATATCACGGCGAACCCGTTCTCCGTGACATTTAATACTTTGGACGGGCTGAGCGTATCGGGCGTATACAATGCCACACGCGGCACGGTGGATTTTTAAGGAGGCGGGACTATGGCGACAACATTAGGAAGTATGTCGGTAGGCGACGTTGTAAAAATCGCGGAAAACGGAACGGCGGTAAGCTACATAATCGTACACAAGGGCGTGCCGAATTCCACGTATGACAGCTCTTGTGACGGCGTTTGGCTGCTTCGGGAGCAAGCACATTCCTCAAGAGAGTGGTGTTCCGTCGACAGCAATGACTATGAAACCAACACCTTTGAGACATCAACAATTTACGACTGGCTGAACTCTGACTTCTTAGACACCATTGATTCAAAAGTTAAAGCACAAATCAAGACTGTAAAGCTTAAGCTTTCCGACTACACCGATTATACATACTCATACTCATGTAAAGCCTTTTTGCTGAGCTTGGAGGAAGTTCTGGGGAACGGCATCGGCAGTAACGTAGGGCTTTTAAGCTACTTCACAGATTACACGGCAAGAAAATGCACGAACAGCTCGGGAACCACGGTCAGCTGGTGGTTACGAACGCCGGGCGGGGTGGACGATGACGATATAGCCCATGCTTACTTTATCAGGGGAACTGAGAATACTCGCGTAATGACGGACACTGATTCCTGGCGCTACGCTCGTCCCGCTTTTATTCTCCCTACCACACTGAACGTGGATGGCAGCGGGAATATCGTGTTCAACACCGCGCCCACTATTTCGGGAAGCAGCTCCTCCGGAAGTAATCTGGGCGAAAAATCCGCGCCGTTCAGCTTCACGTACAAGGTCGCTGACGCGGACAATGACACGGTAACGGTCAAGGAATATCTGGATAGCGTATTGCAGAGAAGCTACACGGCTTCGCTCGGGTCAACTAACACCTTCCAAGCGACATACAATGCGGGAGTGTTCCAAAAAATCCTGAACGGCTCGCACACGCTCAAGGTCACGGCGACGGACAGCGCCGGAAACAGCAGCGCGGCGTACACGGTGACCTTCAACAAGCAGGTAAGAACGGCGGCTATCTCACTCAGCGAGCCGCTTCCCGCCGACGACGTTATCAAGGCGGCGGTTTTGACCGTGACGGGAAGTATTCCGCAGGACGCGTCCCTTGAAGTGCTTGTTACCAACAACGCGCTTGACGACGCGCCTGTGTGGGAGGATATGACGCAGGACTGCGAGAAAAAAATAAACCACGTATTCGCAAACAGCACGGCGGCGAACGGATTTGCGTTTAACTTCAAGGTGACCGTAACACGCGGTGCAAGCGAGGAACAGGGGTATATTTCAAACATAGGAGGTGCGTTTGAATGATCAAGTTTAAGCCGACAAGCTTAAAGGAACTGAACGAAAAGAAAAATCTCGCTGCCGACCTCAAGGCGGCGATTGAAGCGCTTGAAAACGCTTTATGCGAGATGGACGAGGCGAACGCGGAGCGTATGGCGGCGATTGAGGACGCGCTCTGCGAGATCGATATGGGAGGTACGGTATGAACGAGATTTGGGCAAACAGGCTGATTGCGGGAACTAAGAGCTGGGCGCAGTGCGAGAGATCCGGTCGCACCGGTCGCACCGGACGAGCCGACGCGGTTAAGGCGGTACTCGCCGAGCGCGTCAAGAGCGGGGATATTACCGCAGAAAAGTATAGCGAGATCACGGGGGAGGTGATCCCAAATGGATAACACGGTGATCGTGGCGCTGCTAAGTCTTGCGGGAACGCTTATCGGCACTTTTACGGGCATTCTTACCAGCGCCAAGCTCACGGCGTATCGAATTGAGCAGCTTGAAAAACGAGTCGCCGAGCATAACAATTTTGCTCGTCGAATGCCCGTTATCGAGGAACAGATCAAGGAGATCACAAGGCAAATAACGGATATTGAAAGGAGAACGAAGAATGAAAATTGACTGGCAAAGAAAGCTCACAAGCCGCAAGCTGTGGGTTGCGCTCGCGGGGTTTGTCGCGGGACTTATCGCGGCATTCGGCGGGGACGCCGATACTGCGGAAACGGTAAGCGGCTGCATTTTAAGCGGTGCGGCTGTGATAGGATATGTAGTCGGCGAGGGTCTTGCCGACAGCGCAAGCAAAGGAGAGTGATATTATGAAGTTTTTAGAACCCGATAAGATTTACGAGATAAACGGCGTTACGGTCAAGGACTATTTTCTCACGGAGCATAACACCTACGGCATTGAGCTTCCCAAAAAGAGAAAGAAGACGCTGCTGGGCGTTACCATTCACAATACCGAGGCTATAAACCAGGCGTCGGGGACTACTATGTCGGAGCAGTATACCCGCGCTACCGTGTATGGAAATATGTCGCTTACCCGCGTGCATTACTACGTGGACGACGTGGAAGCGTGGCACAATCTCCCCGACAATTGGGCAGGCTGGCACGCGGCGGACGGCTCGGGCGACGGCAACACCGCGACTATCGCCATAGAGGTGATAGGCAAGACCGAGAAAGCGGAGGAGAACGCCATAAAGCTCACGGCGTGGCTTCTCAAGACGAACGGACTGCCCGCCGACGCGCTGTATACGCACACCCATTGGCTCAACGTCAAGGCGGGAAAGACCGGTACACGCGAGTACCTGAACACTCTCCACAATGATTATAAGAATTGCCCCGCCTACATACTCCCCCATTGGGATGAGTTTGAGAAGCGCGTTGCTGAGGAATACGCGGCGCTGTCCGAAGCGGAGGACTCGGCGGCGAACTCCGAGGCGGCGGATGCGGCGGCAAGCTCCGAAGCGTCGGAACCGTCGGTGTTTTACCGTATACAGGTGGGAGCGTTTGAGGTAAAGGAGAATGCCGACAAGTTTCTGGAAAGCGTGAAGCAGGCGGGATTTTCCAACGCGTTTATCACCAAGGTGACCAAATGACCAAATGACCAAATAAAAAAAACGCGGGAGAGAAATCTTCCGCGTTTATTTTTTATGGAAAATCCGAATTACTTAACTACGCGAACTCCCACAACGTTCGCCACCGCCTTAAGCTTTTCCTCAATGCCCGCTGTATTGCCGGAAACGTCGAGACAGGTGTACGCATAGTCCTTTTTGGACTTGCTCTGCATATTCTCGATATTCATTCCGGAAGCGGAGATGGGTGCGGTGATGTTGTTGATCACGCCCTCTACATTCTTGTGGATAACGCAGATCTTAGCGCTGCCGGTGACAGCCATTTCCATGTTGGGGAGATTTACCGAGTTTGTGATATTGCCGTTCTCGATGTAGTCGATGATCTCTCTGCACGCCATAACAGCGCAGTTGTCCTCGCTCTCGGGAGTGGACGCGCCGAGGTGCGGGAGCGCGATAACGTTCTCCGCGCCGATAAGCGCGTCGGTCGCAAAGTCGGTAACGTAGCACGCCATGCCGCCGTTCGCGAGCGCGTCAAGTATCGCCTTGTCGTCGACCAGATCGCCGCGTGCGAGGTTGATAAGGCGGACGTTCTTCTTCATCTTGGCGATAGTCTCCGCGTTTATCATGCCCTTTGTCTCGGGGGTAGCGGGGACGTGGAGAGTGATGTAGTCGCACTTCTCAAAAATCTCGTCGTTGGACTTAACGTAATGAACAGTACCCGACAGCTTAAGCGCGTTGTTTACGGAGAGGAACGGGTCAGCGCCGTAAACCTCCATACCGAGAGCCGCCGCCGCGTTCGCCACCAGAATACCGATAGCGCCCAGACCTATAACGCCAAGCTTCTTGCCCATTATCTCCGGACCTACGAACTGGCTCTTGCCTTTCTCAACGAGCTTGGAAACCTCGTCGCCCTTGCCCTTGAGGGTCTTTATCCATTCGGTTGAGGGAACGATCTTTCTCGACGAGAGAAGCAGTCCGCAGATAACGAGTTCTTTAACGGCGTTGGCGTTAGCACCGGGGGTGTTGAATACGACGATGCCGCGCTCGCTGCACTTGTCGATAGGGATGTTGTTTACGCCCGCGCCCGCTCTGGCGATCGCGAGAAGGTTGGAGCCAAGCTCCATATCGTGCATAGCCGCCGAGCGCACGAGAATAGCGTCGGGGTTCGCCGCGTCGTCGCTTACGGCATACTTGCTCTTGTCGAGAAGATCCGTGCCGCAGGCAGCGATCTTGTTAAGCGTCTGTATATTGTACATTTGGTATCTCTCCTTATCATATATTATCATATAATTCTGAATTCTCTCCGAGAAATCAGCCGTTGTTCTTTTCAAATTCCTTCATAAATTCGACGAGCTTCTCAACGCCCTCGATAGGCATAGCGTTGTAGATGGAGGCTCTCATACCGCCGACGGTTCTGTGACCCTTGAGGTTCTCAAGACCCGCCGCCTTGGACTCCTTGACGAACTTGGCGTCAAGCTCCTCGTTTCCGGTAACGAACGGAACGTTCATAATGGAGCGATCCTCTTTACGTACAGTACCCTTGAACAGCTTGCTCTGGTCGAGGAAGTCGTAAAGGATCTTAGCCTTCTTCTCGTTGTGAGCCTTCATAGCCTCCAGACCGCCCATCTTCTTTATCCATTTGAAGACCTTGCCGCAGATGTAGATCGCGTAGCAGTTCGGGGTGTTGTAGAGGGAGTCGTTGTCCGCTTGAGTCTTCCACTTGAGCATTGTGGGAGTTCCGGGGAGGACGTCGTCGGTGATAAGATCCTCGCGTATAATAGAGATAACCAGACCCGCAGGACCTACGTTCTTCTGAACGCCGCCGTAGATAACGCCGTACTTGGTAACGTCAACCGGCTCGGAGAGGAAGCAGGACGAAACGTCCGCGACAAGCAGCTTGCCCTTGGCGTCGGGGAGCTTCCAATACTTAGTGCCGTAGATGGTGTTGTTCTCGCAGATATAGACGTAGTCCATATCGTCGGTGATCGGCAGATCCGAGCAGTCGGGGATATAGGAGAAGGTTTTGTCCGCGCTGGACGCAAGCTCTACGGCTTCTCCAAAGATCTTAGCCTCTTGGAAAGCCTTTTTCGCCCATTGACCGGTAATGATGTAACCCGCCTTTTTGTTCTTCATAAGGTTCATAGGAACAGCCGCGAATTGCTGAGACGCGCCGCCCTGAAGGAACAGCACCTTGTAGTTGTCGGGGATGTTCATGATGTCGCGGATATCCTTCTCCGCTGTCTTGATGATGTCGTCGTAAGCCTTGGAGCGGTGGGACATCTCCATAACGGACATACCCGTGCCGTTGTAGTCAAGCATTTCGTCAGCGGCTTCTTTAAGAACCTCTTCGGGCAGAACCGCGGGACCCGCGCTGAAATTGTAAACTCTCATTATTGTGTCCTCCTGTGGAACTAATAGATTAGAATTTAATGTAGGGCATACCCTTACACATACAATTCATTTTAACATATTTTTCGCCGTGTGTCAATAGGTTTGTGAAAAAAATGACAAAATCGTCGCTTTATAATTTGTCAGTCCCGTTTTTTCGGAGAACCTGCGCCCGGCTAGCTCCGACATTCCGTCCTGTTTCCCGCCCGATTGTCCGGTTATTTTTTCGGAGAACCTGCGCCCGGCTAGCTCCGACATTCCGTCCAACAAGCGCT
>CAYMTG010000026.1:17209-18285 GCA_964393305.1 uncultured Ruminococcus sp.
GCGCCCGGCTAGCTCCGACATTCCGTCCAACAAGCGCTTGTTTCTTTCAACGATACCATTATAAATATAGCCCCGCCTCTCCTTTACGAGAGGCGGGAACAGCGGTATCATTCCTCTGCGTGCTCCTTTTGCGCCTTGTCATAACGGTGTGCCAGCACAAACGCGGCTATTCCCGTTATCAGCAAAAGCGAAAACGCGATCACGCCGATAAATTCTACCGACAGCATACCGTTCTTGAGTATCGAAAATTCTTCCTCATCGAATGTTCTCATCAGCAAATTCACCATCGAAATAAATATCATACAGAACGCATTGGCTTTAACGAACCGAGTGCCGCCCACCCCGAACAGAGATCCCTTGCAGGCGTTCGCGATGATCCAGTAGATGTAGCTTATTACGTAGAACAGAACCATCGGCGCGCTGTACATCCCGCACCATTGAAGTCCCCGGTCCATAATGAGCGTATTTGCCGCAGACAGTCCCGCGAACAGGAGCACCGAATTAAACGTTATCCGTTCCCTGATAAGCGTCTGGCGCTCGTCAAAGATCTCCTTCTCGCTGCCCGGCTCGGCAAGTATCAGTTTCTCGCAAAATTTGTCAAATGATTTAAGGCTCATTTTGATTCCTCCTCCCAGAAAAGCTCATCAAGCGTCTTGCCGAGAGCCTTGCAGATCGCGATGCACAGGTTGATAGTAGGGTTGTAGTCGCCGTTCTCTACGGCGGAGATCGTCTGGCGCGTAACTCCCGCCTTTTTCGCAAGCTCGTCCTGCGATAAATCGAGAGCGGCGCGTGCGGCTTTCATTTTTAAGTTCTTCGCCATATCTTCCCTCCCGTTTATTTGCTGATGGTATTGTAACATATTTTTGAATTTTTGTCAAGTATATTTTACAAAATGTCGTAAATATTTTTTAAAGTCAAGTTCTCGAAGAAAACAGTAAAAAATCGTAAACCCCTTGACAAGAGCCGCTTGCTTTTAAGTTCGTTTGAGAGAGCGAAAAAAATTAAAAATATTTTTGAAAAACCCCTTGACAAATATCGTGTTATGTGATATAATGTAAAAGCTCGCCCGAGAGGGC
>CAYMTG010000027.1:0-14978 GCA_964393305.1 uncultured Ruminococcus sp.
CCGATTCTGAGTTTAGCCATTTTTTTATCCTCCAAATTATGGTCGCCTCATAAAAATCTTGTTTGAGAGAAGCCGGTTTCTAGAGGTTCCCTTATTTTATTGAGAAGCTTTAAGTCTGTTGTCATTGCCAAGGAAAAGAAGAACTCTCAAGCTGAAGAGCCTTGAATAGAGCCTGTCCTGATAGTGCGCCTGAATTTTGTTCATATCAAGATTAGTGTTAATAACCATTGGTACGTTTCGGTTTTGCCGTGCATTGATTATCTCGTAGAGAATAGAAACCGCGTGATCGGTGGAGTTCTCCGCGCCCAGATCGTCAAGTATAAGCAGGTCACATTCGATGAGCAGAGTCATTGTATCGCCCTCGGCTTTGCCGAACTGCTCCTTGTCGAGCTTTCTTATCAATTCGGGGACTGAGCCGTAAGCAACGCAAAATCCGCGGTTTATTACCCGATTGGCTATTGCAAGCGAGAGGTGGGTTTTACCAAGTCCCGTGCCTCCCATCATCAGCAGACCTTTGCCCTTGCCATTAAAATTATCGGCAAAGGAGACACATTCATTCAGATTATTCTGCATTATCTGGCGGTGGGTGGCACCGACCTTAGGATCGATCTTGTCGCAATAGAAATCAAGCCTGAATGTGTTAAAATCGCTTAGCTTCAGGGGAGAGGCGGCGTTAAGATTTTCTGCGGCTATCTGTTGAAGTATCTTTTTGAAGCAGTCGCACCATTGTCCGTCCAGCGTTCCCTTATCCCTGCATTTGGGACAGGTATAGACCGGTTCAAGGTAATCCGCGGGGTAACCGTTCTCGGTGAGAAGCTGAGCCATTTCCTTCTGAATAAGCGAATTGCTTTGTATAGCCTGTTGAACAAGCTCCTCTGAATTATCCATACGCTCGGATAACGCGCCGATAATTCGGGTCATAGTATCGGCAAGCTCGCACTCCAGCTCGCTGTAGCGCGGTATTCTGCTATGAATTTCTATACGGCGATTTTCGGCGATCTGCTTATTGCTGTTCACGCGGTCTTCAAGACGTCTTTGCGCAATTTCGTAGTATTTTTTATCAAACGGCATCTTATCACCTATCCTTTGTATTTTTTCAAGATATTCGCCATAACATCATTCTTGTCGAAGGAGGTGTTGGTATTGCCGGACTTCTGCGCGAGAGCGGGATTTTCCGCCTGTTCCGTGGTAGTGATACCATCTGCCTTCCAGTTTTCGATAATTCTGTTCGTGTAGTTTAATTTGGGATTTCCGATTTGTTCGATCGTTCTGTTGATGGCAAGAAGTATCATCTCCTCGGAGAAGCCCCATTCCTCCGTCCAGATACGGAAATATTTTTTTTGCGCGGGAGTAAACGCGGTTTTCATATCAAGTGCTGCGCGCAGACGTTCCTCAATTCCGTTCATCTTTTCAAGAGAGCGAATTCTCTCCTCGGCTTTTTCAATGGTGATTATGTCGTTGTCTGTCCAATCGGCGGCAACTGTGGTTATGTAACTCGGCGTGAGCCTATCGATCTTTTTACAGTATTGAAGAAGCATAAGAGAGACCCCGACAGGCAGTCCATAATGGTCAACCAGACTTATTATGGTCTGATTTTCACGCTGGCGCAGCGGGTGTGCGTATAGCTTTTCCGCTTCATCGAAGAGTGTCTTAATGTTCTTGTCCTCGAGAATGCGTGAGGCGATCTCCCTCGAAGAAACGCTTGCCGGAGCGATCTTAGAGTCCTTCTTAGTCGGGATCGCGGCGATCTGCGGCATCTCTTGGATCTCGGACTTTGCGGTTCCTTCTCCAAGGTTCTCGGTAATTTCGGGTGCAGCCGCATACTGCCCCTCGTTTTCGCTCAACAAGCGTATAATCCCGCGCTGGGCCCAGAAAACGGCGGCATCCTCCAATTCACCCGCTTCGCTGAAGTTAAGCTCTGCGCTTAGCTTGTCCGCAGAAAAGCTTTCGCCGCCGTGCCTTAGCAAGAACAGCAGGAGCTTCAGGGAATTACCGCTTGCCAGCTTTATGTACTTATCAACAACGCCGGACGGAACAGCGAAAACGCTGTTCCACTCTCCGATATTCAATGAATAATTCATATTATCTCCCCAAATCACATTCTACAAGTATTTTACCACATTTTCACGAATTTTTCAATAGCAAATTCAGCGTTTTTCCAAAAACTTACTCATTTAGGGAATTGAATTATGTTAAAAATCTCTTTTACTCTGTCTATATTCTGCGCAGCGGGACACAGGCGGACACAAAAACGATATTGTGGGAGTCTTTAGAGATCCTCTTATATGAAAAATCTGTGAAATTTTTCCTCTGCTCTTGATTTTTTTACTCAGTTGTGTTAAAATGTATAATAGGGTAGATTACACGAAGATAATGCAGTCTTACAGACTGCAAAAGATAAATGTGTATATCTGTGGCAAAGTGCGTTTTGGAATAGGATTTTCCATTATGCAACGGACGATAGGAGGCTACTTAATGGGAAATTTAGTAAAAAAATTTGCTGAAGAGAAACAGGAGCTTTGTTTAAAGAATGACGCTATCTCTGACGATTTGTACAGCAAGTACGGTGTAAACCGCGGACTTCGCGACATTAACGGAAAGGGCGTTCTAACGGGACTTACCACCATTTCCAAGATCGTGTCCTTCAAGGAAGAAAACGGCGTCCGGGTACCTTGCGACGGAGAGCTTTGGTATCGCGGCTATGACGTTAAAGAGCTTGCAAAAATGGGCGGCAAAGACGGTTTTACCTTTGAGAAAGCCGCATACCTGCTTATTTTCGGCGAGCTGCCGAGCGAGCCGGAGGAAAAGGAATTTTTTGACATTCTTGGGAAATGTCGGTGTCTTCCCACTAACTTTACACGCGATGTAATTATGAAGGCTCCCAGCAAGGATATTATGAACACTATGACCAGAAGCATACTGACGTTGGCTTCTTACGACAAAACCGCGTTATCCGGAAAAATCTCCGATGTTATCTATCAGTGTATTCTGCTTATAGCGCGGTTTCCGATGCTTGCGGCTTATGCGTATCACGCCTACAACCATTACGAAAATGACGCCAGTATGTATATCCACCGTCCGGATCCTGCGCTTTCGACTGCGGAAAACCTCCTTTTGATGCTGCGTCCCGACAAGAAGTATACCCATCTTGAGGCAAAGGTACTTGATATGGCTCTGCTTCTCCATATGGAGCATGGCGGCGGCAACAACTCGACGTTCACAACCAGAGTAGTTACCTCCTCGGGTTCGGATACCTATTCGACTATCGCGGCAGCTATGTCCTCTCTGAAGGGACCAAAGCACGGCGGCGCTAATATCAAGGTTATGGAGATGATGGATAATATCCGCGAAAATGTCAGGGATATCAAGGACTATGACGAAGTAAGCGACTACCTTGCAAAGATACTCGCGGGAGAGGTTTTCGACCACAAGGGACTGATCTATGGAATGGGACACGCGGTTTATTCGTTGTCTGATCCGCGTGAGCGCATATTCCGATCCTATGTGAAGGAGCTTGCTGTGGCAAAGCACAGAGAGGACGACCTCGCGTTGTATGAGAATATCGAAAACGCGGCTCCCAAGCTTATCGCTCGGATGCGTAAGATCATAAAGGGCGTAAGTCCTAACGTTGACTTTTACAGCGGTTTTGTGTACGATATGCTCGAGATCCCGCAGGAGCTGTATACAGCGATATTCGCTATTGCAAGAATTGTAGGCTGGAGCGCGCACCGCATTGAAGAGCTTTCCACCGCAAGCAGAATTATTCGTCCGGCTTATCTGAGCGTGATGGAAGTTCGTTCAGAGAATTGACCGGAACGCGAACACAACTTGCTTTCTTTACTGTACAGCGGCGAATTTATATGTAATTTGGGCTTAAAATACAATGTAATATTCACCAATTGACAGGCCGGTCGGTTTAATATATTTGTTTATTGCGACAAAAAAGCTGAAGCAGCCTGTTATGTGACAATCTTTGTGGCATATAGCACTTGAAAAGAAAAAACATTTGGTATATAATATAAAGTGTGAAAGTAGTTTTAGGCAGATGGCCTGCCGACAATTTCAGGTTGAAAGGAACTTCATAAATATGCTGGATGAAAAAGTTATTGTAAATATTCGCGGAAGAAGAATCCCTTTAAAGACAGATAATGCGCAGCAGCTTCTGACTGCGGCCGGTATATTAGACAGTAAAATAGCCCAATACTGTTCAAATGATTCCGATCTTTCCATGGACAAAGAAAAGGGCATTATTCTGAGCGCCCTTGAATGCTTTACCGAGGTTGAGGAGCTTAAGGCGAAGCTGGAAGCTGTCACTGCTGAAGTCAATCGTCTTAAAGCGGGAGAAGAGTCGGCGAAAAAGGCGGTTGAAAGCAACAAGGCGCTGCTTGAGGAAAACGCGGAATTAAAGAGATCCGCCGAACAGCTTGATAAGACGGTTAAAAAGAACGCGGAGCTGGTCAGCAAGAACGAACATTTAGTCGAGACCCTTAAGGATGCCAATGAGAAGGCGGCAAGGTTCGCCGTACTTGAAAAGGAGCTTGTTGAAACGAGGAAGCAATACGAGGCTCTTGAAAAGAAGAACTCCGAGCTTTCCGCTACGTCTAAGGCGAATTCGGATAAGATCGGCGAATTGAAAAAGGCATCTGATGAGAAGGACAAGAAGATTTCCTCTTTAGAAAAGGGTCAGGAGAAAACGTCGTCTTTGATGAGCGAGAACAAGCGTCTTTCGGAGAAGCTGAGCAAGGCTGAGAATTTCGAGGAAGCGTTCAATCGTGAGCAGAAGCGCGCCAATTCCTTGGAAACAGAGCGCAACACTCTCAAAGCCGCAAACGAGCATCTTGCCAATGCCGATGCCGAAAACAAGAAAAAGCTCAATTCTCTTAGCAAGGAGCTTGACGAAGCTAAAATGCAGAATGACAAGCTTGCTAAGAGTTCCGCTGATGCCGATATTCTAAAAAAGGTTCAGGCGGAGCTTGCGGATAAGACTAAAGAATGTGAAAAGAAGGACGCTCTTCTTGCCGAGAAGGACAAGAAATTCGCCGATAAGCAGGAGGAGCTCCGCAAGCAGGTTTCCGATATGGAGATCATGTACGCTGAGATAGCTGAGCTGGAAAAGAAGAATAAATCCGGCGACAACGAGCAGAAACGTCTGAAGACCGAGCTTTCCGAAAAGGTTAAGGAGTACGAGGCAAAGAGCAGCGAGCTTACCGAAAAACTGAACGAATTGCAGTCGGTTTCCACAGAGCTTGACGAGCTGAAGGTGAATTTTTCTCGGATTGAGGACGAGAATGCCGCGCTTAAGCTTGCGGAGTCCTCTTCAACATTACGCGAAGAGGTTCAGGAGCTGAAGAAGCAGCTCGCGGAGCTCACAGCTAAGAACGACGATCTTACCAAGGAGATCAAGACTTTGAAGAAGACGAACTCCTCGCTTGAGAAGCAAATTCAGGAAATGCTGGAGGATGGTCAGCTCACATTATGAATGAAATTTTAGCGCCATGCGGCAGCATTGACGTGCTTTATTCCGCGCTGAACGCGGGCGCGGATGCGATTTATATTGGTATGAAGAAATTTTCGGCGCGTAAGAACGCCGAAAATTTTTCTGATTTAGAATTTAAGCAAGCGGTAACCGAATGCCACAAGCGTGGGGTGCGTGTGTATGCCGCTATGAATACGCTTCTTTATGACAGCGAATTTTCCGAGTTTGCCGAGTACGTGAAAATCGCCGCTGAATGTGGGACTGACGCTTTGATCGTGCAGGATTTGGGGGCTGTTCGCATTATACGAAGCGTGTGTCCCGACCTGCCGGTTCATGCGTCCACTCAGATGACGCTTAATAGTGTGAGCGGCGTTAAGGCTGCGGAAGAGCTTGGCTTTTCCCGTGTGGTTATCGGCAGAGAGTTGTCCGAAAAGGAGATAAGCAAGATAGCGTCCGAGGCAAGAATCGAGCTTGAGGTGTTTGTTCACGGCGCGCTTTGCGTGAGCGTGAGCGGACAATGCTATATGAGCAGCGTTTTTGGCGGCAGAAGCGGAAACCGCGGACTTTGCGCCCAGCCGTGCCGTCTGGATTTTTCGTGCGGGGATCGCCACAATGTAATTTCGCTGAAGGATCAGTCGCTTATTTCGCGTCTTGGGAAGATGAAGAACATCGATAGCTTCAAGATCGAGGGGCGAATGAAGCGCCCGGAGTATGTCGCCTGTGCGGTGGACGCCTGTCGAAAGGCACTTTCCGGTATGCCGTATGACGCGGAAAGACTGAGCAACGTATTCTCACGCGGTGGACTTACCGAGGGATATTTCAACGGCAATATGATCGATATGAACGGTATCCGCGAGAAGGAGGATGTCGATAATTCGTCAAGGGCGCTTGTCGGGGTAAAGGGAATCTACAAGGCTGAGTTTCCGCGAATTCCCCTCGGCATTTCCGCTGAGATCCGCGCCGGGAGGCCGCTCAGAGCAATCGCTGCCTGCAAGTACGGCGAGGTGGAGATCATTTCGGATACCATACCTGAGCCCGCAAGCGGCAAGCCGCTTGACGAAGCGTTGGTCTGCGACAGAATGGGAAAACTTGGCGGAACACCGTTTCGGGCGGGCAATATCACGGCATCTGTTGACGAGGGGTTGTATGTGTCGGCGTCTGCTCTTAACGCGCTGCGCCGCAGTGTATGCGAAGGGATGACCGAAATAATCCTTGAAAAATGTACGCCTAGCTATCGGGTTAATGACTTTGTTCTCCCGAAAATGGGAGTGGCAGGAAAAGAAAAGCCGCTTAGGCTCCGTGCGGAGGTGTATTCAATTGAACAGCTTACAGCTGCGTTAAATCTTGATTTTGAGATGATTTACGCGCCTATGGGTCTGCTTGACGAAAACACGCCGCATAAGGAGAAAATCGTTGCTGCGCCGCCGCTTGTTTTGAATAGCTGTGAGGATGAGACAAGAGAGCGGCTTCTGAGGCTGAAATCGCTCGGTTTTATCAAGGCGCTTGCTCATACTCTTGCCCACGCGGAGCTGCTGAAGGAGTGCGGCTTTGAAATCCACGGAGGCTATCGTATGAATGTCCTGAATTCGCTGTCTGCGGCGGTTCTTGCCGAATATGGCTTTTCGGATATTACACTGTCATTTGAGGGTACGCACGATGTTCTGTCAAAGATACAGTCGCCTGTGCCAAAGGGAATCTTAGCTTACGGCAGAATTCCGCTGATGCTGATGCGTCGCTGCCCTATCGCAAACGGCAAGCCTTGCGGCAGAAAGTCTCCGTTCGGCGAAGGACAGACTTGCGGCGGGTCAATACAAGACCGCCGTGGGAACAAACTCCACGTATTATGCGGTGGCAGCTGTGTCGAACTGCTTAACCCCGACGTTCTGATTTTAAGCGATAAACGAGAGGTTATGCAGAGCTTTGACTTCTGTATTCTGAAATTTACCACAGAATCAGAAGCCGAGGTTGAAACTATTTATAATATGTATACCAAGAACGGAAAGCCTAAGGACAAGCTCACCAGAGGATTGTATTTCCGTGGGGCTGAATAGTAAGGGAGTGATAAACATGATACGTAAACCGGGAACACCCGCAAACGTTGCCGCAACTGTAAAGAACGACTCTGTAACCGTATCGTGGCGTGCCGTATCGGGAGCCGACGGATATAAACTGTTCTTCTATGAAGCAAGCGACCCCTCAGTCTGCATAAAAACACGCTATTCCGAGAAAAGCTGCAAGACGGTATCCGGCTTTGAGCTTGGCAAGGAGTATTATGTAAAAATACGCGCTTTTGTTTTTGACAACAATGCGGAGCATCTTGGCGACGCGTCGCCCGTTGGAGCCTTTACTCCGATCATATGTTCTCTCAAAGCCGAAGGAGCGTTGTCTCTCAAGGCGGGAGACACTGTACAGATCAAATACGAATATGACGGTACTCCGTCATCCCTTTCCTTTGTATCGACTAATTCAAAAATTGCGGAAGTAAGCTCGGAGGGAAAAGTCAGGGCATTGAAGAACGGTGAGTGCTATATAAAAATCACTTCACCCGACAAGCAAAGTACTGCAACCAGGATCATAGTGGGACGTACTCAAAGGCATAACGATAATCACGCTGTACTGATGTTTACCGGCGATATAACGTGTTCGGCCGGCGTCTGCGGCGGAAAGCAGGATTACTTCAAGGCTTTCGATTATATAAGGCATATTCCTGCGGACAAGGATTATCTGGTTGGCGTATTTAACGCGATTTGTTCGGAGAGGGTTCCGTTTGAATACGAACAGCGCCGCTTGTCAAATTGTTCTGTAATCCCAAATGTCCCGAAATCTTTTGTTTCCGCTATTGCCGACGCAGGTTTTGACGCCGTGGTGACCGCAAGCGACAACTCCCTTTCAGACGGTATTGACGGCATGAAGGAAACCGTTAAAACTATCAAGGCATCGGGGCTTGGCAATATCGGCACGCTTGGCGATAATCCGGTGATCACGTCTATAAAGGGAATAAAGGTTGGGTTTGCCGCGGTAAATCTGATCGCACAGACTTCCGATGATACCTCTGTCTTTAATCATTCGGCAAAATATGACAGAGAATATTTTCTGGAGCTTATAAATACAGCCAAAGCGCAGGGCGCGGAGTTTATCGTTGTGTTGGCGCATTGGGGTGCCGGCGACTCGCACCAGATACGCAAGTCACAGCTTGAGGAAGCGAGATTTATGGCTAACTCCGGCGCTGATCTTATTGTTGGCGCACACACGCATACCGTACAGTATTTTGGAATAATATCCACCAAAGACGGACGGAATGTTCCTTGTGCGTATTCTTTGGGAAATTTCCTTTCTGTTGAAGGCGAAATGACCGACCACCGCGACGGGGCGATATTGAGAGTAGAGCTTTCCCGCCGGAAGGGGAGGATTTTCGCCGAATGTTCCGCTATCCCATGTTACAGTGAAAACGGCGAAACAGGGGTATACGCTTCCGCAGCTATTCCCGCGAGAAGTGAGGATACCGAAAAATCCGCAAAACGTACCTTAAAATATCTGGGGAAGAAAATCAAACCGTATAAGCTTTCTGTGGCAATCATCGGCTCCTCTGTTTTGAACAAAATCCTTACTGTGGGAGACAGGTTCAGAGTGGATAAAACCGCTATGTATCTGTCTCAATTATCACTTGGAGCAAAGGAATTCTCCGATATTCCAAACGGTCTTGACGAAACGCTGAGGCTTGATATCGGAAAAGATTTCAAGAGCGCTTTCGGCAGCTGCGATTATGCCGCTGTAGATTTCTACACTGCGGCTACTGTTTCATGCTTCAGATACAGTGATGAGTTTTTTGAAGAACCGTACTACTTCTCCAACTCAAAAAGATTGCGCGGTTCGGACTTCTATTCGGAAAACCGTCCGCAATGGCTTAGAATTCGTCCTCCGTTCGGTGAAACGATGTGGAAGCCGTTAGTCAAAAAATTCGCGGAGCGCCTGACGGCTGTTCTGCCTTCGGAGAAGATAGTGCTTTTCAGAACCGCGATCACCTCCAACAGATTTTGTGGGAATATGCTGCGCACCGTCCCCGAAAATACACGTCAAAGCCGCTTGATACGCGAGATGGAAGACTACTTTATCTCGCTGGTAAATCCCGCTGTGGTTGACCTCTCCGATAAGTTCTTTGTCGAGGAGGGGACGCTTGTTTCCTTTGAGGACGAGTACTATTCCCGGGCGTATGCCGCGTTCTGTGAGATCTTGTCGGGAACAGGCAGAAATTATGTTGATAATATCCCGGCAGAGTGCTGGTTCTCTCACGCGATGAAGTACTATGAGAGCATGACAACGCTCTCTCTTTACGACCGTCTGCTTGATATGTCGAATGCTCCCGACAAGCTGGTAGCTTACACCAACGCTGAATTCTGCGCTCGGCACAGCGAACGGCTTATACGCCTGAAGCAATCGGGAAGGTCCGATCTTTTGTATATAAAGGACTTCTTCGAGGGTGAGGGCGAGGCTGAGGAACTGATCAAAGCGGCGGAAATTATTAATCTGGTGGAAAAGGGCAACCTCACAAAACCCTATGACTTCTATGCTCCGGCGTTCAAGTACCGCTACAATATCTTAAAGTCCATCGTAAGGCTTTTGTCAAAGGAAGTCGGCTGCCCGGTCAATGAGCAAAATGCCGAGATGGTATTTCTGCTGAGAGGGAAGCCTCAGTCAAAGCGCTATTTTTCCGACCTCTATGGTTGTTCGGCAGACATCTGGGGCAGTGATGTGTCACGATTATGCGCGGAGCGCTGTAAGGACGTATTCATCAACGAAAGAATCACAATGCAGCCGCAGATCCTATATAAGGAGAAACCTGTATTCAAGCGGGATGAATTTAAGTCGGAGGATTTTGGCGAAGACCGCAGGCTGCTGAAGCTTGCCCGTTCGGCTTTGACAAGGGACGGCGTCGGCTGCTGTGAAAACAGTCCCGCACCGTGGATTATCGTTGATTTTGCTGACATAATCACTAAAATTATCGAGTATAAAGGAAATTTGTTTGAGTTAAACGATGCAATTTGCGCAACCGACTTCTACAAGAAAATCCACAGTCAGTGTTCTGAGGGATATATTTTTGAGAAACGGAATATGAAGTTCTGCTCAGAGGGCATTACAGGCTTCTCAAAAGAGATGCTTGAGCTGTATGGTGAGAACATCATTCTTATAAAGTCCCAACCTGCCGGATACTACATTTCACAGGACTATCGCCTTGAAAGGCTTACGGATGAGCTTTTTGATATCAAGCGGAAGTTTATCTCGCTTTGTGAAGAAAGATTTGCAGCAGTGACGGGCTGCTATGTAATTGACATTTCCAAGAATTACTACTCCTCGGAGTGCTATCCCTATGGAGGAAAGGGGATCACAAATTTTGAGGATGAGTTCTACCGCCGAGCCTCCGAATACATCTCGCAGATTATCCAAGGAACCGAAAAACGGCTTTTCAACGAGATCGACGAGAACTATATTCTTTTAAGAACCCTTAAACTGAAACGAGATTGATGAGAGGAGGGATTGCTGTGAATAGGAGATGGTTAGCAGCACTATTTTGTGTGTTGCTGTTGTCCGGCTGTGATAATTCGGTTACAAGCAGCAGCAATCCCCCTAACACTTCAAGCGCGTGGAGCGTGTCCGCTTCGGCAAGTCCGGGGAATATGTCAAGCGCGGAGAGTGCGACGGCTTCAACAAGCTCGGAAAGCTCGTCTGAACCTCAAAGCACATCTTCTCAAGAGGAGGCTTCTTCCGCGTCCGAACAGTCACGCTCTGAGCCTGCGCAAAGCTCGAGCGAACCACATTCAAGCGAAGTATCGAGTTCTCCACTTTCGACGCCATCATCTTCATCTGTTGAGAGTGTGCCGCAAGAGGAACCGGCTGTGGTGGTTATCCCCGATATACCAATGCCAAGCTCACCCGGAACACAAACCGCAAAGGCAGCGAATGGCTCGATTGACTACTCCAACGCGAAATATGGTTACATCTCCGCTTGCTATACGGGCAACAAAGGAAAATGTAAGCTACGCATAGAGGCGAATGGGGAGACTTATGACCACGACCTTGACCCGAACGGAAAAACCGAATACTACCCGCTTTCAATGGGGAGCGGACAGTACAGGGTCACTCTATTTGAGAGAATTGAAGGTACGTCATATTCCGTGGTGCTGAGACAAGAGTTTCAAGCGGATATAGAAGACTCCCTGTCACCGTTTCTTTATCCCAATCGATACATTATGTATGACAAAAACTCGGCTTGTACATACAAAGCGGCTGAAGTTTGCGCGGGAAAGAGCGGAACCATTGACAAGATTGCCGCTGTTTTCGTCTGGGTAACTGATAATATAACATATGACTATGACCTGGCGGCTACGGTAAAGAGCGGATATGTTCCAAATCCCGATGATACTGTTGCGAAGAAAAAGGGAATTTGCTATGACTATGCATCGCTTATGGCGGCTATGCTCCGTTCACAGGGGATTCCGTCAAGACTGGTCATCGGCTACGCTTCTCCGGACATCTACCATGCGTGGAACGAGGTGTATACAAAGGAGACCGGTTGGATCACCCCTGAGCTTCTCCTGAAAGAAAGCGGGTATAATCTGGTAGACGCCACCTTCTATGCGGGAAGCAGCGACAAGAAAAAAATCTCCGAGTACATCACCAACACCGGAAACTACTCTGCGGTGTACTACTATTAAATAAGGAAGAACGTTATGAAAAAATTTACAAATGACGAGATTGCCTATTTCTGCGAGCAGCTCGCCTTGATGCTGGAATCGGGAATGAATTTAAGCGATGGCCTTTCCATAATCTGCGAGGACATCTCCGATAAAAAGATTTCGCACGTGTGTGACATAATGCTCACCGCTCTGAACGAGGGCAACACTCTTGCCGCCTCGATGGAAAAAAGCGAGGCATTTCCCGAATACAGCGTCAAAATGGTAAAAATTGGTGAAGTGTCGGGACAGCTGGAAAAAGTTCTCAACGGTATGAATGAATATTACAGCGACCGCGCTCAAATCGGACGCGCAATTCGTACCGCCTTACTTCACCCGTTGATGCTGCTCGGTATGATGACTGCGGTAATTGTTGTGCTTATCACGCTTGTTATACCGATGTTCGGAGAGATTTTCGAGCAGTTCGACGCTTCTGTCACCGCTGTTGTCAAGCAAAGCATTGATATGGCATATACCGTTGGTACGGTGATGCTTATCGTGCTTTTGGTTGTTCTGGCGATATCGCTGGTTGTTGGAGTTCTATCTGTCAGTCCGAAATTCAGAAAGGCTCTGTCGAGATTTGTCGCTTGGTGTCCGCTTACAAGGAAAACGGCGCGCAAATTCACGCTTTCAAAGCTTGCGGGCGCGTTCAATATAATGGTTACTGCGGGTCTCTCTCCAGATGAAATGCTTGAATACTCGGCTGAGCTTGTTGACGACAAGGCGCTTTCACAGAAGCTGCGCAGTTGTCGTGAAAAGGTGATAGGCGGAGAGTATTTCGCTGATGTTATCTCAATGGCAGGTATTTTTCCCGCAATGCAGTCAAGAGGATTGAAGCTTTCTTATAGCTCCGGTTCTTTTGAGAAGGCATGGAAGAAGCTTTCCGACCACTGCGGAGAAGAAGCTATGGAGTCCGCCGAGGGAATTGTGTCCTTTGTAGAACCTGCAATTGTAATAGTGCTTACTACTGTAATCGGCGCTATTCTTCTTACAGTTATGCTCCCCTTGATGAATATAATGTCGGTTATGGGCTAGCGGAGGGCGATATGAAACGATTTTCGGTAAAAAACATTGTCTTCATAATTCCGTGTGTGATATTTGCGGCAGCGATAATCTGGCTGTGTGTCACTCTTGGAAACGCTTCCCGCGCAACGGACGAGCAGGAGCTTGCGGCAGTTAAATCTACGATAGAAAAGGGCATAACAATGTGTTATTCCATTGAAAGTACGTACCCGCCCGACCTTGAGTACCTAGAGAAAAACTACTCTGTTTCCTACGACAAAGCTAAGTACGTTGTTCATTACAGCTGCTTTGCTGATAATATCCGCCCTACGGTATCGGTAATTGAAAGGGGAAGGTAATGAAGCGATTTCAAAATAAATCCCTTACCGACACGGTGGGAACTATTGGAAGTATGCTCTTATTCCTGCTGTTTGCGGCTTGTATGCTGATGATAATTTCCGTAGCCGCAGGGACTTACAACAGGATAAGCCAGAATTTTGACAACACATTTGGCGTTACAGCTTCACTGCGTTATGTGTCAAACAAACTCAAAAGCTCCGAGAGCGCCGAGGTTATAAATGACGGCACCGCCTTGATTTTAAAGAATGGCGAGATAGTAAGTGTAGTGTACTTTACAAACGGGGGACTATACGAACGCAGTTATTCCTCCGGCGACGAGCCGCAAACCGATGGCGGCGAGAAGATTTTTGACCTTTCCTCGATGAAAATCGAAAAGCTGGATAAATTTTACAAGATCTCTGTTTCAAATGGAAAAGAGAATAATTTCACTTTAGTAAGAGGGTGATTGCTATCAAGTCCGCAATAGAAAAACGTCCCATAAATTTGTTCCTGATCGAGATGATCATTTCGCTGCTGTTCTTTTGTGTGTCCGGGGCGATCATTCTGAAGGTGTTTGCGGGAGCGAATAGTAAGTCCCATGAGTCTGCGCGGTTGGAACGCGTCGTCGTTCTGGCGCAATCTATTGCAGAGGCTTATTCTGTATTCGGTGACGCCGAAAAAACCGCCGAATGTGTCGGAATTGAGCAGCTTAACACGAATATTCCCGACAAAAGCGGAGAAATCACCCTGCGATCAACAGAAACCCTAACTGAGACAGAGGCGGGAGAGCTTCGCGTCCTTAAAATGTGCTTCTATTATAATAATGAAGAGATATACTCATTAGATTGTTCCTCCTATATCCACAAGAACGGAGGTGCGGATGTTGAATAAACGGGAAAAGACCCTGAAAACCGCCAATCTTGGAGTAGGCTATACTTCCATAATGATAATCTTCGCTTTGGTGTGCCTGGTGATTTTCGCTGTGCTCAGTCTAAAGGCAGCCTCGTCGGATGAGGCTCTGAACGAAAGGAGCGGGGAATATCTTAAGGAATACTATATAGCGGATAATATCGCCAAGCAGAAATTGTGCGAGCTGGACGAGCTTTCATATAAGGCGAGGGAGACCGAGTTCTTTACCGAAGCGTTTCAGGAATTGGCGGAGGATAAATCGGTTGAGATAAGAATAGTACGTGATGGATGCTCCGCCGATTATTCCGTACCTATAAACGAACGTCAGGAGCTGTCCGTGAGCGTAACGTTCAAAGCCTCGGGCGAGTACGAAATAGACCGCTGGCAGTGCCGAACGCTATTCTCAGAAAAGGATGATCACTTACACGTCTGGGACGGAAATATGTAAAAATTCAGAGGGGGTAATGCCATGGAACTTCTTGCTATACTTAAAACAGCGGCGGAACGCGCCGCATCCGATATAT
>CAYMTG010000027.1:15078-17809 GCA_964393305.1 uncultured Ruminococcus sp.
GAACGCGCCGCATCCGATATATTTATTATATCGGGAGCGGAAATAAGCTGCAAGATCAACGGAGAGCTTCAGAATATCGACAATGAAACGCTTTCTGTCGTACAAACGAGAACGTTGGTACACGAGATTTTCACGCTTGGCGGATTTAGCTATGATATAAACAATATGCCTGACAAAGAGATGGATTTCTCTATCTCCGTAGCGGGAATGGGAAGGTTCCGTGCGAATATCTACAAGCAGCGCGGCTCATATGCGGCTGTTCTGCGATATGTGCCATTTGTTCTTCCCGATGCGAAAACGCTTGGTATTCCCGAGCAGGTTATGAATTTTGCAAGCTTGAAGAGCGGCATAGTTCTGGTTACGGGTCCTGCGGGAATAGGAAAATCCACGACGCTCTCCTGTATCATAGACAAGATAAACAATGAACGCAGCGGGCATATAATTACGATAGAGGATCCGATCGAGTTCCTCCACAAGCATAAGCAGTGTCTTATAAGTCAGCGTGAGATCAATATCGATACTGAAACGTATATTGATGCTCTTCGTGCGGCGCTTCGTCAGTCGCCCGATGTTATTCTGCTGGGAGAAATGCGTGACTACGAAACAATAAGCGTCGCTATGACAGCTGCTGAGACGGGGCAATTGGTGCTTTCTACGCTTCACACGCTCGGCGCGGTTAATACTATTGATCGAATTGTTGATGTTTTCCCGATAAACCAGCAGCACCAGATTAGAATTCAGCTTTCAATGGTGTTGAGCGCGGTAGTTTCTCAGCAGCTTCTTCCTTCAAAATCCGGGAAACTGATACCCGCTTTTGAGATAATGACTATGAATAATGCGATACGTACCCTCATTCGTGAGGAAAAGACGCATCAGATAGACACCGTACTCCAATCAGCTTCAGGAATGCAGACTATGGACAACTGTATCCTGAAATTATACAACGACGGACAAATCACAAGGGAAACCGCTATCAACTATTCCTATAATCCCGAGCATATGCAAAAGAGGATTTAGGCTCCATCTAAATCCCGCGTTACGCTTTTTCTTCCTCCCAAGCACTCCGTAAGAAAAAACGAAATTTCTTAGTATAAGGTATCAAAAAAACTATTGACAAAAAAATGTTAATGTGATATAATATATTAAAATGTAATATTTGTATCATCCTAGGAGGTTTTGGCATGGCGGATAATAAGAAGAAAAAGAAAGGCAAAATAGCCTTTATGTTCGCGTTTGCGGTTACTGTTTTAGGTTCCAGAGCAACGGGTGCGATTGCATCCGCTTCTGAAATTGATACAGACAGCCTGAACAATAATACTACTGATACCGCGGATCAGAATATCGGTGCAAATCCTGCTTATCAGCAGTTGTATTCTAATGTCTATAAGGCAACTGATTCTGCTTACTCGGTAAGGGATTTTAAAGCGGAACTCAGCGATCTTAAATCCTTTGGTCTTGTGGCAGAATATAAGAACGATAATATGCACGTTGAGGGTAATGTGTGCGTTAAGAATGCGCCATCACTTGATGTGTTCAACAGCAATCTTGTACATCATTCATCAAACGGGAGCGGCGTATATACTTGTTATCTTGAAGAAGCTCCCAAAGATCAAAATGCCAATCTCAAGATTACTGTAGCCAATAATACCAAGTACGAGTTGGTTCTTGGATTTGATTACGAAGAATTCACCTATGATAACGGTAATGGGATTGGCTTCCGCGCAGGCGGAATCGAGTATAAAATAGAATGCGGCGGTCAGTCCAGTAGAGTATCCATTCGCAGAGCTGACGAGTCGGACAGTTACGCTAATGTCATTCAGACGCTTGACGATTTGGCAGAAAAAGGTCAGAAAATTATTGATGACACAAGTTTTTCTGCTGACGATTCTGCGAATTCTCTGAAAAATGCTGTATATGCTATTAGCTACGGCAATGTAAAGGCAGGCGAAACGCTTGTTGTTAATGTTGCGGCAAAGGATATGTGCAGCAACCTTGGAGATTTAGAATCACTTCTCAAAAGTGAGAGCGGGGTAAAGGTAATTATCAACGTAATTACCGACGACGATGACATCTATATTGGACAAATAAATAATCTTGACTGGGCGGGTACGTGCGCGAACGTAATCTTGAATTTTGGTACATATACCGGTAATATATCGACAGGTATGACCGGCGGCATTTATGTTGCGCCTTATGCACATTTGAGTAACGGCGGCAATTTGAACGGAGCGGCATTTGTTCGTTCAATTGATCTCTGTGCCGAACTTCACCAAGTTACACCTCCCGATTACAGTGATCCTGAAGATATTGAGGATGGTGATGTACCCGGTGCTTCTCAGCCCGGCAATGACGACAGTACCGGCGATGAGACCGGGGATGATCCTGGTTCTTCCGAAGATAATAAAGAATCTATCGACAAGAATCCTGTTGATCCTGACAGCGATGATTTAGCGGATGATGAGGATGATAACGGCAGTAGTGATGACTCCGATGAGGGTGACACGCCCGTCGGTGGATCGGATGATGAATCCGGTGACAATCAAGATAATACGCCGACTGAAGATCCTGATGGTGACACTTCTGATGATGAGGACAGCACTTCCTATGAGCCTCCGGCAGAGGATGACGAGCCGGGAGATACCGGTGATGAAACCGATGATCCTGTAGATGATAATCCGGGTGACACAGACGATACGGATGATTCGAATGATTCGGATGATTCGGATGATAC
>CAYMTG010000028.1:0-4775 GCA_964393305.1 uncultured Ruminococcus sp.
GTCGATAGCGTTTCGCTCGGCGGGCTGTTTTTTCTTTTTCCCAAATAATCCCATAATTAACCGTTTCCCTTTGTGTAGTTAAGCAGACCGCCCGCGAGCATCATACCCTTGCCGCGCTCGGACAGCTCGCACTTCACCTCGAACGAGAAGCCCTTGGTCTTGTCCTCGACAACGATCTTGCCGCCGTTCTCAACGAGTGAGCGGATATTCGCGATAACCAGCTTGTCGCCCTGATCTATCTTGTCGTAGTCCGCCTCGTTTACAAACTCAAGCGGGAGAATGCCGTTGTTGATGAGGTTCTGGCGGTGAATACGAGCGAAACCTTTGCATATTATCGCCTTAACGCCCAGATACAGCGGAGCAAGCGCCGCGTGCTCTCTCGAAGAACCCTGACCGTAGTTCGCGCCGCCCACGATTATGGAAGTACCCGCCTCTTTTGCGCGCTTGGGGAATGTCTCGTCGCAGACCGTGAAGCAATATTCCGAGATAGCGGGGATATTGGAGCGCAGCGGGAGGATCTTCGCGCCGGCGGGCATAATGTGGTCGGTGGTGATGTTGTCGCCTACCTTGAGTGTAACGTCGCTCTCTATGCTTTCGGCGAGCGGCTTGTTGATGGGGAACGGCTTGATATTCGGACCTCGGAGGATCTCGATGTTTGCCGCGTCCTTTTCCGACGCGGGTTCAACGATCATATTGTCGTTGATCAAGAAGCGCTCCGGCATAATGTATTCGGGCATTTTGCCGAGCGTGCGCGGGTCGGTGAGGTATCCCGTGACAGCGGACGCCGCAGCCGTCTCGGGTGATACGAGGTAGATCTGCCCGTCCTTTGTGCCGCTTCTCCCTAAAAAGTTTCTGTTGAACGTGCGCAAGGAGATACCCTTGCTGTTCGGGGACTGTCCCATACCGATGCACGGACCGCACGCGCTTTCGAGGATCCTCGCGCCCGCCGCGATAAGGATCTCAAGCGTTCCCTCGCTTGCCAGCTGTTCGAATACCTGCTTCGAGCCGGGGGCGATGGACAGCGATACGTCCGGGTGAACGGTCTTGCCCTTGAGAATGTGCGCGACCTTTCTCATATCCTGCAAAGAGGAGTTCGTGCAGGAGCCTATGCACACCTGATCCACCTTGAGCGGTACGATCTCGTTGACCGCCTTAACGTTGTCGGGGGAGTGGGGACAAGCCGCGAGCGGTACGAGCTTCGAGAGGTCGATGTCGACTTCCTCGTCGTAAACGGCGTCCGGGTCTGCGGAAAGCTCCACATAGTCCTCCTCACGCCCTTGAGCTTTAAGGAACGCGAGAGTAGTTTCATCCGAGGGGAAAATGGAAGTCGTAGCGCCCAGCTCCGCGCCCATATTGGTAATAGTGGCGCGCTCGGGGACAGACAGGCTCTTGATGCCGTCGCCGCAGTATTCCATCACCTTGCCCACGCCGCCCTTAACGGAGAGCCGTCTGAGGACTTCAAGGATAACGTCCTTCGCGGAAACCCAATCGTTAAGCTTGCCGGTGAGATTGATTTTAACCACCTTCGGCATGGTTATGTAGTAAGCACCGCCGCCCATAGCTACCGCCACGTCAAGACCGCCCGCGCCCATGGCGAGCATACCGATGCCGCCGCCCGTGGGGGTGTGGCTGTCCGAGCCGATAAGCGTCTTTCCGGGCTTGCCGAAGCGTTCAAGATGTACCTGATGGCAGATGCCGTTGCCGGGGCGCGAGAACCAAATGCCGTGCTTTTTGGCGACAGAGCCGATAAAGCGGTGGTCGTCAGCGTTCTCGAAGCCGCTCTGGAGCGTGTTGTGGTCGATATAAGCCACGGAACGCTCGGTCTTGACGCGGTCAACGCCCATAGCCTCAAATTGAAGATATGCCATTGTACCCGTTGCGTCCTGGGTGAGGGTCTGGTCGATACGAAGTCCGATCTCCTGACCCTTGATCGGCTCGCCGTCGACGATATGCGCCTTGATGATTTTCTCTGTTAAAGTAAGTCCCATAGTGTTCTCCTTTTCTCCGTTTTGATCCCCCGAATTTTGCCGTCATTTTCAGCAAGCGTGAAAACAGCGATAAAATCGGCATTCATAAATATATTATACAGCATATTGCGAGTATTGTCAAGGATTTAACACAAAAAACGCAAAAAAGGAGCGGAATTTTTCCTTTGGCATATACTGTGATAGGCAATAAGGCGCCATTGAAAAATTATTACACAAGGAGTGAGATTATGTTCTCAATTGATATAAAGTCCTTTACACAGGCACAAAAGGCGGCGATGTTCTTACAGAAGCACGGAATTCGCTGCATTGTGGAGCGAGCGTTCGCACGGGGAAGCGGCTGCGGCTTCAGACTTAAAGTAACAGGGCAGGGCGTGGACAAGCGCGAGGTCTGCGCACTGCTCACAAATATCGGGATAGACTGTGGTCTATTTTGATAACGCCGCCACTTCTTTCCCCAAGCCGAGTTCGGTTTACAGGAAATGGCAGCAAGCAATGAGCGCGTTCGGGGCAAATCCCGGGCGCTCCGGACACACGTTCTCGCAAAAAACAGCGGAAGCGGTCTTCACAAGCCGCGCAAAGTGCGCCGAGCTTTTCGGCGCGGAACCCGAAAACACTATCTTCACCCTCAACTGCACCCATGCTCTTAATTTCGCGATCAAGGGTCTGGCAGGCAAGGGGAAGAGCTTCGTTATCAGCGATATGGAGCATAACGCGGTGGTGCGCCCGATTGCCGCGCTGGCGCGGGAAAACGGCGAGGATTTCAGCGGCTATTGCAGTATGTTTGAAGCCTCGCTCGACGAGGACGAGACGCTCCGCAACGCGAGACGCGCCATTCGTCCGAATACGGCGGCGGTGGTCTGCACGGCGGCAAGCAACGTAATAGGGCTTAGAACGCCGATTTGCGAGATCTGCGACCTCTGCCGCGAAAAGGGAATTCCGTTTATCGTTGACGCGGCGCAGGGCGCGGGAACGCTCCCCATAACGCTTGACTGCGCGGACTTTATCTGCGCGGCGGGGCATAAGGGATTGTATGGTCCTATGGGGACGGGATTACTCGTCACTAATGGAAAATACCCGCTCAAAACCATCATCGAGGGCGGCACGGGGAGCGCTTCGGAGAGCCTTGTTCAGCCGGACTTCGTACCCGACCGCTTTGAGAGCGGAACGATAAACACGGCGGGCGTGATAGCGCTCGGCGAGGGCGTGGAGTTCGTGAGGTCGCGGTCTCCGCAGCGTATTCTCGCGCACGAGCTGGCACTGTGCCGGCAGTTCTGCGCGGGCGCGGAAAGGATCCGCAAGGTTCGCCTGTGCAACAGGATCACGCGGAATAACTCCTATCTCTTTGCGCCGGTGGTCTCCTTCAATTTCGAGGGGATTCCTTCCACGGAGGGCGCGGAGCTGCTGAGCCGATATGGCTTCTATATGCGCGGGGGATTGCACTGCGCCCCCGCCGCTCATCGGAAGATCGGCACGTTGGAGGGCGGAACGATCCGTTTCTCGCCGTCGGCGTTTAACACCGAACAGGAGGTTGATGCGCTGCTGAGAACCATGTCGCGGATCCAAGCCTGACCAAAAATCCCGCTCAAAGGGCGGGTAAATACAAAGAACCCCTCGCGGAGCGCTTACCGCGAGGGGTCGACTTTTTGCAAACCGGATTTTAGTTAAACGCAGGCAGACAGAAAAAGAGGTTTTTAGAGATTCCCCTTAAAGTTGATCAATTTTATACGGAAAATTTGGAAAAAATATTGACAAATCGGGAGGATTGTGCTATAATGAAAATGCGAAACAACTTAATATTATTTTAGGGAAGTATACACTTGCCATATGGTAAAAGTGCGTGCTCTATTTTCGTATGCTTTCCTAAAAGTGATAACGAGTTGTTTCGCGGCAATCGGAGCTTTGCATTTTTCGGTGCGCGGCTTCGGCTGCGCACTTTTTAATTTATAAGGAGAAAAATGTATGCGAAAGATCAAAATTGGGGCGGCAGCGGTTCTGATCGCGGCTGCCATGCTGCTTACGGGCTGCGGAGAGTACGAGAGGCAGGACGATGACGACGATATCGAGTACGATGACGATGATACCGAGTACAAGAACGATGATGACAGGGATTCTGCTTCAGAGATCATCGGCGCGGGTTCAAATATTTTCGGCTTGGGCGATGATGTGTCCGAGCCTGTAAAGGAGCTTGGTATATGGGATGTTCTGCCCGAAATACCCGTGACGGACGCAAGCGCGTTTACCTATAAATATAGCAGCGACCTCGGAGGTATGGTTGTTACCGATTACCTTAACGAGTCGCCTAAGGTGAGGATTCCTGATACTTTAGAGGGAGAACCTGTTGTTGAGGTCGATTTCAGCGAGCTGGGCAAGGAGCTGACACAGCTTGTTATGCCGGATTCCGTTGAAAGCTTTGAGCTTTCGTCTACAATTGAAAACACTCTCCAATACATAAATATTCCGAAAGGCATGACTTCATTCGGCAGTTTCCTCGGATGCTCAAGTTTGATTGGCATTTATATACCCGACAGCGTGACCATGATTGGCGCACGCGCTTTCCACAGTTGCACAAACCTTACAAGCGTGACTATCCCCGACAGCGTGACCACGATTGACGAATATGCTTTCTGCGGCTGCAAAAGCCTTACAAGCATAACTATCCCCGACGGCGTGACCGCGATTGGCATAGATGCTTTCTGTAACTGCGAAAGCCTTACAAGCGTGACTATACCCGACAGTGTGACATCGATTGGATCTCGTGCTTTCTCCGACTGCACAAGCCTTACAAGC
>CAYMTG010000028.1:4875-17805 GCA_964393305.1 uncultured Ruminococcus sp.
GGGTAGCTTTAAAATCCCTAAAATCCGTTTCGACGTCCGCCTGTGCGGGTCATAGGCAGACAGAAAAGAGGTTTTTATGCTTCTAATCCGTTCAGAGTGCGGTAAAACTCGCTGGCGTAGCCGTCCGTCATTCCGCTGATGCAGTCGGTCGCGAACAGCAGCCGGAAGTACGCTTGTTCGGCGGGGGATTTGTCGGTACAGCTGCGGCGGCAGATCTCAAGGTAGTTTTCGGAGAGAATGTCGGTAAGATCGCCGTCGTATATCCGTGCGTTTTCGGTGTCAAATCGCAAAGCCGCGTTTACTATCTTGTCAAGCAGGGAATTCATCACCGCAGCTTCGGCAATCTCGCTTTTAACTATCATAGGCGAGCGGAATGCGTTCTGCCGTGCGGTTTCGCTCAGCACGTCGGAAAGAACGTGCGCGGGACTTGCCTGAAGCAGCTCGTGTTTAAACTCGCCGTCCATAATAGCGTCATAATTCTCACAGAATGCATCGGAAGCCGCGTATATCAGCATATTCTGGAGCTTGACTATCCAGCGCTGGACCGCTCGGAGCTTAGGCTTGGAAATATTGAAGCTGCTTGCCGAGCCAAGCGAATGTTCAAGGCTGTCGGCGGCCTCCCGCAGTTTTTCGCGTTCGGTGTCGTTCTCGCACTTGTCGAGAGCCTTCTCACTGCGAAGCTCCGAGATGATCACGTCGTATGTAAGAAGTTCCTTGACAGCCGCGTCCTCAATGTCGGCGGTCTTGTAGGCGATATCGTCCGCCGCCTCCAGAATAAAGGTAAGCGGGTAGCGCATCCCGACCGCTCCTGTTTTCGAGGAAATATCGTCATAAAGTGCCTGCTCGGCGGTGAAGTATCCCATTTTCTTGGTGCGGATATCGCCGCTGTTCTTGTCGATCTCGAGGGAGTTTACGGGGTACTTGATGATCGTGTTCAGCAGAGCGTATGTAAGATCCATACCCGTACTCATATCCATCAGGCAGTGAAGTCTCGTAAGAACCCGCAGCGCCTGCGCGTTGCCCTCGAAGTTCAGAAAATCCGCCTTCATCTGCGGCGTGAGAAGTTCCTTGACAGCGACTCCGCGATATTCCAGCCGCTTGAAGTTCTCCGCAAACCACTGACGAATAGCAAATTCCCCGAAATGACCAAACGGAGGATTGCCAATATCGTGGACAAGTCCCGCACATTCGAGAATATTGCAGCAGTCCTCACGAACCCTGTCGTTGACGTCGGTGCGTCCCTCCGCCATAAGCTTTCGGAAAATCGTATCGCCAAGCGAAACAGCGAACGAGCTTACCTCCAGCGAGTGGGTAAGCCGTGTGCGCACAAAGTCGCCTCGCGTAAGCGGATAGACCTGCGCCTTATCCTGTAGTCTGCGGAAGGAGGCGCTGCCTATTATGCGATGATAGTCCTTACGGAACTCTGTGCGAACGTCATTGGGATTTGCGGATTGCATAGTTCGCTCACGTTTTGCACAGAGAAGCTGTTCCCAATTCATAAAAAATCTCCTTGAAAATCTGAATATTAGAAAAAACCGCGTCAATACTAATTTCAACCACAAGAACATCGGAAGAAAGGATGGTTTTAAATGATGTCTGTTGTTAAACGCGGAGAAATTTACTACGCGGATCTAAGCCCGGTTGTAGGTTCCGAGCAGGGGGGTATACGTCCCGTACTTATCGTACAAAACGACGTCGGGAACAAGCACTCTCCCACGGTGATCGCAGCCGCTATCACCAGTAAAAAGGAGAAATCAAAGCTCCCGACGCATATTTCCGTAACAGCGCAGTCCTGCGGTCTGGCTAAGGATTCCGTCGTGCTGTTGGAGCAGGTTCGTACATTGGATAAGCGCCGTCTTAAAGAGCGCATGGGTGAGCTTGACAGCAGCTCCATGTCTCAGGTGAATGACGCATTGCAGGTAAGCCTAGGACTTTAATGCTTCCTCAGGTAGAAGAAAAGCGCCCACTGCGCGCCCGCCAGCACCCCGACGAGCAGCACTATGAGGATCTGCGCCACGCCCCACTCGGGCATAAAGACGCAGATCACCACAAGTGCAAGCGTCAGAATAATGCCGGATTTCAGAAAAGCCTTACTGCTTTTCATTCTGTATTCTCCAGGCGGTCACGGTGTTTTTCATAAGCATGGCGATCGTCATAGGACCCACGCCGCCCGGTACGGGAGTGATATAGCCTGCCTTTTCGCTTACCTCGTCGAACTTTACGTCCCCGCAGAGCTTTCCGGTGTCAAGACGGTTGATCCCAACGTCGATAACGACCGCGCCGTCCTTGACCATATCCGCGGTGACGAAGTTGGGTCTGCCTACCGCCGCGACAAGAATGTCGGCTCTGCGGCAGACCTCGGCAAGGTTTTTGGTTTTGCTGTGGCATACGGTGACTGTGCCGTTCTCGTGAAGAAGAAGCATAGCCATGGGTTTTCCCACGATATTGGAGCGTCCGATTACGACGCACTCCTTGCCCGCGACGGTCGTGCCGGTGCTGTGGATAAGCTCCATACAGCCTGCTGGAGTGCACGGGAGGAAGGCGTAGCTGCCGATCATGATCTTGCCGACGTTCTGCTCGTGGAATGCGTCAACGTCCTTGAGCGGCGAAATGCGCTCGATCACCTTCTTCTCGTCTAAGTGCTTGGGCAGCGGGAGCTGCACGAGTATCCCGTTCACGTTCTTGTCCGCGTTAAGGGCGTCTACCAGATCAAGCAGCTCCTTTTCGGTGGTTTCCTCCGGGAGAGCGTATTCAAAGCTCTTGATCCCGCAGAACTCGCAAGCCTTCTTCTTGTTGTTTACATATACTCGGGAAGCGGGATCGTCGCCTACGATCACAACCGCCAGACCGACGTTCAGTCCATCGCGCTCTACCTCCGCCTTGACCTCTTCCTTTACTTTCGCGGAAATTGCCTTTCCGTCAATTATCTGTGCCATTTTCTTTGTCCTCCTTATCTTTTTCCGTATCAGCTACTTCTTTATCTTCAGAGATTTCCTCATTGTTTTCGTTGTTTTCGTTATCTGTGCAGACAGAGTCACCCTCGGCGGTCTCCGGTTCGGGATCTGCGCTGTCGGCGCTGTTTGCGATGTCCGCGTTGTTTGCGATGTCCGCGTTGTTTGCGGCCTCCTGTGCCGCGTCGGTTTCAGGCGCTTTTTTGCGGGATTTTTTCTTGGAAGAACGCTGCTCCTCGGCAAGTCTGTCATGCTCGATAAGCTCCCTTGAAGCGTCGGTATTTACATACAGCACCCACCCGCGCTTTTTCGCGAGTACCTTGAATACGACATACAGCGCGATCGCCGCGATAAACGATACCGCCGCCACCAGTTGGGAGATGCGGATTTTTCCCGCCATCAGGCTGTCCGTGCGCAGTCCCTCGATGAAGAAACGTCCCAGCCCGTACCATGCGACGTAAAGGAGGGCAATCTCGCCGTCATAGGTGCGCAGTTTTTTTGAATAGAAGTGCAGGAACAGAAATCCTGCAAGACACCATGCGCTCTCGTACAGGAAACACGGGTGAACGCATACCCCGCTGCCCATCTCCTCGGCAATGCGAGTGCCGGTCATAGCGAAGAGATAGTCCTTGCCGCAAGCCTCGCCGTATGCTTCCTGATTGATGAGGTTGCCCCAGCGGCCTATGCACTGTCCGATAAGGAAGCCGAGCGCCGCCACGTCCGCCATGGCTCGGAAATGCACCTTGCGGATCTTGCAGAACAGCAGTCCTATCAGCACAGCACCGATTATTCCGCCGTAAATGGCTATGCCGCCGTCATGAATTTTCGTGAATGTTGTAATGAAATTGTACTTCATTCCGGAGTCGGGGTTTAGCGTTGTGAATACGCAGTAATAAATTCTCGCGCAGAGAAATCCGCCGATCGTCGCCGCGAAAACCACGTCAAACGCCCTGTCCTTGACGATGCCGAAATCCTTGACAAGCCGGCGCATAGCGTAAAAGTACGCCAACACAATACCTATGCCGATCAGTACGCCATACCAGTAGAAGGAAAATCCGAAAAGCTCAAATCCTCGGGTATAGGTTATTCTCATGCCGTTGAACAGGTTGGGAAATTCTACGGTTATCTTGTTTGTTACATCTGAAAAATCAGAATTGATTAGTGTCAAAAACATTTCTTAATCCTCGCTGGAAACAATAGAGATGCACACATTATCCTCGTCGAGCGAAAACAGACGCTCAAGAGTACGTTCGTAGCTTGCCGCAGCCGTTTTATCGATCACCGCGAACGGCGGGATGTCCTCAAGCGCCGCCTCTGAGAGCGTATCCGCTACGGAATTTACGTTGTTAAAGTCGCGGACTAAAGAGCCGTATGACGAACGCTTGATGCATTCAAACTCTTCTCTTGTGAAGGGAACCGCCTTAAACGAGCGGATCTCCCTCTGCATTTCGGAGAGTACATAATCCGGGTCGTCGCTCTCGCCGCGTACAAACGGGAAGAAGTGTCCCAGCCCGCTGGAAACGCCGTCCGCGAATTCCTCGTTAATGCTGCCGTTTTCGCGCATTCTCTCGAAAAACTCCGAGGAAGTGCCGAACATCAGTTCAAAGAGAATGTCGTAGTGTACATAGTCCTCGATTTTTGCGAGACCGCTCTTAGCCTCGCACTTGAACGCCGCCTCGAAAATCGGCTTCGACACGGGCATTTTCAGCTCCATACGCCTGCTTGCGACAACAGTCGGCTCGTCGAATTTCATTCGCTCTACCGTAAGCGGCTCGCGCTTGGGAATAAGCCTTTCGCAGGTCTCAATTACGGTATCGGGATCAAAATTTCCCGATACGCAGATGAACATATTCGACGGGTTGTAGAACGCTTTGTAGCAGTCGTACAGCGTTTTATCGGTGATTTGCGCAATGCTTTCCGCCGTACCCGCAATATCGTTGCGCATGGGGTTTACGCTGTACAGACCCTCAAGCAGGTTGGTGAAAACTCGCCAGCTCGGGTTATCGCGGTACATTGTGATTTCCTGACCGATAATGCCGCGTTCCTTTTCGACGTTCTCGGGGGTGAAGTAGGGGTCGTTTACGAAGCTCAAGAGAATTTCAAGGTTTTTCTCGAAATTATTTGCGCAATTAAAATAGTACTGAGTGTAATCAAAGCTGGTACCCGCGTTGCAGTAAGCGCCGGTCTGGGCGAACAGGGAGAACGCGTCCTTTTCCTCGCTCTCAAACAGCTTATGCTCGAGATAATGCGCGGTGCCGTTCGGCACGTGGATAAACTCCCCGCCATTGATGGAGAATCCATTGTCCTGCGAGCCAAATCTTGTCGTAAACTGTGCAGCAGCTGCGGAAAACCCATCCATAGGGAGCATATATACGAGAGCTCCGCTCTCGGTGACATACTTCAGACAGGTCTCTTTTACAATGTCGTTGTAGATTTTTTCCATTACTCCGCAGCCTCCTCGCCCGATAATGTGTAAACGGTGTCAAGCGTGAAAAGCTTTGCCGCCGCCTGAATTCTCGCGGAGTCAACGGCGTTGATTTTTTCACGGTATTCCTCCGGAGTAAGAATTTGCTCTTCCGTCAATTGGTTAAAATACCACGAGATCATCGCGCCCATACTGTCGTACAGGGTGGAGATGCGGTTGTAGTATTCGAGCTTTGCGGTGTGAAGCTCCTCGTCTGATACTCCGTTTTCGCAGAGATCGGCAAGCTCGTCTAAGATCGCCTTCTCGCAGCGCTCGATATTATCGGGTTCTACGCCCGCGTAAGCGGCGATGGTTCTTCTGTATTTGTGGGAATTTGCGGCGCAGTAGTAGCACAGCGACTGCTTTTCACGGATATTCATAAAGAAACGGGAGGTAGCTGTCCCGCCCAATATCATGGTAAGCAGGACTCGCGCCTCATCGTCCCCGCAGTCGGGCGCTTTAAAGTACATACGGATAATAGCCTGCTGCATTTTAAGCGAGTCGCTGAAATATTCCGGCTCGGGCTTAAGCGGGGAAATCGAGGCGGTAAGCTCGCAGATATCGTGCCGGGGGATCTCCATGAACATTTCGGTGAAAATACGCTTGGCATCCTCAAACTCGCTGCATCCGCAGACGAAAATCTCCACGCGGGCAGTCTCGAGAATTTTACGGTACGCGGCATACGCCGACTGCGCGGTCACCCATTCGGCTTCTTCGTGAGTTCCGATTGAAGCTGTCCCAAACGTTTCACCGCGAAATGCGATCTCTGACGCACGGCGGAGCGCATAGGCGGATTTGTCGTTGATAACGCTGTCAATGGTGTCGATAAGCTCGGCTTTCATCAGCGACGTCACTGTCTCGTCGAACGCGCCGCTGTCCGCATTGGGGAAAAGCAGACATTCGCGTATAAGCTCACACATCTCGGCTTCAAGATTTTCGCCGCCTAAAGCATATCTGTTGTCCAGCACCGAGGCGTTGATAACGGTATCGCGCTGATTCCACACGGAGAAGCTTGTATTTGACGTAAGCGAGGCGTTATACATATTAAAAAGATGCCTTGACATCTCCTTGTATTGCGGGAATTTCCTGCAGCTGTCCGTAAGGATGTAGGAGGCAGCCGAGAAATCGGCGCGGGGCGTATCGTCAAAGTCGGTCATAAAGTGCAACGTTATCTGGTTCGCCTTAAAGCGCTTGTCTGTTATCTTGTTGAAGAAAACGCCATCCCGGATTTTTACTCTCTCTAAAATAAATATCAGTCCTTCTTATTTGGATTTAAAAGATCGAGAACAGTCCTGCCGATTTTGCGTTCAAGACCTTGCTTCGTGGTGGGAATACCCGTCTTGCGGGCGAATTTCTGCTTTGCGGCGGTAATGCCGAGTGCGCGCTTCCAACTGAAATTCACGGTAAGTCCCGGGATCCCCGTACTTTTTTTCTTGGCCATTGCAATTCCCCCTTTCAGGATAAAGCGCGGATCTGTCAAACAAATCCGGCGGCAAACACCATTAACAGTATACCATATTATTTGTAATTTTTCCATAGGTTTTTCAAAAAAAAAAAATTGAGCCCATGCAGGCTCGAAAATTAAATTATAAAATTATGTGTAGAACAAAAGAAAGGAGACAACTAAACAAACAAAGATACGGAGGTAAATCCGTTTCGTTTGCTTGAGTATATTATACAACTTTCAACTTGATTTGTCAACAGTTTTTTGTTATTTTTTACAATTTCGACATTATATACAAAAGAGTATTTGTGCAATTGAACATAGTCAACAACGAATTTATGAAAAAAACGTGAAAATGCCGAAAAATACAGAGAATATAAGGAAAAATAATGTAACGGTTTACATCCCCATGCCGGATATTCTGTTATATGTGAAAAAAATAATAAATAACCTATTGACAAATCGTGTTTTGTGTGATATAATAATAAAGCCGCTTGTGTAAGGTCGTATAAGATCACGCAGGGTGATCACCTTAACACAGCGAGTCTGAACAAAAGAGGTAAAAATATGTACGCAGTAATTGAAACGGGCGGAAAGCAGTATCAGGTCAAAGAGGGCGACGTTCTCTTTATCGAGAAGCTTGACGCAGAGGGCGAGATCACCTTCGACAAGGTAGTAATGGTAGGCGGAGAGGGCGACGTTAAGGTCGGCGCTCCTTATGTAAGCGGCGCGACCGTTAAGGCTACGCTGCTCAAAAACGGTAAGGGTAAGAAGATCACGGTCTTCACTTACAAGCCTAAGAAGCATGTAAAGCGCAAGATGGGTCACAGACAGCCGTACAGCCAAGTGAGAATTGAAGCTATCAACGCATAATGATCAAGTGTGTTTTTAAGGTGCGCGGCGGAAGATTTTTGGGGTTTCAGATAAGCGGTCACGAGGAGGACTTCGAGGGCGAGTATGGTATGAACTGCTCCGCCGTAAGTTCTGCTGCGATGCTTGTCTGCAACGCCATAACGGATTTCTTCGACGCTAAGGCTCGTGTGTCGGTCGCGGATAACCGTATAACGCTTGTTCTCCGAAAGAGCAATCGTGCGGCGCAAAGCTTGATAGGGGCGTTTTACGCACATCTTGAGATGCTGGCTCAGGATACGGATCAGCTTGTCATTAAGATTATCGAATGAGGAGGAAAAGACAATGATTAAAATCAGTTTACAGTATTTCGCTCATAAAAAGGGAATGGGTTCCACTAAAAACGGACGCGATTCCGAGTCCAAGAGACTTGGCGTTAAGCGTGCCGACGGTCAGTTTGTGCTTGCGGGTAATATTCTCGTAAGACAGCGCGGAACTCACATTCATCCCGGAAACAACGTGGGTATCGGTTCTGACGATACTCTGTTCGCTCTTGTTGACGGCAAGGTTAAGTTTGAGCGCGTTGGCCGCGACAGAAAACAGGTTTCTGTTTACGCGGCTGAGTAATTGGAACATACCGATTGATTCGGTGAAATTGTCATCGTAAGCCGGATTGTTATCCGGCTTATTGATTTATCGGCAGTTTAAACCGCGGATTTTGTGATAATTCCGTATCGCGGGGATAAACTATGATTTGTTTGATGGGAGGCGTGAAAAGTGTTTGTCGATAAGGTTCAGATCTCTATTAAGGCGGGAAACGGCGGAAACGGCGCCGTATCGTTTCATCGCGAAAAATACATTAACGCGGGCGGTCCCGACGGAGGAGACGGCGGCAAGGGTTCGGATATTGTGTTTCAGGCGGACGACAGCCTTTCCACGCTGATTGACTTCCGATACAAGAAAAAATATGTCGCGCCGGACGGCGAGCCGGGAGGCGCTAAGCGCTGCTTCGGCAAGTCGATGGAGCCGACTGTCATAAAAGTGCCGCGAGGGACGCTGGTAAAGGACGCGCACACGGGGCGTATCCTTGCGGATGTTTCCGACGACGAGCCGGTTGTTGTTGCAAAGGGCGGCAAGGGCGGCAAGGGAAACGTGCATTTCGCGACTCCCACACGTCAGATCCCCCGGTTTGCGAAGCCCGGTTTTCCCGGAGAAAAGTTCGATGTTATTCTGGAGCTGAAGCTGCTGGCGGATGTGGGACTGGTGGGTTTCCCGAACGTCGGGAAATCTACGCTTATAAGCGTAGTCAGTGCCGCCAAACCGAAAATTGCGAATTACCATTTTACGACCCTCACCCCTGTTCTGGGAGTTGTGAAGCGGGGGGAGAAGTCCTTCGTTATGGCTGATATTCCCGGACTTATTGAGGGCGCGTCCGAGGGAGTGGGACTGGGACACGAGTTCCTGCGTCATGTTGAACGCTGTCGCTTGATCGTTCACGTTGTAGATGTTTCGGGAATTGAGGGCAGAGATCCTATAGAGGATTTCGAGAAGATCAACGCGGAGCTTGCTAATTTCTCCGAGGAGCTTGCCGAGCTGCCGCAGATCGTAGCGGCAAACAAGTGCGACTTGGCTGCAGAGGAGCAGATAGCGAGATTTGAGGAATATCTTCAATCAAAGTCTCTGAAGCTCTATAAGATTTCGGCGGCGACCACACAAGGCACAGATGCTTTGATGGATGTGGTTCTGGCAAAGCTTGATACGCTTCCGCCCGTAAAGCGTTACGAACCGGTGCCGCTTACTCTTGAGGAACTGGCGCAGTTGGACGAGCAGAAGCGCTCCTTCACCGTGCAGAAGATAGACGATGTGTTTATAGTAGATGCGGAGTGGCTTGCGCCTATTTTAGATACCTGCAATATGGACGACTACGAGAGCCTTCAGTATTTCCAGCGCGTACTGCGTTCGAGCGGCATTATCGACGAGCTTGAGCGGCAGGGTATCCAAGAGGATGATCTTGTTTCTATCTTCGATTTCGAGTTCAATTACGTGAGATGATTTTAGCTGCGAATTTCGCGTTGTTATGCCAAATTTGCTTGAATTTGGGGGAATTTTAATGAGTTTTATAAGCTCTCTGTTTATGCAGATGGAACGCTCCACGGCGGGCAGCGACCAAACGACCCGTGACGTAATGCGATCCTGCGGTAGTGTGTCCGGTGAGAAGGCACTGTTTTTCGGCGACGACTATTTCACTCCGAAGCATATTTCCGAGGCGACGAAGGCAAAAGTAACAGCGGCATATTATGAGAGTTTTCGAGCTGAAAAGGCGGCTGAATATGGCTTAACAGCACAAAATGTCGGCGCTTTTCAAATACCGGAAATTAACGGCGGCTGGGACTTCATCTGGTTCAATGGCTGCATCGAACCCGATGGTATTGAAAGACGTCTTGAGCAGCTTAAGCTTGCAATGAAGCCTAAGAGCAAGGCGGTGTACAGAGCTCTTTGCTGGCTTATCGAACCGTCTCCCGATACAAGAGGCTATGTTGAGCGCAGATTTGGTTATCCAGAGAGCCTCGACGGTGTTATCCGCAAGGCAAAGGAGCAGGGCTTTAAGGTGCTGGATTTCGTGATCTCGCCGCGAAGCGACTGGACGCACGGATTTTACGAGCCGATGAACGACTTGGTTAAGTCGCTTGCGGGTGAGGGCGACGGCTTGGACAGTGACGTCCAAAGCGGGATAGGCGAATTAAACAAGGAGATGTATATGTTCAACCTCCACAGCGAGGAGTACAGCTTCGTGTATTACATTCTGGAGAGCTGATTATGTTGGAGAAGCTAACGGAAAAGGAAGCGGCGGCATATAGTCCGAACATACTCGCGTTTTACGGCGACAGCGTGTATGAGGTATTAGTCAGAAACCGTGTTGTTATGCGGCATCAGACTAACGCGGGCAAAATGCACGATTATGCGGTGGAGCGGGTGCGTGCAAGCTATCAGTCCGAGGCGGTGAACGTTATCGAGCCTATGCTTACGGAGCGTGAGGCGGATATTCTCAGACGCGGACGAAACGCGGGCGGTATCTCGGTCCCCAAAAGCTCAAAACCCTCCGAATATCGCAGAGCGACCGCACTTGAGGCGCTTTTCGGATACCTTAGTCTTTCGGGGCAGGATGAGCGTATAACGGAGTTGTTCGAGGCGATTTGCAAGTCGCTTCCGATTTCTTCCGATTAAATTAATACTTATTGCAAAAGGAGATTGATTATGTCCGGACATTCAAAATGGAGTACAATTAAGCGGAAAAAAGGCGAAAAAGACGGCGCTCGCGCCAAGGTTTTCACCAAAATCAGCCGTGAGATCCTCGTCTGCATTAAGGAGACGGGAAGCGCAGACCCCGCGAACAACTCGAAGCTTGCGGCACTCGTACAGAAGGCGAAGTCCAATAATATCCCCAACGATAATATTGACCGTCTTTTGAAGAAGGCGGCGGGCGGTGCCGAGAAGAACGATTATGAGAACTGCGTATACGAGGGCTACGGTCCCGGAGGAGTTGCGGTCATTGTTGACTGCCTGACCGATAACCGCAATCGTACAGCGGGCGAGGTTCGCCATTATTTCGACAAATGCGGCGGCAATATGGGAACTACGGGCTGTGTAAGCTTTATGTTCACGCTGAAGGGCGTTATCGTGCTGAACAACGAGGACGGCGACATCGATGAAGACAAGGCGATGGAGGATATTCTTGAGGCGGGAGCGGAGGATTTCAGCTTCGAGGACGGCGTTGTTGAGATCTCGACCGACCCCGCCAACGTCAGCACCGTTGCCGAGGAGCTTACTAAACGCGGCTACGAGGTGATCTCCGCGCAGGCAGAGCAGGTGCCTTCCACCTACACAACGCTCACCGACGAGGATCAGCTCAAGAAGATGGGACTTCTCCTCGAAATGCTTGACGACAATGACGACGTTCAGAACGTATGGCACAATTGGGACGAGCCGGAGTCTGAGGACGAGGACTGATCTCAGCTCAATATCAAATTACCCCCGAAGCGTTTGCTTCGGGGGTTTGTTGTATGCGCTTAATTTGGCTTAATGGAGACGATATTCGCCTGAATTATATCAACCCTGTCCTTGTTTGAGGTCATTGTTATGTCGCTGATTATGACTTTCACTTTCGCGAATGTGCCGTCGTTCGGCAGACAGGAAATATCTGCGGTGGTATCCTGTATATTCCCAAGGCAGAACTGCCCGTAGCAATTGACCCGTGTAAGTCCGTAGCTGCTGCCTGTGTAGTAGGAATGGTAAAGACCGATCGCATCATCGGATTTAAAGCTCATTACGGGGAGACAGCACTCGCCCTGCGGTACAAAGAGAATATCTCCCGCCTGTACCCCATAATCGTCCTCCCCGACGGCGACCGCATATCCGTTAAGCTCCATTTCGCCTTGGAATACGATTTTGCACCCCGAGAAGTACCTTGCGCCGAGGACTTCGGACGTGCCGGTTCCATCGTCGGAGAATACAGTCTGCGCGCTCAGAACCGTCAATCCGTTCACCTTGTCTCCGACGTTCACGCGCACATAGTCTTGGAGCTTCGTCTCTGGAACTTCCGCGAAGCTCAGAGTTTCCTCGTCGAAGATATCCGCGTTGTCGACGCTCGTAAGGCACAGCTCGCCGGGAGGCGCTATGTATGCAAAGCCGTCGCAGACTGCGCTGCCAAGATTTCCGTCCGAATACTCTGCGGCATTTCCGCTTTTGTCGATGTAAGTCGTGAATTCAGAGGTGTAGATGGGATTGCCGTCCGGACCTTCAATTTTGGTGGGAGTGCCGGTTGGCTGTTCGTCAGATGCTCTCTCGATGCTGAGTGAGGATGTGGTGAGCGGCGATTGAATTTGAGAGTTGTTTGTGCTCTCGGCGATTGACGAATTGTCATCGTCGGGATTTGTCCTGCTGCTGCAGGCTGTAATTGTTATTGCTATGGATAAAGCCGCGATGACCGCAGCCGGTTGTTTCTTCATAATGTAACCTCGATTTCGTTTTTAGAGGTGACCTTTAGAGGTGACCCCTTGCAATCCCGCTGTATTCTGTGAAATACTCGCGGGTAACTCTATTTTAACATATTCACATCGGTTTGTCAATAATGCAAATTCTTCTATTGGGGTGATTTTTCTCTTCTTGACTGAAAAAATATTCCCAAGATTTGTAGGATAAGAACAAAATCCACATTTTGAGAA
>CAYMTG010000029.1:0-17792 GCA_964393305.1 uncultured Ruminococcus sp.
TTTGACAAAATTAGTATTGACGGCTTTTTCGGCGGCTTCGCCGCCACCGCCGTGCCTTGCACGGCGGAATCAAACAGTAGACTTTGTCTACTGTTTGATTGTAAAATGGTATGAGGAAGAATATCGTGAAAAAAAGATTTCTGAGTTTTTGCGCTCTGCTTCTGGTTTGCTTTATGATATGCGGGTGCTCGGTGTCAATAGACACTCTGCTCACTCCCCCGAAGCTTACTGCGGAGCAGAATGAGATATATCGTGAACTGCTCAACAGCGTGGGCAGTGTGAAGCTGAAATACCCCAAAAGCGGCGATTATCGTTCCGCGTTTGTGCTGGAGAACATCGACGATGAATCGGGCATAGAGGCGTTGGTATTCTATGAGAGCAAGAATTCCCAGCTGGCTGAAAGCACGCTCCGTATGAAGATACTGGACAAGAACAATGGAAAATGGGAGGCGGTGTATGACTTGGCGTGTCCCGGCAGCGAGGTGGAGAGTATAAGCTTCTCGAGCCTTGGCGACAGCGGCAAGGTTGATATTATTGTTTGCTTTTCCATGTTCGACCAGACGGAGAAATCGTTTATGGTACTGAATTACGAGGACAGGATCCCGCAGGTGATGTTTTCGTCGGTGTATTCCTGCCTTGAGGTGTTCGATCTCAATGACGACGGGTTTGATGAGCTGATCTCGGTGTCTACCGATAAGGTGAATCAGGTGTCGGTGGCGATGATGTTCACCAATGGTGTGAACGGCTTTGAGAAGCTTTCCGAGACGATGGTTTTCGGAAAGGCAGCATCCTATACCCGCGTTGCAAAGGGCAAGCTCGATGAGGATACCTCCGCGATTTTTCTGGATTATACCAAGGGAAACGGTCAGTCGGGGACGGACGTGCTGTACTGCTATGATAACACGCTCTTCTGTCCGGACGGCTGGGGCGCGGGGTCAAACTCCGTGAACATCTCGCGTGTCGTTAACGACTATATGGCTGAAATATACAGTATGGATATTGACGGCGATGGGTTTGTCGAAATTCCCGCGACTACGCCGCTTCCCGGATATGAGCTTTCCGCGAAGGGCGAGCAGTTGTGCGCTGTTATGTGGTACACGGTGAAGGACGATATGTTTGTTCCCGACCATTACAGCTACTATTCGGGAAAATACAGCTTTGCGTTGCTGTTTCCCAATCGCTGGCGCGGGATAGTGTCGGCGATCGCGGATTTCACTGCGAACGAGATCGTGTTTGTGACCTATGACACGGAGCTTGGTATTGCCGGTTCCGCGAATAACGAGCTTATGCGAATTCGTTCGGTAAACAAGGACGACGCCGAGGCGGTTAAGGCGGCGAGCGGTCTGAAGGTCCTGGGGGAAAGTGATGAAACGCTTTTCTGCTTAATAGAGTCGGACAGCTATTATGCGGGTACGCTGGCGCTTACCGAGAGTGAATTAAAAAATAGTTTTATAGTCCTGTAAGGAGTTTGTGATGAAAAGAATTCTGGTAGTTGAGGACGAGAACTCCATCCGCGATTTTGTGGTGATAAACCTCAGGCGGGCGGGGTATGAGGTGACAGACGTTGCAAGCGGCGAGGACGCTGTTGCCGAGTATGAGCGCAGGGGCGGAAATTTTGATGTTGCGCTGCTCGATATAATGATGCCCGGTATGGACGGCTTTGCGCTGTGCAGATGGATCCGTGAGCAGAGCAGTGACATAGGGATCATTATGCTGTCGGCGAAAAGTCAGGAGATGGATAAGGTAAACTGCCTGATGATAGGCGCGGACGACTATGTGACGAAGCCGTTCTCCCCGAGCGAGCTGGTGGCGAGGGTGGACGCGATTTATCGTCGTGTGAGTCTTAACCACGCGCACCGCGAGGAGCCGAAGGTGATCACCTCCGGACCGTTTACGCTTGACTATCAGAGCCGTGTTCTCTTTAATAACGGCAAGCCGGTGGATCTTACACAGATCGAATACCATATTGTCGAATTTCTGATGAAGAACAAGAATTCGCCTGTGGATCGTCTGTCGATCCTGCGTCATATCTGGGGCGACTCGTATGTGGGCGAGGACAAGGTCATTGATGTGAATATCAGACGCCTGAGAATGAAGATAGAGGACGATCCCTCCACTCCGCGTTATATTCAGACCGTATGGGGATTCGGGTATAAATGGAACGGATAGATTATAATAATTCCAATCCGGGAAAGCGTTTGGGCTTTTTTCCGGGAAGCCGCTCGATCGCGATGCGGTGGACTGTAAATACGCTGTCTGTGGTGGCGGTCATTCTGATCATCGTAAACGTGAGTATCTACTATTTTACGAAGCAGTATTATTACGGCACGGCGCAGAACTATCTGATCTCCGAGGCGAATACGGCGGAGATGGTGCTTGCCCGCCTATATGACAATCTCTCGCTGAACTATTCCTCCGAGGTGCGTTCGTTTATCGAGAATTTCGAGAAGAAGGATCAGATGGAGATGATGTCGATAAACAGCAGCGGACAGGTTACAATGTCCTCAAGCGGATTTTCACCCGATCCCGAGTATTATATGCCCGATTATGAGAGCGCTTTGACCAGCGAAGACAATATGGGCGTGTATCTGGGAGAGAGCGGCGGGGAGAATATCCTCGCGGTGACTATCGTTATTACCAGTCCGAGCAGTACGGTAAGCGCGCTGCGGTTCGTCTGCTCGTTGGAGCTTCTGGATAAGCAGCTGTCCGCGATTATGCTGTTGGCGCTGGGGGTAAGCGCTTTCCTGCTGATTGTGGTTATCTTAATGGGCGCGTATTTTGTAAAATCGATATGTGTCCCGCTGGCGCAAATCAGCCAGACGGCGAAGAAGCTTGCGACAGGGGATTTTTCGGAGCGTATTCCGGTGACTTCACGAGATGAAATAGGTCAGCTCTCGCGTGCGTTCAACGATATGGCGAACGAGCTGGAAAATTCCGAGCAGATAAAGAATGACTTCATAAGCTCCGTATCGCACGAGCTGAGAACTCCGCTTACGGCTATAAAGGGCTGGAGCGAGACGCTGGCGCAGGGGTACGACCCCGAAACGTTCTCCAAGGGGATGAAGGTGATTGAGGGCGAGACGATCAGACTGGAGCGTATGGTGGAGGAGCTGCTGGACTTTTCGAGAATACAGAGCGGACACTTTAGTATGCAGATGGCGACCATCGACCTTATAGCCGAGCTGGAGGACGCGCTTCTCATCTATATAGACAAGGCGAAGAAGGAAAATGTCACGATAACCTACAATGAGCCGGAGTTTATGTGCGCCGTTGTGGGCGATAAGAACAGGCTGCGTCAGGTGTTTATCAATATCATAGACAATGCGCTGAAATATACCGAGAGCGGCGGCGCGATTGAGGTAATCGCTCAGATAGTGCCGGACGTCAAGCAGAAAAAGAGCGACGGCACGGTGGTGATCTCTGTGACGGATACGGGCGTGGGTATTGCTCCCGAGGATCTGCCCAAGGTAAAGCAGAAGTTCTACAAGGCGAACAACAACAAGCACGGCTCGGGAATAGGACTTGCTGTCGCCGACGAGATCGTACAGATGCACGGCGGCACCTTAGATGTGGAGAGCGAGTTGGGGGTAGGCACAACGGTGACGATTATGCTGCCGCTGGCTCCAAAGAAAGAGAAATCGGACGATAAGTCGGGAAATGAGTGATATATGAGTAAGAACAACAAAGCCTCGGCAAACGATAAGAAGGCCGATAAAAAAACGACTATCGGCGGTCAGGCTCTGATTGAGGGCGTTATGATGAAGGGCGTCTCCAGGGGCGCTATGGCTGTCCGCAAGGCTGATGGGGAGCTGTATGTCGAGGAATGGGAAATCCCCGAGAAGAAGTGGTACAATAAAGCGCCGTTTATTCGCGGGTGCATTAATTTCGTTTCGCAGTTGAAGGACGGTATGCGGTGCATTAACAAGTCCTCCGATATAAGCGAGGGTGTGGATGACGGCGAACCGTCAAGGTTTGACATATGGCTTGCGGAGACGTTCGGGGAGAAGGGCGCGAAGAAGGCGGCATCCGTTTTCGGGGTGATTTTGGTTATATTGATGTACGCGGCTCTGCTGTTTGCGTTTCTTTATTTGCCGAGCCTGCTGTTTGCGCTGATCGAGGGCGCGGTAGAGTCCGACATATCGATGTGGAAGTCCGCGATCGAGGGCGTGTTCAAGATAATAGTGTTCGTGGCGTATATAGCTGTCACCGCACAGGGGAAGTCAATGAAGCGGCTGTACTCCTATCACGGCGCGGAACACAAGACTATCGCGTGCTACGAGGCGGGCAAGGAGCTGACGGTGGAGAATATTCGTCCGATGTCGAGATTTCATCCCCGCTGCGGCACGAGCTTTATATTGATAACGCTTATCGTGTCGATCGTTGTATACTCGTTTATTCCGATCGAACCCGCCGAGTGGTGGGGGATCGAGAAAAAGTCGCTTGCCGCGCTGCTTCGTATGCTGATAAAGCTCCCGTTCCTGCCCGTGGTGGTGGGGATCGCATATGAGCTTACCAAGCTCGCCGGACGGTACGTCAATTGGTTCACCAAGATACTGACAGCTCCCGGATTGTGGCTTCAGCGTCTGACCACCTGCGAGCCGAACGATTCCATGATCGAGGCGGCGGTCGCGGCGCTGATTCCCTGCCTGCCTAAAGAGGGCGAGGACGATAATTGGTGAATTTGGTGAGTAAATGGAAATTCGTGAGTTGTTGAGCAATACGATTTGTTCACTTGCAGACAGCGGCATTGAGAACGCGGGTTTTGAGGCGCGGCAAATTCTGGGATTTGCCGGTATCGACCGTATGAAAATGATCACCGAACCGACAGGGAGGGTCCCCGACGAGCTGGGCGAGAAGGTGGAGCGGCTTGTTGAGAGGAGAGTATCCGGGTATCCGCTGCAATATATCCTAGGAGAATGGGAGTTCTACGGATTGCCGTTCAAGGTGGGAGAGGGCGTCCTTATCCCGCGTCAGGACACGGAAACGCTGGCTCGGGTCGCGCTGGATCACCTCAACACAATACCCGAAAATGAGCGCGCCGCGCTTGACCTGTGCGCGGGCAGCGGCTGTATCGGGATAACCCTTGCAAAGCTCGCAAACGCAAGAGTGACCTTGGCGGAGAAGTCCGACAGGGCGTTTAGTTTTCTCCGTGAAAATATCGCGCTTAATTGCGTTGAGGAGAATTGCCGAGCCGTTTTGGGCGACGTGCTGGATGATGGCGCGGATTTCGGGGAGTTTTCCGTTATCGTGTCTAATCCGCCGTATGTCACAAAAGCGGAAATGGGGCGGCTTCAGCGAGAGGTGCGGTACGAGCCGGAGATGGCGCTTTTTGGCGGCGAGGACGGTCTGGATTTTTACAAGAAGCTCCTCCCACGGTATACAGGATCGCTGAAGCCGAACGGACTGTTCGCGGTGGAGATCGGCGACAGGCAGGAACGCGAGGTTATGAAGATTTTTGCGGATAACGGGTACGATCCCGAAAGCGCAAAGGACAGCGGCGGTTTCAGCCGCGTGGTTTACGCGATAAAACAGGCATAATATTATGGGCAAAGCCGATTATTGGCAGCACAAAAAATAGAGTTATGGAGGATTTATGCTATGGCAATGGCTAAGAAGAGTGACAAGGTTCCCGCAAAGACTGCCGAGAAGGTGGTAAGCCCCGAGGAGAAGAAGAAAGCGCTGAAGGTCGCGGTAGCGCAGATCGAAAAGCAGTTCGGCGAGGGCGCGATTATGATTATGGGCGAGAGCCGTAATATGAACGTCGAGCATACCTCGACAGGCTCGCTGATGCTGGATCTGGCGCTTGGCATAGGCGGTCTGCCTAAGGGAAGGATCATTGAGGTATACGGCGCGGAGTCGTCCGGTAAGACTACGCTGTGTCTGCACGCTGTGGCGGAAGCACAGAAGGCGGGCGGCACCGCCGCGTTTATTGATGTAGAGCACGCGCTCGACCCCGTTTACGCAAAGAGGCTGGGCGTTGATATTGACAATCTTCTCGTGTCTCAGCCCGATACCGGCGAGCAGGCGCTTGAGATCATAGAGACGCTTATTCGTTCGGGAGCTTTGGATATCGTAGTTCTCGACTCGGTCGCGGCTATGGCTACCAAGGCGGAAATTGACGGCGAGATGGGCGACGCGCACGTGGGCGTTCAGGCGCGCCTGATGTCGCAGGCGATGAGAAAGCTCACTGCGGCTATCTCCAAGACCAACTGCACCGCGATCTTCATCAACCAGATCCGTGAGAAGATCGGCGTGCTGTATGGAAACCCCGAAACAACCCCCGGCGGACGCGCACTGAAGTTCTATGCGTCAGTGCGTATCGACGTGCGCAAGGGCGAGCCGATCAAGGACGGCTCGGATGTTATCGGAAGCCGCGTGAAGTGCAAGGTCGTAAAGAACAAGGTCGCGCCTCCCTTCAAGACCGCGGAATTTGATATGCTGTTTGGCGAGGGAATTTCCAAAATGGGCGAGATCGTCGACTGCGCCACTGAGCTTGACATCATCAAGAAGAGCGGCTCGTGGTTCAGCTACGACGATATGAAGATAGGACAGGGACGCGATAAGGTTAAGGACTTCCTTAAAGAGAATACCGATATTTGCAGCGAGATCGAAGAGAAGATCCGTGCGGAGTTTGCGAAGAACACGGATAAGTTCGACGCGATGGAAGAAAAACTAAGCTCCGAGTCCGACAATAGCGGCACCGAGTCTGCCGAAGCCGAGGAAAATCCCGTTAAGGAAAAGCCCGAAAAGGCGAAGAAGTCCGGAGGCTCAAAGAGCAAAAAAAGCGATAATGACGATAACGGCGGCTCCGACGACGAGTTCACCGAGTTTAATCCCGAGGATCTGGAATAATGTCTGAAATAGTCCGAAAGAGAAAATCCCGCGATAATGAAAGCTGCGATAAAGAGGATCTCCTCAGCCGCGCCAAGAAACGCGCTCTTTATCTTCTGGGAGAACGGGCGTTCTGCAGAGCGGAGCTTCTGGAAAAGCTTGCCAGGACCTACGGCGGCGAGATCGCCGAGCAAGCGATGGGATATGTCGATAAGCTGGGTTACATCAACGATGAGGAGTACGCGGTAAAATACGCCGAATACCTTATTCGCCGAAAAAAGTACGGAGTATTTCGCGCAAAGCGTGAAATGCTGATGAAGGGTCTTGACAGGGATATTGTCGAGAATACTCTGTCGGAGTTTTCCCCGGAGGAGATCGACGAGGAGCTGATTGAGCTTATCGAGAAGCGATACAGCGCGAAAATCGGCGATTTCGACGACAGGCGCAGAACGGCGGCGGCTCTCGTTCGGAGAGGCTACGACTTCGGCTCGGTAAGGCGCTGCATTGATTACGTCGCGCAAAATCAAGAGCAAGACGATTTTGATCCGTTTGAGGATCACGAGAATGAATATACAGGGAACCTCTAGAAACCGGTTTGAAAAGAGAAAATCGGCAGAGTGCACCGTATGCAAGGAAAGCCGACGAAGCAAGGCTTGATGCCTTGCGAGGAGGTTTGACGCAGCAGACGGTGTGCTATGGCGATTTTATCTCAAACAAGGTTTTTAGAGGTGACCTACAGATGACGAGGATTTTTAATGGCACAGAATAAGACGAAAATAGCGGTGGTGTCGCTGGGCTGCGCGAAAAATCAGGTAGACGCGGAGCTTATGATGGCAAGACTTTACGATGCGGGATATGAGTTTGCGGAGGAGCCGGGACTGTCGGATGTCGTGCTGCTCAATACCTGCGGCTTTATCACGGCGGCAAAGGAGGAGGCTATCGAGTGGCTCAATGAGCTTATCGCTCTGAAGGACGAGGGTACGATAAAGCGTATCGTTGTAACGGGGTGCCTCTCGGAGCGCTATCGTGAGGAATTTGTCGAGGAATTCCCCGAGGTGGACGCGGTGGTCGGCATTTCCGAGTATGGCGGAATTGCCGGGATAATAGAGCGCGTCCTTGAGGGAGAAAAGGTTGCTGCGTTTGGCAAAAAGGAAGACCACTCCATGGAGGGAAAGCGTATTCTATCCACTCCGGAGCATTATGCGTATATGCGTATCGCGGACGGCTGCGATAATTGCTGTACCTATTGCGCTATTCCGCAGATACGCGGAAGGTTTCGCTCCCGTCCGATTGAGAATATCGTAAAAGAGGCGCGGGGACTGGTAAAGCAAGGCGTTAAGGAGCTTATCCTTATCGCGCAGGACACCACCCGCTACGGACTGGATCTGTACGGCGAGCTGGCGCTCCCGAAGCTCCTGAACAAGCTGTGCGAGCTGGACGTAAAATGGATACGGCTGCTCTATTGCTACCCCGAGCGCATTACGGACGAGCTTATCGACGTTATAAATAATCAGCCTAAGATAGTGAAATATATGGATATACCGCTCCAGCACTGCGACAAGGATATACTCAAGCGTATGAACCGCAGGGGCGACGAGGTATGGCTGCGTGAGCTTATCGCGAAGCTGCGGCGCGAGATACCGGGTATCACGCTGAGAACAACGTTCATCACGGGGTTTCCGGGGGAAACCGAGGAGCAGTTCAACCGTCTTGGCGAGTTCGCGCAGGATATGAATTTTGAGAGAATGGGCTGCTTTGCGTATTCCGAGGAGGAGAACACCCCCGCCGCAAAATATCCGGACCAAGTGGACGAGGACGTTCGCGAGCATCGCAAGGAAATTCTTGAGGAGCAGCAGGATGCGCGTGTCGCGGAGATGTACGAAAAGAAAGTCGGCAGTACGACCGAGGTAGTCGTCGAGGGTTACGACCGCTTTGTGGAGCTGTATTTCGGACGTGACGCGACGTTTGCCCCCGAGATCGACGGTATGATTTATTTTTCGTCGGGCGATAAGAAGCCGTATGCCGGGCAGTTCGTCAAGGTGAAGATCAACAGGGTAGTCGATAACAATTTAGTCGGAGAGATATTATGAACTTAGCTAACAAGCTGACATTATTCCGGGTGATACTTGTGCCGGTGTTTCTGGTATTTATGGGGGTTGAAGCGATCCCGCTGAGATACCTCTGGGCGCTGGCAGTGTTCGGCATAGCGAGCCTTACGGATATGTTGGACGGCAAGGTCGCCCGCAAGTACAATATGATAACGGACTTCGGAAAGTTCCTCGACCCGCTTGCCGACAAGGTGCTTGTGGCGGCGGCACTCGTTTGCTTCGTGGAGCTGGGCTGGACGCACGCTTGGGTCGTCGCGGTGATACTTATGCGGGAGTTCGCCGTGTCGGGAGTACGGCTGGCGGCGGCTTCAAGCGACAAGAAGCTGGTGATCCCCGCGAATATCTGGGGCAAGCTCAAGACCGCGTTCACAATGGCGGCGATAGTCGCGATACTGCTGATGGCGGCGGTGGGGCAGCTTCTCCCGCCCGATATGCCGGGCGCGCAGTGGCTGCTCGCGGAGGCCGTCATCAGGGACGTGCTGATGTATGTCGCCTGCCTGCTGACCGTGATCTCGGGTGTCATTTATATGAAGGATTATTGGGTATTTATCGATCCTAAAAAGTAATTTGTTGTAATTTTGTCGATTTTTTTGGAGGAATTATGGGACTTTTTGAGAATAATAAAGAGTCTGAGAAGAAAAAAGGTGACATTTCGGAGAATCGGCCGCATCCCGAGATGCTGATGGTGCAGCTCCTGTTCAAGGAGAAGCCGAAGAGCGCGACCGTCGAACAGCTCAGAGCCGCGCTTGAAAAGCGTCTGGGCAGTCTCGGCGACGTTCCGTACGTAGAACCCTTGAAGCTGAGCAAGGCGGATCTCGTTATGCTCCCCGCGACGAAGTACAAGGTAATTTTCAAGGACAAGCCTGAGGGAATGCCGCCGCTTGCCTGCTTCATGGGACCTATGGAGTTCACCTCGGAGAAGATAGCCGATATTCAACGTTCGCAGTTCTGGGACGTAAAGGACGGTGAGCAGCTTATCGACTCCTGCAAGTGGGACGTTCCGGTTTACGGGACGCTGGCCGCGGGGCTTCACTACAAGGAGCAGGCGGAGCTGCTGCTGGCTCAGGTCGGCGCGGCGCTCGACTGCTACCCCGATTGCTGCGCGCTGTACGTCAGCCGGACCGGCAAGCTTACCTCGCCCGAGCGCTTCCGCGAGGAGGAAAAAACCGGCAGCAGACTTACACACCGCTTTATCAGCTTGTTTGTGAATGCGCGGTTTTTCAGGATCACAGGCACGGAAAACGATATGGTGGTGGATACCGTGGGATTCCATACGTTTTTGGCGGCGGACGTGCAGGTGCATTTTCACGGGATGAAACCCGATCATGTGGTAAACTATGTCTACAACATAGCGGACTATCAGTTTGAAAACGAGTTCCCGATAAAGAGCGGCGACACGGTCGACAGCCTCGACGGGAACGGGAGGATGCAGTGGGAACCGCAGTGGAAAACTCAGTACGAGAACTCGCTGATAGATCCCATACGCACGGTTCTGGACGTGAACTGCGCACAGTACGCGGCGGGAAACAGACAGGAACCCTTCTACGGCGGGAAGCAGTGATTTCCCCGAAAGAAAATTCAGAACAGGTGAAATAAACAAATGGCAAAGGATACAACTACAACCTACAACGATCTTAAGGCGCTTAAGGGACCGGATCAAGTCCGGCTGCGCCCGGCGGTAATATTCGGCTCGGACAGCGTGGAGGGCTGCCGCCACTCGGTATTCGAGATCATCTCCAACTCGATCGACGAGGCTCGCGAGGGTTACGGCAAGCGGATCATCATCACGCTTCACGCGGATAAGTCCATCACCGTTGAGGACTTCGGGCGCGGGATCCCGATCGACTTCAACAAGGGCGAGGACAAGTACAACTGGGAGCTTGCGTTCTGCACGCTGTACGCGGGCGGCAAGTACGACAACAACACGGGCGAAAACTACTCTTTCGCGCTGGGTCTGAACGGTCTGGGACTGTGCGCTACACAGTTCGCCTCCGAGTATATGGAGGTCGTAAGCCGGAACGGCACATGGCAGTACGATCTGCGCTTTGAGAAAGGCTTTAACGTCACCCTCAATCAGAACGAAAAGGGTTTTGTGAAGTCCAAGTCCAAGGAGACCGGCACGAAGATCCATTGGAAACCCGATCTGGAGGTTTTTACCGATATTGACATCGGCTCGGAGTACGTTGACGATATGCTCCGCCGTCAGGCTGTGGTAAACGGCGGTATCGAATTCCTCAGGATTATCGAGAACGAAGACGGCACAACCGACGAAAAGACCTTCTGCTACATGGACGGGATTTTCGACTATCTCAAGGAGGTAGTCGGCGAGAATTCCCTCACCACGCCGCAGTACTGGCACACTCAGCGTCAGGGTAAGGATCGTGAGGACAAGGAGGAGTACAAGCTCAAGCTGAACGCGGCATTTGTGTTCTCCAAGGAGACGCACTTCGTGGAGCATTACCACAACTCCTCGTGGCTGGAGCATGGCGGCTCGCCCGACGACGCGATGAAACGTGCGTTCCTCTCGCAGATAGACGCGTATCTCAAGAGCAACAACAAGTACAATAAAGGCGAAAAGGCGATAAAGTGGGACGACGTCGCGGATTGTCTGGTGTTCATCTCGTCGAACTTCTCTACGCAGGCGAGCTACGCCAACCAAACGAAAAAGGCGGTAACCAACGTATTCATCAAGGACGCTATGACCGATTGGCTCAAGCACGGTCTTGAGGTGTACTTTATTGAGAACCCCGACGAGGCGGTGAAGATCGCGGAGCGGGTGCTTATCAACAAACGTTCGCGTGAGAACGCCGAGAAGGTGCGCTCCGCTTCGATCGCTAACCTCACCCAGAAGATCGACATCACCAACCGCATTGATAAGTTCGTGGACTGCCGGACACGTGACGTTACCCGCCGCGAGGTGTATATCGTGGAGGGCGATTCGGCGCTTGGTTCGGTAAAGCTCGCACGCGACGCGGAGTTTCAGGCGGTCATTCCCGTGCGCGGAAAGATTCTCAACTGCCTGAAAGCAAGTCCCGACAAGATTTTCAAGAGCGAGATCATCACCAATCTGATAAAAGTCCTCGGCTGCGGCGTTGAGATGAAGTCAAAGGCGAATAAGAACCTTAATTCCTTCAATATCGACAATCTCCGCTGGAGCAAGGTAGTGATCTGTACCGATGCCGACGTGGACGGCTTCCAGATACGCACGCTGATACTCACGATGATACAGGAGCTTTGCCCCACATTGATCGAGAAAGGGTTTGTGTATATCGCGGAGTCTCCGCTTTACGAGATAAACACCAAGGACAAGACCTATTTCGCGTATACCGAGGCCGAGAAAACGAAGATCCTCGATATGGTGGGCGATAAGAAGTACACTATCCAGCGCTCGAAAGGACTCGGTGAGAACGACCCCGATATGATGTCCCTTACCACGATGAATCCCGAAACAAGGCGGCTTATCAAGGTAACGCCGGCGGACGCGGAGCAGACCAAAACGATGTTCGACGTGCTGCTAGGCGATGATCTCGCGGGAAGAAAGAAATTTATCGGGGAGAACGGCAGCCGTTATCTTGACGCTGCCGATCTGTCTTAAACTCTAGTACAATAGACAAGGAGCAATCCAGTTGAAGAAAAAAGTCACAAAAAAGACCGAGCCAAAAGCCAGAGACGCTTATATAGAAGGCTCGGGTACCGTTGTAGAAACTAATATAGTAACTACTCTCGAAGAGAACTATATGCCTTACGCGATGAGCGTTATCGTGTCAAGAGCGCTGCCCGAGATAGACGGCTTCAAGCCATCTCACAGAAAGCTGCTCTACACGATGTACAAGATGGGACTGCTCACAGGTGCGCGTACCAAGTCCGCGAATATCGTCGGTCAGACCATGCATCTCAACCCGCACGGCGACGCGGCGATCTATGAGACAATGGTGCGTCTGGCACGCGGAAACGAGGCGCTGCTTCACCCGTATGTGGACAGCAAGGGCAATTTCGGCAAGGCGTATTCGCGTGATATGGCTTACGCCGCACCGCGATACACCGAGGCGAGGCTTGAGAATATAAGCGCGGAGCTGTTCGCGGAAATAGATAAGGACGCGGTGGATATGGTACCCAACTACGACAACACCACCGTTGAGCCGACGCTGTTTCCGGTGCGGTTTCCGTCCATTCTCGTCAATTCCAATATGGGTATCGCCGTTTCAATGGCAAGTACTATATGCTCATTTAATCTTGCGGAGGTATGCGAGACTGCGATCTCGCTTATTAAAGACCCCGGTCATAACGCGCTTTCCACACTGAAGGGTCCTGATTTTGCGGGCGGCGGCTATATCCTGTACGATGAAGCCGAGATGGAGAAGATCTACCGCACGGGTTTGGGCGCGGTAAAGGTGCGTGCGAAGTATAATTTCGACAAGGAAGCCCGCTGTATCGAGGTCACGCAGATCCCTCCCACAACAACGGTGGAAGCGATTATCGATAAGCTTGGGGAGCTGATAAAGGACGGAAAAATAAGGGAGATCTCCGATGCCCGCGACGAAACCGATCTGAGCGGTCTTCGGCTTGCGTTCGACCTGAAAAAAGGCTATGACCCGGACGCTGTTATGCAGAAGCTGTTTCGGCTGACCCCTTTGCAGGATAATTTCAATTGTAACTTCAACATCCTGATAGCGGGAACCCCCCGCGTAATGGGCGTTTACGAGATACTCAGCGAGTGGACGGAGTTCCGCCGACAGTGCGTAAAGCGGAGAATTTACTTCGACCTCAACAAGAAAAAGGAAAAGCTCCATCTGCTGCTCGGCTTGAAGAAGATTTTGCTTGACATAGACTACGCCATTCAGATCATACGCGAGACCGACGAGGAAGCGGAGGTAGTACCCAACCTGATGGTGGGATTTGGCATTGACGAGGTTCAGGCGGAGTACGTCGCGGAGATAAAGCTTCGTCATATCAACCGCGAATATATCCTTAAGCGCACAGAGGAAACCGATTCTCTTTCCAAGGAAATAGAAGAGATGGAGGATATTCTCAATTCTCCCAAGAAAATCGATAAGCTGATTATCAGCGAGTTAAAGGAGATTTCCGAAAAGTACGCTCAGCCGCGCCGCACTATGTTCCTGTATGATGTTGTTGAAGAAGCGGTAGTCGAGGAAGAGCAGCCCGAGGGTTACCCCGTGAATGTCTTCTTTACACGTGAGGGCTACTTCAAGCAGATAACCCCCAAGTCGCTCAGAATGAGCGGCGAGCAGAAGCTCAAGGAAAACGACGAGATTATCTACTCGGCGGAGGTATCGAGCAGCAGTGAGCTGCTGTTCTTCACCAATAGGTATCAGTGCTACAAGTCGCGCTGCTCGGATTTTCCCGAGATAAAGGCGAGCGTGATGGGCGATTTCGTTGCGGCAAAGCTGGGCATGGACGAGGGCGAGCTGCCCGTGTTTATGGCGGTAACGGAGAAATTCACCGAGACGCTTGTGATCTTCTTCAAGAACGGCAAGTGCGCGAAGGTGCCGTTGTCGAGCTTTGAAACGAAAACCAAGCGCCGTAAGCTGCAAAATGCGTATTCCGACCTGTCCGAGGTAGTGGGAATGTTCGTTATCGAAGGAGAAGCGGACTTTATGCTGCAATCGGCGGCGGGCAAGGCGATCGTGTTCAATTCCGCGCTGGTGTTGGCGAAGTCGGCACGCGATACGCAGGGTGTTCAGGTAATGCGTCTCACCAAGACGGAGCTTGCGTCGGTGAAGCAGATAAACGAGCCTTCCGAGGACGTGGAGCGTTTCCGTATAAAGACCATCCCGCAGGCGGGGATTATGACGGATAATATAGATCAGATCAAACTGTAATATATAATTTAGAGGTGATCTTAGGCGAAGATGTCCCCCGCTCGCACCGGACGCTCCGGTCGCACCGGACGCTCCGGTCGCACCGGACGCTCCGGATCTAAGGCGGCGGGTTCCATTTGACCACGCTAAATGACGGGGCAAAGCCCCTTATTGAAGGAGGAAACATTATGCTTTCTGATATTGAAATTGCTCAGAACGCGAAAATGCTCAAGGTGGGCGAGATCGCTCATAAGCTCGGCATTTCCGACGAGGAGATAGAGCCTTACGGTCATTACAAGGCGAAGCTGTCACAGTCGCTTATCAACAGAACGGCTAACAACCCCGACGGCAAGCTGATCCTTGTGACGGCTATCAACCCCACCCCCGCAGGCGAGGGTAAGACCACCACTTCCGTGGGATTGTGCGACGGTATGAATAAAATCGGCAAAAAGACCTGTCTCGCGCTGCGCGAGCCGTCGTTAGGACCCGTATTCGGAGTAAAGGGCGGCGCTGCGGGCGGCGGTTACGCTCAGGTAGTCCCCATGGAGGACATCAATCTCCATTTTACGGGCGATATGCACGCGATAACAGCGGCAAATAATCTGCTCTGCGCCATCATCGACAATCACATTCAGCAGGGCAACGAGCTGGATATAGACGTGCGCCGTATTCTGATGAAGCGGTGCCTGGATATGAACGACAGGGCGCTGCGCAACTGCGTTGTGGGAATGGGCGGCAAGATGAACGGTGTGCCGCGTGAGGATCATTTCCAGATAACGGTAGCGTCCGAGATTATGGCGATACTGTGTCTGTCTTCCGACCTTGCCGACCTCAAGAAGCGGCTCGGAAATATCCTCGTAGCCTACACCAACTCGGGAAAGCCCGTGTTCGCACGGGATCTCAAGGCGGTAGGCTCTATGACCGCGCTGCTTAAGGAAGCCGTTAACCCGAATCTCGTGCAGACTCTGGAGAACAACCCCGCTCTTATCCACGGCGGTCCTTTCGCGAACATCGCGCACGGCTGCAACTCTGTCCGTGCGACCAAGCTCGCGCTGAAGCTCGCGGACTATGCGGTGACGGAGGCGGGCTTCGGCTCTGACCTCGGCGCGGAGAAATTTCTCGATATCAAGTGCCGTTTTGCGGGATTGAAGCCCTCGTGTATTGTGCTGGTGGCGACCATACGCGCTCTCAAGTACAACGGCGGCGTCGCGAAGGCGGATCTCAAGACCGAGAACGTCCCCGCTCTCAAGAAAGGTATCGTCAATCTCGGCGTTCATATTGAGAATATGCGCCGTTACGGAGTGCCGGTAGTTGTGGCTATCAACCATTTTGAGACAGATACCGAGGCTGAAATTCAGACTGTCCGCGAATATTGCGCGGAGAAGGGAGCGCGTGTGGCGTTCTCCGACGTGTTCCTGAAGGGCGGCGAGGGCGCTGTCGAGCTGGCGAACGCCGTCGTTGACGCTTGCGAGAACGAAAAGAGCGACTTCAAGCCGCTTTACGACGAAAAGCTCCCCCTCAAGGAGAAAATCGAGATTATCGCGAAGAACATCTACCGCGCTGACGGTGTAGTCTATACCGCCAAGGCGGAGAAGGCGATAAAGGAGATCGAGGCGTTAGGTCTTGACAAGGTGCCTGTCTGTATTGCGAAAACGCAGTATTCGCTGTCGGACGACCCCGCCAAGCTCGGCAAACCAGAGAACTTCTCCATCACCGTAAGCAATGTCGCGGCAAGCAGCGGCGCGGGATTTGTCGTTGTGTATACGGGCGATATTATGACTATGCCGGGACTGCCGAAGGTTCCCGCGGCAAACAGCATTGACGTTGATGAAAACGGCGTTATTACGGGACTTTTCTGATGATGACGCGGGAATACACCTCCGACAGCGCGGAGGAGACGTATAGGATAGCCTTCGATTTCGCGAAAACGCTCAAGGCGGGTGATGTCGTGCTGTACGAGGGCGACCTCGGCGCGGGAAAGACAGCGTTCACCAAGGGAATAGGGGGCGCGCTCGGCGTTGAAGAGCCTGTCACCAGCCCTACCTTCGCGCTTGTAAACGAGTACGAGGGAAAGATTTCGCTCTTCCATTTTGACTTGTACCGTTTGGAGAGCTTCGACGATTTGTACTCGATAGGGTTCTTCGATTACCCCGAGCGCGGAGGCATTATCGTTGCTGAGTGGAGCGAGAATATTCCGGGTCTTGCCGCCGAGCTGGACGACGGAAAACGCGCCGTCTACACCGTGCGTATCGAGAAGACGGGCGAAAATTCGCGTAAAATAAGCGTTTCCGCATTAGGACAGGACGCATAACAGAGAGGGTAATTATGATTTTAGGAATAGACAGCTCCGCGATCACAGCGAGCTGCGCCGTGTGCGACGGCGACAAGATAGTCGCGGAGCAGTTTCTCAACACCGCGCACACCCACTCCGAAACGCTGCTCCCTATGGTGCGGGATATGCTGCGCGGCGCGGGACTTGCGCTTCCTGATATGGAGAGCGTTGCCGTCACTGCCGGTCCCGGTTCGTTTACGGGACTGCGTATAGGGATTTCCTGCGTCAAGGGAATGTGCGCGGGAGCCGGGCTTCCGTGCGTTTCGGTGTCCACGCTTGAGGCTGTCGCACAGAATTTCCGTGAGCTTGACGGTATTATCTGCGCCTGCATGGACGCAAGGCGAAAGCAGGTCTACAACGCGCTTTTCAAGTCGGAAAACGGCATAATAACGCGGCTCTGCGAGGATAGGGCGATCTCGGTCGAGGAGCTATTCGCGGAGGTTTCGCGGCTTAAGGAGAAGCTGTTCCTCGCGGGGGACGGCGCGCAGCTTGCGTACCGCGAGTTCGGGGCGTCGGGCGGAAATTTCGCGCAGCTTGCGCCGCCGCTTCTGCGGTATCAGCGGGGGAGCGGAGTGTGCTTCGCGGCGGCGGGAAAGCCGCGTATCTCTCCGGACGCGCTGATGCCGAGCTATCTGCGTATCCCGCAGGCGGAACGCGAGCGAGCCGAGAAAAATTCCGGTACGTCTTGACCTTGGAATTAAA
>CAYMTG010000030.1:0-14808 GCA_964393305.1 uncultured Ruminococcus sp.
CCGCGCCGAGACGCTTCGCGCAGCGCGCCGCGTCCATCGCGACGTTTCCGCCGCCCACTACCGCAACGGAGGTATTCTTCTTAATAGGTGTATCCGAGCCTTCCTTGTATGCCTTCATAAGGTTTACTCTGGTGAGAAACTCGTTCGCGGAATACACGCCCTTGAGGTTCTCGCCCGGGATATTCATAAATCTCGGCAGACCCGCGCCCGAGCCAATGAACACCGCCTCGTAGCCCTCGTCAAACAGCTCGTCGATCTCGATCGTTCTTCCTATTACCACGTTGGTGTTGATGGTAACGCCCAGCGCCTTAAGGTTATCCACCTCCCGCTGAACGATAGCCTTGGGCAGTCTGAACTCCGGTATTCCGTATACAAGCACGCCGCCCGCGAGGTGCAGCGCCTCGAATACCGTTACGTCATAACCCATCTTCGCGAGATCGCCCGCGCAGGTAAGTCCCGAGGGACCAGCACCGATTATCGCGCACTTATGACCGTTCTTTGCGGGAGCTTTCGGCGCTCCCGTGAAATTCTCGTTGTGCCGGTCGGCAACGAAACGCTCAAGTCTTCCGATAGCTACCGGCTCGCCCTTGATACCGCGAACGCACTTGCTCTCGCACTGCGTTTCCTGCGGACAGACTCTGCCGCAAACAGCGGGCAGCGAGCTGCTCTCCGAAATAATATCATACGCGCCCTCGAAATCCTTCTCGCGTATCTTTTCGATAAACGCGGGAATATCTATAGATACAGGGCAACCGCCGACGCAGGGCTTGTTCTTGCAATTCAGGCAGCGCTCCGCCTCGTCAAGCGCCTGTTCCTCGGTGTAGCCGAGCGCGACCTCGCTGAAGTTCCTGCTGCGGACATTCGGCTCCTGAACGGGCATTTCATTCTTCTTCAAACTCATATTAGGCATTTCACTGTACCCCCTTGAACAAATTGCAGACTTCCTCGCGCTTATGCTGCTCGAATTCCCTGTACATCGACCCGCGCTCCATAGCCTCGTCGAAATCCACGAGATGACCGTCAAAATCGGGACCGTCCACGCACGCGAACTTTGTTTCGCCGCCGACCGTGAGACGGCAGCCGCCGCACATTCCCGTACCGTCAATCATAATGGGATTCATGGAAACAACGGTCTTAATGCCGTATTCCTTGGTGAGCTTGCACACGAACTTCATCATAATAAGCGGGCCTATCGCGATGACCTCGTCGTACCGATTACCCGCGTCAATAAGCGATTTGAGCGCGTCCGTTACGAGACCCTTTGTCCCGTAAGAACCGTCGTCGGTCATCATCTTAAGCTCGTCGGAAACAGCCTTGAACTCGTCCTCAAGGATAACGAGATCCTTGTTTCTGAAGCCGACGATCGAATGAACCTCGCAGCCGAGCTTGTGGAGCTTCTTGGCGATGGGGTACGCGATAGCGCAGCCAACGCCGCCGCCCACAACGGCTACCTTCTTAAGTCCCTCCGTGTGGGAAGCGACCCCGAGGGGACCTACGAAATCGTGGATGCACTCGCCCTCGTTAAGGTGATTGAGCTTTTCGGTAGCGGCTCCCACTATCTGGAAAATGATGGTGATCGTTCCCTTTTCGCGGTCAAAATCCGCGACGGTAAGCGGGATACGTTCGCCGTCCTCGTCCACGCGCAGAATGATGAACTGTCCCGGCTCCGCCTTACGGGCAACCAAGGGCGCGTCCACCTCCATAAGCGTGACGGTGGGGTTAAGCGCTTTCTTTCTGACTATCTTATACATTAGAAGTTCCTCCTAAAAAAATAGTGGTTCGGGGGCAAGGGTGGTGGGAATAAGCCGAATACTCCCGCATATCCTTTTTATTATACCACAATACTCCGAATTTTTCAATAGGTTTTCCGAAAATCGCGAATTTATTTTCACAGAGTTTTCACAAAAAAGCACTTGACAAAAATTTTTAATTGATTTATCATATAGTATATATCGTTCCGGTCGGCCGTCTCGGATATTAGGACGAGATACCGCCGCGCAGCGATAATACAAAGGAAGAAGTGATAGAATGATCAAAACCCTAGCAAAGGCTGTCCGCGACGCGAAAGTTCCCGCTATTCTCACGCCCATCTTCGTGATGCTGGAGTCGCTGCTGGAAATTTCCATTCCGAAGGTGATGTCGCGCCTTATAGACGACGGTATCAACCCGGGCAATATGGACGTTGTTGTAAAGTACGGCGTTATACTCGCGGCGCAGACGCTTTTAACGCTGTTTTTCGGGGCAATGGCGGGGTATACGGCTTCACGGGCAAGCTCGCGCTTCGCGAGAAACCTGAGAGAGGATATGTACTACAATATCCAGAGCTACTCGTTCTCGAACATCGATAAGTTCTCACCCGCCGGTCTGGTAACAAGGCTTACCACGGACGTTCAGCGTGTGCAGATGGCGTTCCAGATGCTGATACGAGCGGCGTTCAGATCGCCGGCTATGCTGATTTTCGCGTTTGTGTTCTCGTTTAACACAAGCCGCAAGCTGTCTATGATTTATCTGGCAGTAATACCGTTCCTTGTGATAGTGCTGGCTATCATCATAAAGACCGCGTTCCCGGTTTTCCGAAAGACATTTACCGCGTATGACGACCTGAACGAGGTCGTTGAGGAGAACGTGCGCGGAATACGTGTGGTCAAGAGCTTCGTCCGCGAGGAACACGAAAAGAAGAAATTCCGCAGCGTGTCCGAGCGTATCTTCGCCCTGTTCAGCAAGGCGGAAAAGACGGTGGCTTTCAACGCGCCCGCAATGCAGATCTCCGTGTATGCCTGCATTATCCTGATCTCGTGGTTCGGCGCGCATGAGATAGTCGCAAGCGGAAACAACGAGGCGCTCGGTCTTACTACGGGCAGCCTTTTGTCCCTGTTCACCTACACGACGCAAATTCTCATGAGCCTGATGATGCTCTCAATGCTGTTCGTAATGTTTACGATGAGTAAGGCGAGCGCCGACCGTATATGCGAGGTGCTGAACGAACGCAGCGACATCACCGACGGCGAACGCAATCTTACGGAGGTAAAGGACGGCTCGATCGAATTCAAGAACGTTTCGTTCAAATACTACGCGACTGCCGAAAGCAGCGCCCTCGACCACATCAACCTGAAAATCAATTCGGGCGAGACTATCGGAATTATCGGCGGCACGGGTTCTTCAAAATCCACGCTTGTACAGATGATACCGCGCCTGTATGACACCGCCGAGGGCGAGGTGCTGGTAGGCGGCGAGAACGTCCGCGACTACAATATCGAGGCGCTCCGCAGCGGCGTTGCGATGGTTCTCCAGAAGAACGTGCTGTTCAGCGGCACGGTATCGGAAAATATCCGCTGGGGCGACGAGAACGCTTCCGACGAGGAGGTTCAGCGGGTCTGTCGGCTGGCGTGCGCGGACGAGTTCATTCAGAGCTTTACCGAGGGGTATGACACCTACATCGAGCAGGGCGGTACCAACGTCTCCGGCGGTCAGAAGCAGAGGCTTTGCATAGCGCGCGCTCTTCTCAAGAAGCCGAAAATACTCATTCTGGACGATTCCACCTCGGCGGTGGACACCGCGACGGACGCGGCTATCCGCAAGGCGTTCCGCGAGGAGATACCCGATACCACCAAGCTTATCATAGCGCAGCGCGTTTCAAGCGTATGCGAGGCGGACAGGATAATCGTTATGGATAACGGAAAAATCGTGGAATTCGGCACTCCCGACGAGCTGTACAAGGCGGGCGGCATATACACCGAGATCTACGATTCTCAGAATAAAGGCTCGGACAGCGAGTCCGACGAAAAAATCACTCTCGAAAAAACGGAGGAGGTGAGTGACAATGGCTGAACCTCGTATGAGACCGCCGAAAGGGGCGCGAGTGTCTGTGAAATTCAGCAAAGGGACGGTCAAGCGGCTATTATCGTATATGAAGCCGTTCGCGCCGAGGCTTGTCGTGGTGGTACTGTGTATTCTCATCACTTCGGGTGCGTCGGTAGCGTCGTCGCTCTTCCTTCAGACGCTGATCGACGACTATATCCTCCCGCTTGTGGGCGCGGAAAACCCCGAATACTCGGGACTGCTCGGCGCGGTCTGCAAGATAGCCGTGCTGTTCGCCGCGGGCGCTTTTAGCTCGCTGTTTTACTCAAGAATTATGGCGACCGTATCTCAGGGCGTTCTCCGCAAGATCCGCGACGATATGTTCTCACATATGCAGTCGCTCCCCATAAGCTACTTTGACACCCACTCGCACGGCGACGTGATGAGCTTCTACACCAACGACGCGGACGCTATGCAGCAAATGCTCTCGCAGGCGGTGCCTCAGGCTATCTCGTCGGCTGTCACTATTATCGCGGTGTTCTGCTCAATGCTGTCGCTGTCGATCTGGCTGACGCTTACGGTGATCGTCTTCCTCGTGTTTATGCTGATGATAACGTCCACCGTCGCCAAAAAGTCCGGCAAGTACTTTATGGCGCAGCAAACCTCGACGGCGAACATCAACGGCTACATCGAGGAGATGATAAACGGTCAGCGCGTCATCAAGATCTTCTGCCGCGAGGACAAATCCAAGGAGGCTTTCGACGTCAAAAACTCCGACCTGTGCGAGAATATCTGCAAGGCGAACGCCTACGCGAACATTCTTATGCCGGTCAATAACTGTCTTGGCTATCTGCTGTACGTCGTGTTGGCGATCACGGGCGGGTATCTCGCGATAAACGGAGTCACAAACGTCGCGTGTTTCAAAATAGACACGCTCACGCTCGGCTCTATCGCCTCGTTCCTGCTGCTGTCGAGGAACTTTATAAATCCTATCGGGCAGATCTCGCAGCAAATAAACTCCGTGGCTATGGCTATGGCGGGCGCGGAGCGCATCTTCACGCTGCTTGACGAGAAGCCGGAAACGGACGACGGCTTTGTAACGCTGGTGAACGCCGAAAAGGACGCCGACGGCAATATTATCGAAACCGAGAAAAACACCGAGATGTGGGCGTGGAAGGTTCCGTCCTCCGAAACCAACATCACCACCTATGTCGAGCTTCGCGGCGATATTGTGATGGACGACGTGGATTTCGGCTATATCCCCGACAAGCTCGTCCTCCACAACATCGATCTGTATGCCCAGCCGGGACAGAAAATAGCGTTTGTGGGCGCTACGGGCGCGGGAAAAACGACTATCACCAATCTTATCAATCGGTTCTACGACATCGACGACGGCAAGATCCGCTACGACGGCATCAACATCAACAAGATAAAGAAGGCGGATCTGCGCAGGTCGCTGGGAATTGTTCTGCAAGACGTAAACCTCTTTACGGGAACGGTCATGGATAACCTGCGCTACGGCAAGCCTGACGCTACGGACGAGGAATGCATCGCCGCCGCCAAGCTCGCAAACGCGGACGGATTTATCCGTATGCTCCCCGAGGGGTACAACACGGTGCTTCACGGCGGCGGCAGCGGGCTGTCACAGGGTCAGCGGCAGCTGCTGTCCATCGCCCGGGCGGCGGTAGCGGATCCCCCCGTTATGATACTCGACGAGGCGACAAGCTCCATCGATACCCGAACGGAGGCCATCGTTCAAGCGGGTATGGACGCGCTGATGAAGGGGCGCACGGTATTCGTTATCGCCCACAGGCTCTCCACCGTCAAGAACTCCGACGTTATTATGGTACTTGACCACGGTCGGATAATCGAACGCGGTTCGCACGACAAGCTCATCGCCGAAAAAGGACAATACTACAAGCTGTATACCGGTGTGTTTGAATTGGAATGATACACTGTTTCGAGACTTTTTGACAAATTAAAGCGCCCTGCTTTATGCGGGGCGCTTGTTCTGTATCATTCGCTGAATGTTACTTCCTGAGGTTCGTCAAAAGGATTTAACGGACTATCGCTCTTTATTTCAAAGCCCACATCATGACCGTCAGAGAAACAAGACCGCGTAACACTAAATCCAACTATATCAGCGGAAAAATTCTTGAAATAAATACGTTTATAATGCGACACGACAGACTCGATAGCGTTTCTCTCCATTTTGTCCCACTCATCGCAGGAACACATAGCTAAAAATCCTGTTCCAAGACGAAATACAGAACCCTTTACCATAAATATCACCTCTTATCAATATGCAGAAAACCCTTTACGTCTTTTAACCGTCTGCCTTTGCCAAGTCTTGAACGCGCATCCATAATAAGTGTTATCCGTTCCGGAGCAGAGAGTTCCGGGGCAAACCGTCCCGCTCTTATACTTGCCTGAACTTCTTCGAGAACATCATCGACCTGTGTCCAAGCCTTGATGTGTGCTTCCCTATGACCTATAACCTCGTGAGCCAACGTACCCTTAATACTTATACGCTGATTAGCGTTTTTCACACCATACTTTGCATTATCCAATGGCTTAACATCGGTTCCGATTATGTAAGCATCAAACTTTTCATTGTATGCCGTTCTGTAAACATCGGTAAAAATAACCTTATCCATATCAACATTTAAAGCGGCTAAGTATCTTGTTACAAAATCCCGTTCGTCCGACGTCAGCGGCAATTCATTCCTTATGCCTGTATAAACATTTGAAATATTTCTATCATTCATTCGTCCACTCTCCAGTTTTATTATATCACCATCTTCGCCTTTTGTCAACCCTTATGCCTTCTTAAAACAGCAAAAAAGTCCTCCCCATCAAGGGATGGACTTTTCCAAAATCATGCTCCGATAAATTCGCGCACCAGAGAATTATCCGGCACCAGCTTTCTGTCCAGCGGGGAGAGCAGCTTTAAGAACTCACCCATATCCGCGTAATCTGCGTAGTCCTTGTAGGTCTTTGACGCTTCGGCAAGTCCGGGCAGAAGAACGTCGCGGTACACCAGCGGCTCATACCCGATAAATGTATCAATATCGAAATCCGCACGGTGCTTGAACGGCATTATGTACAGATTTTCGCCGCGCTCAACCGACTTGAAGAACTCCATCGTCTCGGGAAACCCGCGTCCTCTGTACAGCTTATCGCGGATAAGGCGGCGCATAAGGCGTATCTTCGACGGGTGAAGCAAGCGGTCGCCGTGTGCTATTCGCGTCCTCACGCTGACGTATACACGGGTGGTGTAGCTGTCGCTCTCGCCCGTAAGCAGCGGGTTCAGAGCGTGAATTCCCTCGAGAATGACCACGTCGCCCTTTTCACGCTTCAGCGGCATACCGGCTACGCGCTCCTGCCTTGCGAAATCAAAGCCCGGAATATCTATCTCCTCGCAGCGGGAGAGCCTGTCGAGATGCTCACGGAACAGATCTACGTCCAGACGCAGCGGACTTTCAAAATCTATCTTCCCGTTCTCGTCGCGAGCGTTCTCCATCATCGACATAGGCAGAAAATAATTGTCCATGCTGATGACGTGCGCCGCGCACCCCAACTCATTCAAAGAACCCGCGACACGCACCGCAGTGGTGGTCTTGCCCGAGCCGGAGGGTCCCGAGATAAGCACTATCGGGCGCTCGGCGCGGTTCGCGAATATCGCCTCCGCGACCTCGGAGATCTCGGCGGCGTAACGCTCCTCACTGTCCGCTACGATCTCGCTTGGGGTCTTTGCCATATAATTCAGCTTTTCGACCGAAATACACTCCATAAATGCGTCCTCTCATTCATATATACCGGTATTCGATAACAGTTCCGGGAACTTCGATCTTTCCGACCTGCCCGTGTCCAGATGCGCGGGACACAGGCGGACATAGAAACGATTTTTTGTGGATTTAGGGAAACTTCTTAATTTTTAAGAAATTTTTGCCTGAAATCATCAAAATTTTCGCAATTTGCCAGCGCCCACATCGCTTTCATGGATGCGTACTCGATGGACATTCGCCCCGCGTCTATCACACGTTCGGGAAGTCTGCTGCCCACCTCGTAAACGGACAGGTCGCTCCCTCCGCGAAGGACTTGCGTTCCCATAATGACGTACACCCCGCGCAAGAGCAATTCCGCGAGCCAGTCGTCATATCCGCCCACTTCGGGGAGACCTCCCGCGCCAAATCCCCGGACTATCACCGCCCGCGTCTGCTCGCGGATAAGCGGCGGCTCTACTCCCGGAACGAGAAATACTATCTCAAGCCGTTCGTCCAATTCGCCGTAAAAACAAACCTCTCCGTTCGGCTGTGAAAGACCCTCGGTGTACGTTATGCCGTTTCCCCCAAAATGGGCGATAGGCGGGAAATTCACGCTCTCAAACGCCTGCTTCGCGACGCTGTGGATTTTGGATACCCGCCGCCCATCGTAAGCATACTCCCCGAAAACCACCGAAACTCCCGCCGCGTGACTGTCGCACGCAAAAGCAAGCGCATTCCCAAGATTGCGCTTTGCGTCCGTATTCTCCGCGTCCATCGGAAGCATACTGCCCGTGAGTACTATCGGCTTCGCACTCCCCCGAATAAGGCAGGAGAGTGCCGCCGAAGCGTAACCCAGCGTATCGGTGCCGTGCGTTATCACAAATCCATCGAAACGCTCATAATTCTCGTGAATGAGCTTCGCGAGGGTTATCCAGCACGCGGGGGTCATATTGGTGCTGTCGAGCGAAAACGGCGATACCGACGAAATCACGCATTTTTCGGGGATACCATCGAGCTTTGCAAGAAGGCTCTCCGCAGACTTTACGGGAGTCCTGCCCTCGCCCGTGTCGGGACAAGCGATAGTGCCGCCTGTCGTTATCAGGAGAATTTCCACCGCCGACTATCTCGGCTCCACGATGAACTTCATCGCGGTGCGCTCCTCACCGTCGATCTCAACTGTGGTAAACGCGGGAATACAGATGAGATCTACTCCCACAAGCGCCATATAGCTTCTTGCAATAGCGATGGATTTCACCGCCTGATTTGCCGCGCCCGCGCCGACCGCCTGCACTTCGACCTCGTCATTTTCGCGGATAACCGCCGCGATTGCTCCCGCAACCGACTTTGGCACAGAATGTGCCGATACCTTAACTACTTCCATTTTACTGTTTCCTCTCTCTATGTTTTGGGGACCTCTAAAAACCGATTTTCTCTCAAACAAGGTTTTTCAGAGGTGACCTTATGTAAAACTACAGCTGCATTATCCTTCTGATACGTTCTATCCTAAGGCATTTGCCGCTTTTGCTGTCAAGCTCCAAGAACACCCCGCCAAGCTCCGCTTCGCCGCCGGCAAACACGGACTTCCTGTAAATATATGAGCAGAAGCGATCCAGAGCAACGCTTTTTTCGGTGCCGATCACCGAGTTATACGCGCCTGTCATTCCAACATCGGTGATGTATGCCGTGCCGTCCGATATTCGCTCGTCGGCGGTCTGGACGTGGGTATGGGTTCCCAGCACAGCCGAGACTCTTCCCGCAAGGAACATACCCATAGCGCGTTTTTCGGCGGTAGCTTCCGCGTGGAAATCCACGATAACTATATTCGCCTTGATATTCTTGAGAAGCCCGTCAACGCACTTGAACGGGTTATCGCAGGGAGGCATAAACGCATTCCCCATCAGATTTACGACCGCCGCCGCGCATCCGCCAAAGTCGAGGTAGCACACGCCTTTTCCCGCCGCTTCATCGCCGTAATTTGCGGGACGGATAAGCCGAGGATTGCGCTCAAGCTCATCGAGAATATCCGATCTATGGAACGCATGATTGCCCGTCGTGATAACGTCCGCACCCGCGTCGAAGATACGCCGCATAGAAGCCGCGGATATGCCGTTGGCATCCGCGCTGTTTTCGCCGTTTACAATGGCGGCATCCGCCCGATACTCGTGCCGAAGCAGCGGGAGAGCCTTCTCCAGCGCGTCGCAGCCGCACCTTCCGACTACGTCTCCTATAAACAGGAACTTCATTGAATCCATCAGCGGAAGATCACCTGATCGTTGCCGGCTCCAACGCCGAGTATCCTGATAGGACAGCCGCACAGCTCCTCAAGGCGCTTTACGTATGCCCGGCACTTTTCGGGAAGCTCCTCGAACCTGCGGCAGCCGGAGATGTCGCCGGTGTAGCCGTCGATCTCCTCGTAAATGGGAGTGCAGTCCGCAAGCTCCTCGAGCGTCACGGGAAAATCGTTGAGTATGGTGCCGTCCGAGCGCCTGTAAGCCGTGCATACCTTAAGATCCCCGAGATCGCTTAACGTATCAAACTTGTTGACAGCCAGCGCGGTAAGTCCGTTTACGCGCACCGCGTGACGCATAATGACCGCGTCAAACCAGCCCGTTCTGCGGGGTCTGCCGGTGGTAGCGCCGAACTCGCCGCCCTTATTTCTGATGTCATCGCCCAGCTTGTCGTGAAGCTCGGTGGGGAACGGTCCGTTTCCTACGCGAGTGGTGTAGCTCTTGCCTACGCCTATTACCTCGTCTATCATCTTGGGACCTATGCCCGTGCCGACGCAAGCGCCGCCCGCTATCGGGTGGGAGGAGGTCACATAGGGGTAAGTGCCGAAATCTATATCAAGCAGCGTTGCCTGCGCGCCCTCAAAGAGTACCTCTTTGCCCGCCTTGTACGCTTCAAACGTAAGCACCGAGCCGTCGGTCACATACTTGGCGAGCTTTTCGCCGTATGCCTTATACTCCTCAAAAACAGCGTCAAGGTCGAATGGCTTGCCGCCGTAGACCTTCCCGATGATAAGGTTCTTCAGTTCGCCCGTGTTCTTCACGAGCTTTTTCAGGCACTCGGGGTGCGTGAGGTCGTACATACGTATGCCCACTCTGTCCGCCTTGTCGGCGTAGCAGGGACCAATGCCGCGTCCGGTAGTGCCGACGTTCACACCGGTCTGATTTTTTTTGAATTCCTCTTCAAGCAGGTCAAGCTCCCTGTGCCACGGCATAATAATGTCGGCACGGGCGTCAATACGAAGATTATCGCAGGTAACCCCATGCGCGTTCATCTCGGAGATCTCGCCGAGAAGAACCTCGGGGTCTACCACCACGCCGCTCCCGATAAGGCAGATAGTCTCCGGATAGAGAATACCGGACGGGAGCAGGTGGAGCTTGTAGGTGTCGTTTCCGTGAACCACGGTATGCCCCGCGTTATTGCCGCCGCTGGAGCGGACGACAAGATCCGCCTTAGCCGCCATAAGGTCTATTACCTTACCCTTGCCCTCATCGCCCCACTGGGTTCCGACTATAACTTTTGAACTCATAATGTTGTCCTCGTTTCTACGGTATCGGTAGCTTTTTCCCGGTCTGCGGCGGGGAAAGCTGATGAAACCGTTTAATCTGCATCCCGCAAAGCTATACATAGGATACAGTGTTACTTGATAACCTTTTTGCCGCGCTTTTTTCTCTCGACTTTGATCGGTTTGTCCCTGCCGCCGGAATCCTTGAACAGGGAGGTATCATCCTCTTCCATCCACTCGGGGATCTCCGGGTTTCGCTCGCCGATCTTCTCATAATATGGCACTATCAAGTGCTTCTGCACCGCCGGATAACAGCAGAAGAACGTTATAAACGCCAGCCACGCCAACGGCACGAACGGCATCATCGACGCCGCGATAAGCGGTATCGTCAGGAACAGCGCGACATATCCCGCGATACACGCCGCAGCTATCAGCTCGCCCAAGGGGTTAGTGCAAATCAGAATAAGCGAATTTTCAACGATCTGAATAAGCTTCAGATCAAGCGCCACGATCTGCGGGTAGATGTAGAAGCTCATCACCAAAAAGAGCAGCTCCGCTACGACAGCCAGCACAAAGAAGACCTTTAGGGCGGTCTCTCCGTCGGGAATCAACGGGAACAGGGTAAGCGATACCGCCAGTCCCGCGATCGCGGCAATATCTAAAATTCCCACCGCAAACGACTGCTTGAAATTCTTTTTGAAGAAGATCCAGAAATCGTGGAGTATGAACTGCGGCCGCTCCAAATAGATGTTCCGCATCATTGCGGTGAGCGCCGCCGTTGCGGGACCTATCGTGACCACCGGTATACAGAACACGAAATACACCATATTGATAAGGAAGAACGTCCAGAATTTATTGGTGAACAGCTCCCAGAACCTGGCGAGCGGCTTTTTATGCTCGTGCTTTGAAACACCCGGACCCGCGGCGTTGTTGTTGTAAAAAAATCCCATAACCTACCTGCCTGACCCATCAATACCGAAGCACTAGTCCCAGTATCATTGCCGCCGCGAGAATAAGAGCTATCACGCGGAATACGCGCATCATCCTTTCACGCTTCTTATCGTTCATAGCACTCCTCCTTATCGGGCTGCTCTGTATGCTCTGTCTTCAGAGGTGACCTTTATATTATACACTAATTTAGGCATTATGTCAAGTGTTCAGACCTCGATTTCAACTAAACCCTTTGCACAATGGGCATATATCTTACCGCTCGCGGAGTCGGGAATGAACGCTATATCAAATCCCGTTTTATCGTCGTACAGCACAGTTCGCTTGATTGGACTGCCTAAAACCACATACTCGGAAATCACCGATACCCCGTCAAAGTAGCTGTACGACACTCCGCAAAGGCTTTCGGAAGCGACTATGGCCGCTGTACCGCCGAATTTCAGCGTTCCGCGCTGCTCGCCATTCAGAGAGCGCGTGCTTTCATACTCTACAGCCGCCTTTCCGGAGCCGTCCAGCTTATAGCTTGCCGTGCGTATTCCCTCGGCTGTTTGCTCGATAGTGACCGCTCTGCCGCCGCTCACCTTTCCCCTAACCAACTTTAACTGCACCGGAACGGGGTTTGCAAGGCTCCCGCAGTCTACGGTGAGGAACACCTTTTCCTTATCCGCCGCAAGCAGCACGTCCCCGCTGAAGCTCATATACTCGGGTATTGATGAGAAATTTTGCAGCATGGACTGCGTTTTGAATTCCTTGTCGCGGATCACTATGGAACCGTTCTCAAAAACCGCGCTGCCGTTCCGGTTAAACGCCGCGTTCACCATCTTCCCGCAATCCAGAGTGATAACCTCGGGCGTTGGAGCGTCGGGAGTGACGTTCGTATAATCGACCCGCAGCAGCATTCCCGCCTCGGCGCTGTTTACCGCGAAAACGCCGTCTCCCGAAGCATACACGGGATTGCCCAGCACCGCGTCGGCTCTGAGCGTCATACCGCTCTCCACCGAATAAGTACCCGAAACTCCGTAGGAATAGCCCTTTGTCCCGGACGGGATGACCTTCTGCGGCGCGATATACGTATATTCAACGCCCATCTTTGGCAGATAGATCTCCTTATCCGATACGTTTACCTCGGTATCGGCATAGAACTTAGGGGTATACACAGAGCCGATATGCACCTCGCTGTCATCGGCGTAAAAATCCGTGAGGCTGCCATCCTGCTTTACCGTATAGACGGATTTTCCGCCGCTTATCTTCATATAGCCGCAGCTCTCTCCGTCAAAGGCGGCGATGACCGCGCCGTCGGAAAGCTGAGATACGTCGGCGAAGACGGTGTTCTGGGGCGGGGTGATAGTCCCGACTAGGGACATCGAACCCTCCGAAAACCTGTTCACCGAAATTTGCTCGGTAGTGAGCACGTAGACGTTATCGCCGTCGGTTAAAGTACCGAAGCTTTCACGCTCTACCAGCAGATCGCCGAACACCGTCAGATCCTGAAGGCTGTATCGGTAGAAGCTGTCGCCGCCCGGGTTCTTTTCATTGTAAGCGTAGTAGATCTCGGTGAAGATCTCGTTTTCGTCCGCCGCGTAGGTGATAGGCTCAAGCGGCTCCATTCCAAAGAGTATGCCGGACACAACGCCAAACCCCAACACTATCACCGCGCCCATCAGAGCGATGGTAAGCTCTCCTGCGTAATACCGAGATCCGCCGTGAACATAGTCGTAATCGCCGTCATATTGGTCGTCGATAGGAGCGCGAGTACTCTGCTCGGGCATTTGAACGTCCTCGCCGCCGTCGACATCATCGTTGTCATCGCTGTCATCGCTGTCTTCGTTGTCTTCGTCATAATCGGAGTCGGGGACGGGATCCGGATGACCCGCGTTCCGCGCAATATTCGCGAGATTTTCCTCCAGCATTGCGCGGTCTATCTTGATAATGGACGTGGTATCGCCGTTATAGCCGGAGGGGGGAACGGTCTCAAGGGTATCGGAGGGTTCCAAATCGTAGTTTATCTCAACGTCAAAATCCTTCGTATCCTTCTTAAGATCCTCGGGAGACGCGGGGGAAATCGTGTTCTGCTCGTCCAGATACTCGTCGATTATCTCGTCGCTGCCGGCAATCTCCGCGTCAAGGTCAGCGTCCTCTAAGGATGGGGACGGGTCGGGTGCCGCGCTTTTGCCTTTCAGCAGGCTCTCGAACTCCTCGGTTGCGCCCAATGAAAATCCCGTGGTGCTTTCGGAGACTTCGTCCTCCTTTACGACCGCGTCAAACGCAGCCTTGAACTCATCGGGTTCCGGAGGATCCTCAATGGATCCGTAGAAATCGTCTGTCTTATCCTCGGACGTATCCTCCGCCGGCATATCCGACTGCATCATATCAAGCCGTGATGTAAGGGTGTGCTCCCAGATCCGGCGCGCAGTATAGAGGATACGCATATAGTCCTTTGAGGTCATACCCGCACTCTCAACCGTGCGTATCAGTCCCTGCAAATTCATAGCGGGATTTGACTTGATCTTGAGAACCGCCTCCTCGGGAGCGCCGCATCCCTCAAGCAAATAAATGAAGTCCGCGCTGCCCACCCCCAAGTCGCGAAGGCGCTTGAAGAAGGTAAAGGCATCGATCTCCGCCAGCTCCGCCTTCTCGTCCATCAGTAAGTCAACGATATTCTGCGGAATAATCTTTTCGGGCACTATCTTATTCAGCATGATACGCCGCATTTTTCCTACTGTCATATTTCCCCCATTAGTCTGTTAACTTGTTACTTTAATAGTTTTTCCGCGAGAAGCGTCC
>CAYMTG010000030.1:14908-17468 GCA_964393305.1 uncultured Ruminococcus sp.
TCCCCCATTAGTCTGTTAACTTGTTACTTTAATAGTTTTTCCGCGAGAAGCGTCCTCGATTGAGATGGCTTAAAGGTTTTTAGAGGTGACCTTATTTTAAATCCAGATCCAATATGTCCAGCGCCCGCCCGAGCCGCTTTTTCACCGTCCCTCTCGCCATACCGGTGTACATCGCTATCTCGTCGGGAGTGCAGTTTCCTCCCATATAGAGGGCGGCGCACAGACGGTCGCGGTTTTCAAGCTCGAACATCGCGCTTTTCGCCTCTATCATAAAATCGTCCGTTTCGGGATTCGCGCCGTACTCCTTGAAGAACGTCTTGATACGGGCGCAGAGCGTTTTCATCATAAAATACCGGAAGCTGTCCTCGGTATGAAGCCTTCCCACAGCGCGAAAACCGTCACGCGCCGCGCCAAGCACCGCCTCAATAGTATCCGCGTCGTTTTTCAGCGAATAAAACGCCGAATAATACATCGACTTGTACACCAGCTCGTACAGTCCGGAAAACGCACGGGCATCCCCTCCCGCCGCCGCTGACGCCAGAGCCTTGTATTCTTTCTTGTTCATGAAAAATCCCCCTCTTTTTCCCAAACAAAATGAAGGCTGCCTCTAAGATCATGCCCCTATCGGCAAGCTGTCACTCCTCGGTCTTTACAACAGCGATCCCCAGCTCGTCAAGCTGCTGCCGCGACACCTCGCCGGGAGCTTCACTCATAGGCTCAGAAGCGTTTTGCAGCTTCGGGAACGCGATCACGTCCCTCAAGCTGTCCGTGCCGCACATAAGCATCGCCAGTCTGTCCAGACCAATGCCCGCGCCGCCGTGAGGAGGAGCCGCGTACTTGTAAGCGTCAACCAGAAATCCGAACTTCGCCTTGATCTCCTCTTCCGTAAGACCCAGCATCTCGAACATATGCTTCTGAAGCTCGGGGTCATTTATGCGGATAGAGCCGGAAAGCAGCTCCACGCCGTTAAGCACGAGGTCGTAGCACTTGGCGCGAACCTTGGCTTTATCGTTATCGAGATACTGTATATGCTCGTCGAGCGGCATGGTGAAGGGGTGGTGCATAGCTACCCACTCGCCGCTCTCCTCGTCCCGCTCAAAGAACGGGAACTCGGTGATCCACAAGAAGTTCCAGCCATCGGGTATGATATTCAGCTGCTTTGCGGTCTTTAATCTCAAAGCGCCGAGCGTGGGGAGCGTTACATTGTTCTTATCCGCAACGATAAGCGCCACGTCGCCCTTTTCGCAGCCGAGAGCGGAGAGTATCTTCTCCTGCTCGCCCTCCTTGAGGAACTTCGCGAAGGAGCAGTTGGGGGCGTCCTCCACCCAACGGATATAAGCCAGTCCCTTAGCGCCTATTCCCTTAACGTACTCGGCGAGCTTGTCTATCTCCTTGCGGGTGAGCTTGTCGGCGGCGTTCTTGGCTACTATTCCGCGAACCGAGCCGCCGCTTTCGAGCGCGTTCTTGAATACCACAAAATCCGTGTCCTTGACGGTCTCCGAAATATCGGTGATCTCCATCGCAAAGCGGGTGTCCGGCTTGTCCGAGCCGAAACGGCTCATAGCTTCATCAAAGGTAAGACGGGGCAGCGGAGTTGGAATATCCACATTCAGGATCTCCTTGTACAGGCGCTTTACAAAGCCCTCAAGCATCTCCATAATGTCGTCCGTATCCACAAACGACATCTCAAGATCGATCTGCGTGAACTCCGGCTGTCTGTCCGCACGGAGATCCTCGTCGCGGAAGCACCGCGCAAGCTGGATATATCTGTCAAATCCCGAGATCATCAGCAGCTGCTTGTACATCTGCGGCGACTGCGGCAGCGCGTAAAACTTGCCGTTATGGATACGCGACGGCACGATGTAGTCTCTCGCGCCCTCGGGCGTGGATTTTATCATCATAGGCGTTTCTATCTCGAGGAAGCCGTTCTCGTAAAAATACTCACGTGCGCACTTAGCGATATTGTGACGCATTATGAGATTTTCCTGAAGCGGCTGACGGCGCAGATCGAGGTAGCGGTATTTCAGACGCAGCTCCTCGTTGGTCTTGCTGTCGTTTACTATCTCGAAGGGCGGCGTCTGTGCCTTGGAGAGAATACGCAGCTCCGCGGGCGTTACCTCTACGGTTCCGGTTTTAAGGTCGGGATTTGCCTTTTCTCTGGCTCTCACTTTGCCCTTTATCATAAGCACGTCCTCGGAGCGGACGGTCTTTGCCTTCTCGAAGACCGACTTCTCGGTAGTCTCATCGAACACGAGCTGAACTATGCCCGTCCTGTCCCTCAGATCTATGAAAATAAGCGAACCCTTGTCGCGAACTCTCGCAGTCCAGCCGCCAAGCGTGACCTCGCCCATCTCAAGCGTGGTCTCGCCGCACATACACGTCCTTTTCATATCCTTCATAGTGTCCATAACACATTTTCCTCCGTATTTTTTGCATATATATTGATTATATCACATTTTTCGGGATATTTCAATAGAAAAAATCACTTTATTTCTTATTTTCTTTCTTAAAAGGAAAAGCAGATAAAAGCTTATGAAAAAACGGGGGCTTTTGCCCCCGT